>NZ_JAUOSO010000001.1:0-535613 GCF_030548905.1 Shewanella sp. 2_MG-2023
CTGCGGGGTGTTCTAAGAGGGAGTCGCAGTTCACTCCCTTTTAGTCTGGTGTGGGCGAAGCGCCACGACTTTGATTTTTTTCAAATGATAACTTAAAAATTTGAAACACGTTTTAGGGCAAAAACGAGTTACCAGCATCTGCTTTGAAAATAATGATGGGTGTCTTAATTGTTTTAATTGCCTTAGTAAAGCAACCCGTTTCGACGGCTTTACTGAAATAGCCTATTGCACGTAGATGATCCAACAGGCTTCCCCATCAAATAAATATCTGAGTAATTATCACCACCCATTATTGTCTTTAAAGCAATAGTGATTGGTATTTTTCCATATATATAACCTGATTAAAACAAGTAATAATTGGTTTAACTTAAACATTGCAACCATGACCTTGTTGCAGCGTGATACAGACTGGACGTTAATTGTGCTTTGCAGGCAAAAGAAACCACCTTCACGTTTATGATGGAAACTTATTTATGATGACTTTGCACGGTTTTGCCGCTAGCAACTATTACAACCTAGTGAAACATGTACTGCTACACAAAGAACTACCGTTTGAAGAAAACCTGATTTACGGTGGTAGTGATAAGTTAATGGCAATTAGTCCTGCCGGCAAGGTTCCTGTGGTCACAACGGCTGAAGGCCTTCATATTTCAGAGTCGAGTGTGATTTGTGACTTTATTGAAGAGACGTACCCTGACAGCCCTCTCTACCCTGTCAATGCCACAGAGCGAGCGGTTGTACGTCAAATTATGAAAATAGCAGAGCTTTATTTTGAACTACCAAGCAGACGACTAATACCTTATGCATTGTCAGGCACTGCAGCGCCGGAAACGGTTAAAGCGGAAGTTCGCCAAGTATTAAACCGTGGAATAACAGCCTTAAGTCGCTTGTGCCAGTTTTCACCTTGGGTAGCAGGTGAACAATTCACCATGGCTGACATCTATGTTTATTACGTAAACACCATCGTTAGCGCCTTTGGCTCTAGCCAACTTGATTGGGACATACTTGCAGAGGTTCCTGGAATGAAAGAGTGGAACGCTTCAATGAGTCAGTCCGCCATTGCCCAAAGCGTTGAGGCAGATCGCCTGACAAACATGCCCGAATTTCTCCAAAAGGTAAAAGCTCAGTTTCAAGCAGCAAATGCTGAATAGTGCTTAGCGATAAAAACAACCAATACTAAAATATTGACTTAAATTAATTACCAACAAATTACGGCCAATACAATCTCGTTATTGGTTCATCGAATTTAGTTATTTGCAGGAGCAAAGCGGCATGAAAGATACCAACATTCAACTGACTTCAACAATCAGCCAAGATAATAAATTAACCCTAGCTTTAAATGACATCGAGATGCCACAACCTTCTGCCAATGAAGTGGTTATTCGCATTGAAGCAGCACCATTGAACCCGTCAGATTTAGCCGTTTTGTTCAGTGCTGCTGATATGACAACTGCGGCAGAATCAGGCTCAAAGCAAAGCCCTGTTATTACAGCTGATGTTCCCGCTAAATTCATGCCTGCGGTTAAAACCCGAGTGGGTAAGGCAACTCCAGTTGGCAATGAAGGGGCTGGAACTGTAGTGGCAGCAGGTTCATCGCCTGCGGCACAAGCATTAATGGGTAAGACTGTTGCAGTGATTGGTGGTGGAACTTATCGTCAATTTATATGCGCTAATGTGCAAAGCTGTTTAGAGTTAAAACAAGGCACTACGGCTAAAGAAGGCGCATCTTCTTTTATTAACCCACTTACCGCATTAGCGATGGTTGAAACCATGCGCGCTGAAGGCCATAAGGCCATCATTCATGCGGCAGCTGCGTCTAACCTTGGTCAAATGTTAAACCGTATTTGTATTGCCGATGGCGTCGATTTAATTAACATCGTACGTAAAGCAGAACAAGAAACGCTGTTGCGTGATATGGGCGCAAAATATGTTGTTAACTCAAGTAGTGATACCTTTCTTGCTGACTTAACTGCAGCAATTATTGAAACGGGTGCAACGATTGCGTTTGACCCCATTGGTGGCGGTCAATTAACCAGTGATATTCTTAACTGTATGGAAGTTGCTGCGGCGCGTGATATGACAGAGCACAGCGTATATGGCTCAGACATTTTCAAACAAGTTTACATCTATGGCGCATTAGACCGTAGACCTATTACGCTAAATCGTAACTTCGGTTTTGCATGGGGTATCAATGGGTTCTTGTTATTCAATGCACTCGGTAAACTAGGAACTAAAACGGTGATTGCGATGCGCCAACGCGTTGCAGAAGAGATCAGCACCACTTTTGCTAGCCACTACACACATGAAGTGTCATTAGCAGAAGTATTAAAATTACAATCGATAGCGTCTTATTCTAAACAAGCGACTGGTGAGAAGTACTTAATTACACCTCAAGGATAATCAGGCATTAACTGATTGAATAAAAGCAGAGGACGATTATAGGACTCTGCTTTTTATTTAGTAAGCTCTCTTTTCTCTGAGCACGGCACCAATTAGAAAAAGTAGTTAAAATGCCTAGAATTGAAATGTGATGAGCTAATACTCTAGCTTGGAAAGGGGCCAAACGAGTTACCAGCATCTGCTTTGTACTTCATCAGTATTGGCTCTGTTACTGACAGTGATTACTTCAACCTAATCCATTGCTTGGCGTAATAAATGTATAGAATATACAAATGCCCCAACCAGATGGTCAATGATGTTCCCAACATCATAATGACATTTCCCAAATCCCTATGGGCCAGATATGAACAAGCGACCTTATCTGCAGATACAACTACGACACGCTGCTTTGTTCATATAAGTTAACAGTCTCTGAAAGTAAAAGTCCCAGAAAGTAAAAGTCTCTGAAAGTAAAAGCCAGTTAAAGTAAAAGCCCCTTAAAACTCGGCATCACAAATAATCTCCATATTCTACGACCCATTCGGCATCCATGAATCTCTCATCACGCGTCAACTTGGAACAAAGTTGCTTAATAGTCATTGATTTAACTCTTCACGAATAAATAATCCCTTTTTGCAATTTGCAAAACGCAATAACAAGCATCAAAACCGTGTTGCAAACAGCAATTAACCTCATTGCAAACAGCAAAACATCAAACCAAATCGAAAAGCAAAACATATAAGCCACTGATTTATAACAACATAAAGTATGGCACACTAACTGCAATATCCAATTACAAGCACAAGAGCGTCATTTCAATCTAGGAGCACGTTATGAAATTTGAATTAAAAGTTGCCCAACATGCCAGCGTAGTGACCCTACCAATCAGAATGTTTATGGCGCACACACCGACTTATAGAGCGGCCCTTATCGATTACATCAATAGAGGTCATACCCGTTTAGTCATTGATATGCAGCACCTTGAATATATCGATTCCAGTGGATTATCTGTGCTGATTTCAGCGCGTAATCAAGCGCTGAACTATCAAGGAAACATTGTTCTCCTTTCACCATCACCCGCAGTGAGATCATTGATTGAATTAACCCGTTTACATCATATTTTTGAAATATTTGAAACTGAAACACTGGCGTTAGATTTTTTACGTCACAGCAGCATTGTTGAAGAGTCAGACTTTGATAAAAGAGTCATCGCCGATTTAGCTAGCTAAATAATGTCAAAGAAATTTGTTCTAAACCGTTCTAAACTCAACGTAAAGGGAATAACGCAATGAAAACGATTAATACATTAATTTCAGTCGCTATGATCGCAAGTTTAACCGCTTGCGTTACCCCTTCGCAGCCAGCTAAGCAAGACGTTTGTGATTTAGAAAAGCAGTTAACAAGTTGTCATTATTTTGGCCAGAAAACGCCTTATAACAGAAAAGTCAGTGCGGTTACCTCAAACCACACAACCTTTCCTACGGCGCCAATATTTGGCAATAAAGCCATGGTTGTAGATACTGAACAAGCATTGTCATTATCTGTCGGTGATAAAGTTTCAATTAACATTTTGAACGGCGAAGACTTCAGTAAAGATGTTGAAGTCGATGCCGATGGTAATATTTATCTACCCTACTTACCTGCCATTGCAGCAAAAGGGTTAACCCTTAAACAGTTAAACCAATTAATAAATGACTTATTGATAGATGAAAACTTAATGCTGGCACATGCTGTGCGCATCAGTATTTTACCTATCAGCTGGGCACCGATTGAAATCACCACTTCAGGTGCGGTATTTGAGCCCGGCCAGCATATGATCAATAAAAAACTACCAATAGAATTAAAAGATGACGGTAGCAACTATGCCGGTGATCAGGCGATAAAACGTAGTGTCGGCGCCGCAGTAAAATCTTCAGGTGGTGTTCGCCCTGATGCCGATATTTCAGCGATAAAAGTGATTCGTGATGGGCAGGTTTTCAATATGGATTTACGTGGTATGCTAACAGGTGAAAAAGTACCCAGTATGACATTAATGGCTGGGGATCATGTCCATGTTCCATCAACACATTCTTTTAATGATCAACTCGCTAGACCATCGCAATTGACAGCACCAGGGATTAGGGTATTTATGTCAAACTTAACGCAGCCTGCAAGCTCAAATAGCCAATCAGCGGTCGACCGTGAGGCAACTCGTTTCCCTTATGGTACCCGTTTATTGAATGGCGCCATTGCAGCAAACTGTGTCGGTGGTGCGCAATCAACCAATGCTAGCCGTTACGTCATATTAGTAACTAAAAACCCACTCTCTAACCAGATTGATATTGTTGAACGTTCTATTGATGGACTGATTCAAAGTGCATGGAATGATCAATCAAACCCAGTATTACTCCCTGGTGACGGACTTGCCTGTTACGACTCACGTGTGACCAATATGCGTGAAATTGCCAGAACAGTAACAGAGCTAGTGGTACCAACAACACTTATTGGATGGTTGTAAGGAGTGAGTAATGAGCCGGATTCATGATGAAAAAAAGACTCAGAACAGCACGGATAGCACACCTAGCAACCCGGCCATTGAGCAAGCTATTGCAGCAAGCGCAACTGATTCAGAACAATCAAAAGATAATGAGCATTACACTGCAGACGAAACCGTTGAGCAAACCAGTTTCTCTGAATTAGCCTATCTATACTGGATTAAGCGTGCAACGCTAGAAGGCAGCAAATTAACCCCAAAGCTGCGTAAGCGTCTATACCTTAAAACAGCGTTTGGATCTTTATTGATAATCTGGGTATTTGCAGCCATTTTTATCTACCTTGCGCCAACAAACTATGTCAGTAAATGGGTATTAATTCTGCCTGGGGCTGCAGCGGGTTCATCGCTGAGTTTAGACAGCTTAGGCCAGGCAAGTACATCAAGTATTTCACCTTATATGAGCTCAGCGATTGATCCTCGTGAGAACTATAAAGCGATTTCGATGAGTACCTTGCTGATGGAAAGTGCAGCCCATTACCTTGACCTACCCACATCGGCAATCAATAAACCCAAACTTAAGTTACCAAGCCAAACAGGTTTGATGGAATATAGCGTAAAAGCAGCAACGCCAGAAGCTGCACAAGAGCGCGGCTGGGCAATGTATCGCTCATTACAAAATATCTTAACTGACTTACGCGCAGATGAAATCGGTTTACGTGAGGTTGGCATTAAAAGAGGCCTTAAAAGCTATTCAACTCGCGTAAAAGAAACCCAAAAGCAATTACTTGATTTTCAATCTGAACGCGGTTTAGTCACGCTAGATCAATTTAAAGAGTTGGCGATTACTATCGAGCGATTAAGGCACAGTAAAGTCACCATTTTAGCTGAACTTGAAGGCCTTAATGCCAGTTATATTTTGTATGAAAACCATTTAGGCATTACAGATGCCCAAGCTGCTATTTTATTAAAATTGAACAACGACAAACTATTCCAACAGTTAGTTGAAAAACATAATGCGGCAAACACCCAGTATATAGAAAATGCAGGTCGCTTAGGTACAAGGCACCCTGTGTTGGTGTCATTGCAAGCTGAGTTAGATAGTATTTTAAAAAGCATGAAACAACGGTTTAAAATCATTATCGGTTTTCAAGATGATGACTTACTTAACCTGTTAACCCTTAATGATGTCGATGGCCGCGCGGAAATGATGCAAGAATTCATCAGCATTGCATCAAACCGTAACGCGACACAGTCTGAAGTCGACTCATTAACCTCACAGATCAATACCTGGGAGCAACGTCTGCAGCACAGTAATGATGACGCAGCAAAACTTGCCGACTTACAACGAGAACATCAATTAGCCTCTGCAGTATTAACTTCTGCAATGGCCAAAATGGATGTGGGTAAATCGGATATTTATACCGCTTACCCAATGTTGCAATTATTATCAGCGCCCAGCTTGCCATCTTCTCCCGATAAGCTTGCCGTCATTCTTATTGCGTTCGGCGGATTGTGCGCCTCATTCATGTCACTAGTAGGATTATGCATTTTATGGATTCGCAAACCATTACTGCGGAAAATATTGACGAAAAAATCATCTACAACTGCATAAGTTTTAGTTACTTATTTTGGTTGTTAGGTGCGTTATATGTCATTGCACCAGTGATTGCTTGGATTCTATTTTTACGCTTACTTTATAAAAAACTCGCTCGCCAGCCAGCGTCGCGCATTAGCATTAGCCATTATGTTTGGGTGTTGGGCATGTGGGTCATGTTAATCGCATTGGTAGTCGGTCATCTGCAATTTGGCCTTGGCACGGGCAAATTAATAAAATCATCTATCGGTTGGGCGAAAGGCTGGGCGTTACTCGCAATATTTCCACTTATTGGTTGTATGCCTATCAGACCTGAAATCATTTATCGCGCCAGTTGCCGCGTTTGTAAGCATACGGTAATTCTATTCCCTGTATTTGTAATGGCTTGGGCAGTTGGATTACCCAGCACGTTATATGTTTCACCATTAAGCATTATTGGTGGCCCCGGTCCTGAGTTTTTTAGTGTGAGTTTATACGAAATCGACCCTGGTAGCGGTGTGCCCCGCTGGCGTTTATTCACTCCATGGGCACCTGCTTTAGGCATGTTAGGTAATTTATATTTTATTTTTGCCTTACAAGAGAAAAACCAAAAATGGAAACGATGGGGTCTTGCTGGCAGCCTGCTCATGATTTTAATATCGCAATCACGTTTGGCTATTGCGTGCTATTTAGCCTTAATTGGTTTCTTCGCAACCTTACGTTTTGTTCGCTCTCCTTGGTTGTACCTATTACTCGCTCCTGTCATGTTATTTGTTGGGGTCATCGGTGAATCATTGATAACAAAAATAGAGCAAAGTATTACTGCGGTAAAAGCAGCGCGAGCAGGTTCCACTCGTGTCAGGCAATCATTAGCAGATATCGCTGTTGAGAGATGGATGAACGAAGCCATCTATTTCGGACATGGGATTGTCGAACGTGGGCCTCATATGGTGGAATACATGCCAATTGGCTCTCATCACACTTGGTATGGGTTATTGTTTGTCAAAGGTGTAGTAGGCGCTATTGCATTAGCGATTCCAATGTTAATCACCTTTATTGCTTTGCTAGTAAGGTTATTTACCAATCCATTGGCAAAAGTGGGTATGGCCATTTTAATGCTGCTAGGTTTATACACCTTTGGTGAGAACTTAGAAATTTTAGCTTATTTATTTTGGCCAGGTTTAATTGTACTGGGTATGGCTTTAAGGGCGGAAGAGCCAGAAGATGTCTATAAAAGAGCGCAAAACCTTGAAGAAGCTTAAAAGCTTCAACCAATATAAAGTGAACACCGCTTGATACTCATCATTTATGATACTCATCATTTATAAAGGTCGCTTAGTTGGATGGATCAAATATTCACTTTTCATCATGAATATTTGATTTGACGAACAGCTAAAAGCAATCAACATCGAACACCTAACTAACTGAAAATATTAGCTAGGCTCGATTATCTATGCTGTGCAAATTATAGAATCGTTAATACCTGCTCTTTTGCTAAGCGTGATTTAGGTAACTTAGCATTGTAATCTTCTTCGCTGTGATGATAACCAATCGCCAGCGCCACCTCACATTCAAATCCACCGAGTTCTTCGGCAAATGTTTGATTAATCATTGCACTATCAACCCCTTCCATTGTGGTTGAGTCAATCCCTAAACGCGCCAATACATGTAACGTATTACCAAGCGCTAAATAGGTTTGCGATTTAGTCCAGGCGGCATTATTACCCTGCTCGTCAGTATTTAAGTCAACAAAAGCAAAACCACCAAATGCAGCCTCTCTATCTTCAGGCTTGGTACGATTATCTACAATCCCTTTATCAACAACTTGTGCATAATCATCACGGGTATAGTGCGGGTTATGGGCAAACAAAATTACATGGGAACAAGCCTTGATATGAGGCTGATTAAACTGGAATTTATTAGCAAAAGTATCATGCATTCTTTGCTTTGCGGCATCACTTTCAATCACAATAAATTTCCAAGGCTGTGAGTTAATTGACGATGCAGATAAACGCATCGCTTCATATATCACTGCTAAATCATCTGCTGAAACGCGCTTGATTGGATCGTAACGCTTTGCTGTGTAACGGCTACTTAAATCATTAATAATTGGATGGGTCATAATTTGCTCCGTGTCTATCTTGTTGCTTCATAATTCGTTATTTATTTTAAGGCTTGGGTTAAAACGCTTTGATTTTAAAGGCTTTGAGTTTAAAGGCTTTGAGTTTAAAGGATTTGGGCTTTACCGCTCATAGCTTTAGAAATACCGGCTTGATAATTAACGCCATTTGATTGAACAACCCATGCTCGCGAACTGATCTTCAGGGCCTTTACCTGTATCTGCAATCATTAGCATCGCATTTAATAACTCAGGGGTACGATGCTTGCTGTCAGCCATTTTTGCATCGTCTAATCGACCTCGATATTGCAACTCACCTGCACTATTGAACCCAAAGAAATCAGGCGTACATACTGCATTATATTGCTGGCCAACACGTTGATTTTCATCAACGAGATATGGAAATGTAAAACTATATTCTCTGGCGAACTGTTTCATGTTTTCTGGAGAATCTGCAGGCACCGCTAAGTAATCGTTAGACATCACAGCTAATACGTTTATGCCTTGCGCCATTAAGTGCCTTGTATCTTCAGCAAGTATAGCCCCTATGCGCTTTACATAAGGGCAGTGATTACAAATAAACATGACTAATAAGCCCTTTTCGCCTAAATGCTCACTCATGGTAAAAGACTCACCGAATGCATCTTTTAATGTGAACTCAGGTGCTTTCCAGCCAAAGTCACAAATTGGGGTATTTAACAGCACTGTCTTCTCCTTAAAATCACATTAATGCGGGATTGATATAAATATTAGATTGTTGATTAAACCCCTTAGCGTAATTTAAACAAGCACATACAATCCGTAATATGCAATTAGCTTACGACACTTAAATAAGTGTAATCTGATAAGTGCAATCTGCTAAATGCATCCACATAAGTGCAATATGCTAAGTGCATTCGAGCTTAGTGCTCTTTTGAGTTAAACAAACTAAAACTAACCTGTTATCGGTGTCGATTAAACAGGTTAATGTTTGAAATACTTTCTCATTTCATTTGATAATCGAGCAGATTTCTACCGTAATGCCATCTGAGAATGGATGTAATCGCACCATTCAATCGTGTCTCTTTCAGGGACTTCTGTTTGACCTCTAACGCCAAGCTTAAACTCAATCACAGATTTCCATTCTTCAGATCCAATATCAGGTCCGTGCCCTTGCCCATCACCTGTTAGTAATTCCTGCTCAATTTGATTGAAAAATAGCTCATTACAGTGGTGTTCTTGTTTTATTGCAGTATCACTTTGCTCAACTTGTTTGCTAATACCCTCTTTTACTACTGAAGGTTCACTGCAAGCAGATAACAGTGCTGCGCTCACTATCACACCAATAACTAAAGTTTTCATATCACCTCAATGTCCATCTGATTTGCACTCAATTTAGCTTATCAAGCCCATATTGTTTCAACATTAATCCGCGCTATTGGGCTAGGCGCCACATCTTATACCAGCTTGTAACGACACTTTTTTCGCACTCAAACCATCATGTTTGCATGTTGCAATCTGCAACCGTGCTCTCTCAAATTGCTAAAACAGAAATTAACCAGCATCCAAAAACAACATAAAACCACTATAAAACAACACCTTAAAAATTGGCACGATAACTGTAATACCTAAGTATCGACGCAGTTTGTATTAAGTTTCAATCAGCAAATTGCAATTCATTAATAAGGGTAGCGGTTATGCAAAACATCACCAAGCTTCAAGTTGAACAGAAGCAATCGCTGAATCAAAAATTCGCGCTTAATGAGATGCTAAGTCATGGCATTCGTTCATTAGGTAAAAACCTTTTGTGGTTAGCGAGCGCACAGTTCAGTGGTCGAGTGGTGAGATTAGGTGCAAGTGTTATTACCGCACGTTTACTTACTCCTGAGATATTCGGTCAAGTTGCTATAGTGCTAACTTTGTTCGAACTAATCTGTACTCCAACAAGACGTATCACCTCAGCTGCGTTAATTCGTATGAATGATGCTGACTTTAGCGATAATTTAGCCAGCGCCAATACCATCAACTTTGCATCTTGTATTAGTGCATTCGTATTAATGAGCTTAATCAGCTTGCCGTTAGCTTATTACTATCAAGACAGCCAGTTAATACTGCCTATTTTATTTGTCGCTAGCAGTTACTTATTACTCCCATTTGGCATGCTGTACGCCACGGTAAATTTACGTAACAACAATATGCGTAAAGTCGCTAGCGCTAACCTTTGGCAAACCATTGGTGATGGTGTGTTAACTGCAGTATTAGCGTTAAGTGGTTTTGGTATATGGGCCATTATCATCCCTAAAGTGGTCATGGTATTTGTGTGGATTTACATCCATAAAACTGCAACGCCGTTACCTGTGTTTACCCAAGCAACATCAATAGCGCGTGTAAAAACATTATTAAACTTCAGCGTACCAGTAAGTTTAAGTGACTTAATCAATACCTTAAGACAGAGCATCGATTATCTGGTCATTGGGTATTTTATGGGAGTTGAAGCATTAGGTGTTTACTTCTTTGCTTATAACGTGAGCTTAGGCGTCAGTTTAGGTTTAGTGCAAAGTTTCGGCACCGCTTTTTACTCACACCTTTGTAGTGATAACGATGATTTAAGTGTGCAATCTGCACAGCAAAAATACCGTAACAGCGTTATTGCGATCACAGCAATTGCAGCGCCAATCATCATCTTACAAACCAGTTTAGCCCCACTGTATGTCCCCTTTGTATACGGTGAGCAATGGTTATCAACTGATGCACTAGCCGTTTTTATTTTCTTATGTTTGAGCGGGTTAGTTCGCCCAATGGCAGAGGCTGCAAGCCAGCTACTACTTGCCAACGGCCATAGTCGCTTAAATTTCAATTTGAATATCGCTATCACCGCTTTGCTAACACTGGTCATCAGTATTGCAAGCCAGTTTGACTTAACCACAGTCGCACTGAGCGTGATGGTGACTTATTTAATCATCATGCCTTGGCTTTGCTGGTACAGCAGCCGCATCTCATTTAGTCAATCAACTGTTAAACACAGTTAAGGAAAACACTATGACTCCAAGAATCTCAGTAGTAATGCCTGTTTATAACGTTGAAAAATTTGTTAAAGCGGCAATCGAGTCTGTACTAAGCCAGACATTTGATAACTTTGAATTATTGATTATTGATGATCGTGGTGATGACCGCAGCATTCAAATTTGTAAGCAGTTTATAGGCGATCCTCGTGTGCATATTATTCGTCATGCAAAGAACAAAGGATTAGCAGCTGCGCGAAATACAGGTATCCGTCATGCGTTAGGTGAGTTCATCGCTTTCATCGACTCTGACGACTTATGGCATTCTGAAAAGTTGGCTCGTCATGTACAGCATTTAGATAATGACAGCCAAATCGGTGTGAGCTTTTCTCGCTCAAGCTTTATCGATTACGACGGTAAATTTATCGACTTTTATCAAATGCCTAAACTAAATGATATCGATGCAGCTCACTTACTTTGTCGTAACCCTGTGGGTAATGGCAGTGCACCAGTCATTCGCCGTACAACACTTAATGACATCCGTTATCAGTCAATGAGTACAGCTGAACGTTATAGCTGTTATTTCGATGAAACCTTCCGTCAATCAGAAGATATTGAATGTTGGTTACGCATTGCTGCTACGACATCGTGGAAAATCGAAGGTTTACCAGAGCCTTTAACCTATTACCGCTTAAACCATGGCGGCTTATCAGCTAATTTACTGAAGCAGTACGCATCATGGGAAAAGATGATTGAAAAAGCGCGAGACTTTGCCCCAACATTACTTGCTCGTCATGAAAAAGCCGCTAGAGCATACCAATTACGCTACCTTGCAAGACAAGCGATTCGTTTAGGTGATGGTAAAGCAGCGGTTGAATTAGTGAATAAAGCAATTGCAACATCACCGAGTATTTTACAGGCTGAAACAGGTCGTACAGTGACCACTTTAGTTGCTGCATATGCACAATGGATAATGCCAGCCTGGGGTTATATCGTAATCGAGGGAGTGGGACAAAAATGCATTAGTATCATACAAAAAATGCGTATATCCCGTGACGGTGTCACCAATGAGTTCATGCAAGATAATAAGTTTTAATCTACTTCATGATAAATAACTTATTAATAAAAACCTGTATTCACTATCCTAAAAATGACTTTGCAGTGTGGTTCGCATTCTGCAAAGTCAGTGTTTAACCTGAAAAACTCATTTTAAAAACCTTCAACAGAATCACATATAACCCCATAAAATCAGTCAATTAAAAACATTGGAACACTTCCTGCTATATCAAGGTATCTGATTAAAAGCATTATTGTGAGGCTGCCGATGAAAACAACACACTTAGATAAAAACCAAGATAACCCACCTATCGCTATTTTAATATTTGATTGGGTCATCGCGCTATACATGATGATTATCGTCAGTCCAATTTTAGTGTTAAAAACTTTAATGCTAGCTTGTTCAAAACAGCCAGTATTTGAAACCCTTTACATTCACTCTGATAACAAAGAAGTGGCTATCTATCGTTTTTCTCAAGGTCGGTTTAAGTCATTACCTTTGTTTTACAGTGTTCTAAAAGGCGATATTGGTTTACTAGGCAGTGCGTTTGAGTACGCTGTGTTTGAATCAACCCAAGACAACAGCCGTCCAGGAATGTTATCGGTTGAGCAAATGCAACGTCGTATGGGGATCCAACATATCGATTCAGGTTCACAAGCATCATCGGGTCTAATTCATTACATCATTAATATTCTTAAGTGTTTATTCAGCAAACTGGTCGTTGTCTCTACTCAGCTTAATTACCCCGCGCAATTTAATTTATTAGGGGTGAATATCGATAACAACACCATGAGCGAAAGTGTGGATTTACTTATTCGTTCTGCGCAATCAACAACCACAAAACAATTTGCCTTTGTAAATGCGGATTGCCTTAACCTTGCAGCAACTAATAAAGATTACCGCAATACCGTAAATCAGTGTGACCAAGTTTTTGCAGATGGTAGCGGAATACGTATCGCCTGTCAGTTACATCATATTGGCCTTAAAGATAACGTTAATGGCACTGATATGTTACCGCTGTTGTGTGAGCAAGCGGCTAAGCAAGGTATAAAAATATTCTTCTTAGGCGGTCAAAACGGCACAACTGATGAAGCGGCTGCCAACCTTCGCAAACAGTTCCCTAACCTTGAAGTGGTTGGTTGTCATCACGGTTATCTAAATAAAGAAAATGAACAACAAGTGATTGAGCAAATAAACCAATCCGGAGCTCAGATTTTGCTAGTTGGTATGGGCGCACCAAAACAGGACCAATGGATTAGTGATCATAAAGCTGAGCTGAATACTGGCGTAGCTATTGGTGTCGGTGGATTGTTTGATTTCTTTGCTAATAACGTATCAAGAGCACCCGTTGCCCTAAGACAAGTGGGTATGGAGTGGATTTGGCGTTTAGGCCAAGAGCCAACACGAATGTGGAAGCGATATGTTATCGGTAATCCATTATTTCTTGCTCGTGTATTAAAGCAAAAACGTTCAAGTAATATGCCTGTGCACTTTGCGAATACAAGCAGCGCGAATACAAGCAGCGCGAATACAAGCAGCGCTAATTCAAACCACTCGGCTACAAGCAAACAGCCACAGCCGATGCCGATGCTATCGAGCTTAGGCCAAACCAACACACAGAATAAACGTCGTTGGTATTTCTTTGGCATCAAATGTGGTCAATTTGCAAAACGCACATTTGATATTGTGGCCGCTAGCATTTTGCTAATCGTCTTAGCACCGTTATTCATGTTCACTGCGTTAAGTATTCGTATTGAGTCGAAAGGTGCGATCTTTTTTTCACAGGTACGAAGTGGCCGAAATAACCAACCTTTTACCATGTGGAAGTTTCGCTCAATGTATATTGATGCTGAAGAAAGACTAGAAAAAATCAAACAAAACAATGAAATGCAAGGTGGAGTCTTATTTAAAATGAAAAAAGATCCACGTATTACCACCATAGGTAAGCTCATCCGCAAAGCGTCTATTGATGAGTTGCCACAGCTTTGGAACGTGTTAATTGGCGATATGTCATTAGTTGGCCCAAGACCTGCACTACCTAATGAAGTAAGCCAATATCAACTAAGTGACCGTCGCAGATTGGGAGTTAAACCTGGTATTACCTGCATTTGGCAAGTAAGCGGACGTTCAGATATTCCTTTTGATAAGCAAGTAGAACTAGATATTGATTACATCTACAAGCAATCACTAAGAGAAGATATCAGCTTGTTATTGAAAACCATTCCAGCAGTACTTTTGGCGCGTGGCGCCTACTAGGAGATGTTATGCAGGCTATCGTATTTGCAAACAGAAACGGAAATGAATTAAACCCTTTAGATCAACACTATTGCCCAGCTTTGTTGCCTGTCGCTAATAAAGCCTTAGTGGAATATACCCTAGAGGATTTAGCTTGTGCAGGAGTGACAAATGTAAAAATGGTTATCAGCCACGATGCTATAAAAATTGAATCGCAAATAGGTAATGGTGAACAATGGGGCTTAAACATTGATTACTTTTTAAGTAAGCCAGAAGAACACGTTAACAGTGTGCTATCACGTATGAGTATTGATAAAACCGCACAAGCATTAGTTGTACGTGGTGATATGTTACGTAGTCCTTGTTTAGCGCGTTTCATTGAATTCTCACGCTTAATGCCATCAAAGTTTGTACATGCAAAAATGGCGCAGCGTAACCCTGCAATGATGATGCTACCTGCTGGCTGGAAGCATAACCAATTATTAAATTGGCCATTAGAAACGACCGAAGTTGATCATACAAACAGTGTGGCACAGGTACTTCATGGGGAGTGCTTTTATATTGATAGCCTAGCAGCGTATGTAGCCGCTTCAAATTATGTGATAAATAGTCAGGATTTTTGTGTTAAAGGCCGCACAATTAATACCAATCAGCCACAGAGTTGTTTAGTGGTTGAAGCTCAGTGTCAGCTACCTGATTTATCAGAAACCGATGTATTTGGCGCTATTGGTGAATACACCAAAGTATCCAGTAAGGCACAACTTTCTCAGGGCATTGTGGTAGGTGAATATTGTTTTATTGAAGATAGCCAAATCCAAAATAGCATTATCTTACCTAACACCTATGTCGGGCCTCAATTAAGTGTTGAAAACAAAATTATCTCACAAGATCTCATTATTGATCCGCAAACCAACAGTTGGAGCAAAGTTGAAGATCAAAGCTTAATAGCAAAGTCGACTCAAGAAGCCACTAACTACAACGGCATTTTTCAGCGTGCAGTATTAATGTTCCTATACCTTTTATTATCGCCTTTGTTAATCAGCCTTTTCTTAGGTTCATTAATTCTAAAACCCAAAAAACCTATCATATCTGAGACCGTAATTAATAACGAACAACAAGCCGTAAAGGCGCATAAATTCAATATTGATAGTCCTGGTTTTGCTTTATTACCGCAGATTTGGCTAGTGATTAAAGGCGACTTGAACCTGTTTGGCGCTTCAACTAAATACCAAAGTAAAGCTGAAGATTCAACGGCCTATGGCGTATACGGCCCAGTACAACTTAACTTTGATGAATCAACCCCGATTGAAGAAGTAAAAATGGTTGAGATGGAGTTTGAGCAATCTAAAAAGCCATTGTATCTAGTGAACATGTGGAAAAAGCAATTTGATAAGTCCAATCCCGCAATTGAAATGAAAAGCTAACATCTACTTATTGATTTAAATCGACTCACATTTTTAGTCTCGATAAAGGAATAATATTATGAAAACCATTATCACCTACGGCACATTTGATTTATTTCACTTTGGTCACGTTAGACTACTTGAGCGCTTAAGTAAGATGTGCGACCAATTGATTGTGGGCGTATCAACTGATGAGTTTAATGCACTTAAAGGCAAAGCAGCTTTTTTTAGTTACGAGCAACGCAGTGAAATTATTAATGCCTGTAAATATGTATCTCGAGTAATACCTGAAAATAATTGGCAACAAAAAGCTCAGGATATTGAGCACTATAATGTGGATATATTTGCTATTGGCGATGACTGGAAAGGACAATTTGATCACCTAGCAAGTCAGTGTGAAGTGCTCTACCTAACCAGAACAGAAGACATCTCAACCACTGAAATTAAAAACAATTTAAGCACCACTATTAGCTAAGAATCATTGAGACTAGAAATATAATTGTGATTATCAAATATTCATCTTGGCTCAGCAAAAATAAATGCTATCTTTGTATTTAAAGGATTTTTATAGTCACGGAGAGATTATATGAGCCAATTCATTGTTAATTGTATTAGATATATCGTGACGCAATCTTTGTACTTTATTGGCGGTTTTTGTCCTCGCTCCCGCAAAGCGGTGATGGGATGCTATAAGAATAAATTTGCAGATAACAGTAAGTATTTATTCTTACATTGGCAGCAAGCATTAGCCATAAGGGCTATTTGGATTAGTGGCGATAAAGTACTGGTAAACCAACTAGTTGAGCAAGGATATGAAGCGTATACAAGATGGAGCTTTAAAGGCATTTATCATGCTTTAACGGCTAAATATTATGTGTACAACAGCTATATTGGCGATATTAATCAATATTTCGCCAGGGGAGCAATAAAAATAAATCTGTGGCATGGCTCACCATTAAAAAGAATTGAATTTGATATCAATAATGGCCCACTTTTCAAGGTTTATCATCCACAAACACTGCACGATAAATTCATTTCAGCAGCACAGTACCATCAACAAAAAGTTCGGCCTGATCATATGATTGCACCCAGTGAATTAGTATCAACACTGTTTGCTAGTGCTTTCAGAATAGAGCAACAACAAATGTTATTGTGCGGTAACCCTCGTACAGACTATTACAAACGTTACCCTTCAAATATAGACACTCATAACCAGTCGAAAACCTCTGTCATTGAAGAACTAAAGCAAATCAATCAGGTAAAACAAGTGTTGCTTTATGCGCCTTCTTGGCGAGACAGTTCAGCGCTTTCTAACCCATCACACTCTGAGGTTGCTCATAACCCTTATACTAAAGCGATTAACTTTGAAGCCCTATCGGCATCTTTAGTCAGTAACGAGCAACTGTTATTACTCAGGCTCCATCCCAATGAAGCAAACCTTGCTGATGACATAAAAAACTATCCGAATATTTTAAACATTTCCGATTGGCAAGATACTTATGAAATCATCAATGATGTGGATTTATTGATTACTGATTACTCATCTTTGTATATTGATATGCTACAAACCAAAGCTAATATTGTCTTTTTTCAATTTGATCAACAGCAATATCAAACCGACAGTAGGCAATGCTATCCCTATGCCGATGAAATACCCATGGCTGGCGAGGTGTTAATTGACAACCTGCAGCTCGCAGACTATTTACAAAATTTAAGTCAAAACCAGAATATTACCTCTTTGACGAACAAAAAAAATAGAGCAGAGTTAACTCAGCTCTATTGGCAATATCAACACAATGAAAGCTTCATTGAGCTGGATAAATTAGTCAACGCATAACCGCATAGCGTTACGGGTAGATTTTTATAACTTTTTTAATTAGCCAGCTTTTATCAAAATAGCTAACTTTTAGATTTTGGTAAAAGCAGCAGGAACGCGACTATGCAGCGTTTCTTTGAACTAAGCTAATTAGCGCCAATACTGCTATAACACACATTTGGACAATTCCGTTTTAGCGAAATTGCTAATTCAGCAACACATGGATCATTAAAAGTATGGCAACGTCACTTAACTAACCCACTCAATCTTTATTAATGGAGCAGGCCAGTTCATCTTATGCGGGATGCACATTAGTTCAAATCAGTTAGCTCAAACTCACTAAATTCAGCAAAGTTGGGCACAGTGATTCTGCCGCTAAAGGTGTAAAGCATAACGCCTTGCTCGTGCCCTGATAGTGCGGCAGTGCTTATAATTGACTGCCATGTGTCGTTATCTTGCGTTCGATAATAAGCGCGAACTTTAGTGTCGCTTCTTTCAAGCTTTACCGATACTGTCGACTCACCGAATAATAAGCGATGTTTAATATCAGGCTGACCATTTTGTTCTACAACAAACACCAGCGATCGCGCACCCATAAACATCTCTTTACTGATTTTTATATAGTTATCATTGTCCCAGTAAATCCCTAGTCCAGCCTGCTCGAAACTGAGGTTCGGATCTAGATTAATCGTCACCTCCGCGCTGTATTCTGGCTTGTCTACCGGATAAATAAAGATGTTTTTTACATCATTAGCGCCAGCACCAAAGATATTGCCCTCTTGAACTTGCATTGTAAGCACTTCATTTTTAAACAACCAGTGCTCTGGGTTTTCATTTTGAATCGTCCAATTATCTAGATTGTTTATCATTGCGCTGTTCCTTACTATTAGATCATACGTTGGCGGAGTTGATAGAAAATATCGTCAAGATTGCCAAGATTTTGCAGCTTAATTCGGTCTAGTTCTTTTTGTACGCTGTCATACATAAGCTGATTTCGCATATCACTCAGTGTGGCGTAATAGTGCATGCGGCGACCTAAAACAAAGTTATTCTGGTCGTTTTCACTCATCATCATAAAGTGCTCAATGGTGCGCAAAAATGTCTCTTTATCTTGTGGTAATTGTCCATTAAGTTCCGTCAATACATTGATGCCATGGAAGTTGCCATAATTACCCGTTATGCCGTCTAGCTTGCTGATAAGCTGATATTGTTCTTCAAGCATCTCTCGCTCTGTTAGTGGTGTAAATTGGCCGTTTTGTACTAACTCATCCAATTCAGTTCCCGATTTAACCGCCAGCGAGAGTATGCGAATTTCGTCTGGGTTGATTTGATTCAGTAGCTCGGCCGTTGCTGCGATATGTTGCTCTGACAGTTCTTTTCCACCTAAGCCAAGGATAATGAAGGTCATCATTTTCATACCCGCTTGCTTGGCATATTCGGCTGACTTCAAGATTGATTTCGGGGTGATCCCCTTTTTCATCAGTTTTAGAACCTCGATAGATCCCGACTCCATACCGCAGTAAAGCATGTTTAGCCCAGCATCGCAGATTGCTTTCATCTCCGCTGGCGATTTTTTAGTCATGGTCTGCGCCCGGCCATAAGAGCTGATCTGTTTAAGCTCCGGAAAAGCCTCTTTCAGTGTATTGAGCACGTCAAGTAAGTCTTGGGTTTCCATGGCGAATGAGTCGCCATCTTGCAAAAAACAGCTATCAAAGGTTCTGTTTTTATAAAACGCCCTCGCCGCCCAGATATCACGCTTAATATCTTCAACCGGACGAATAGAGAACTCCATGCCTTCAAAAAGGGTGCAGAACTTACATTTATTCCACGGGCACCCTTGTGTGGTTCTGATAAGCAAACTGTCTGCTTCTGATGGTGGGCGTATTGGGCCCTGTTGAAAATGTATCTGTGACATGGCTATTTATCCAATGAATTGAAATTGATTTGGCCATCCTACGGCAAATTTTACACGGTAAAAACGCGGTATTATTTGAATTATTATCAAAAATAAATAGATAAACACCGTACACATCACCACACAACGCGATCTAATTCCCTCTTTATGGTCAGACTTAAAAATCAATTCTCAAACTAAATTTGATAATAAATCAATTTTTAGACTGTTTTTACTTTGCAATAATCACCGTAATATACACCCAAACCAACAACGCAGCACACCATCAGCTGCTTCAACTCCATACAAAGGAACACACTATGACTAAGCTAACTATCGTTGCAAACATCGTGGCCAATGAAGACAAAATCGAACTGGTAAAAGCAGAGCTGTTGAAATTAATCGACGTCACTCGCGCTGAAGACGGTTGCATCAACTATGACCTCCACCAAGACAACGACAACCCAGCGCATTTTACTTTTTATGAAAACTGGGTATCACGTGAACTTTGGCAAGCTCATATGGGCAACCAGCACCTTGCTGACTACATGACAGCAACCGAAGGCTCTGTCGCAAGTTTCACTGTCAACGAAATGACCCAAATCGCTTAAGCCAACTTTGTATTCCCCCTTATTTGAGTGAATGGCTTTAAAAGCTTTTTGCTCAAATACACTTGTTTTCATCTACGTATTTTCTTGGTTTACATATCATGATCACAGACCTTTGGTTTTATGTTGCAGCGATACCTGCCGTTTTTTTCTATGGCATGGGCAAGGGAGGGGTCGGCGGTATTTTGGGGATGCTATCGGTACCTTTGATGGCGATGAGCGTATCGCCAGTTCAAGCCGCTGCGATTTTATTACCATTATTGTGTGGTATGGATTTAATGGCGCTGTTTTACCACCACAAGAACTGCAATTACGTCGAGCTAAAAAGTATGATGCCCTTCGCTATTATGGGGGTGATGAGTGCAGCTTATTTTATGGGTAGTCTGTCAACATCTGTCGTTGAACTTATCATTGGGGGGCTGGCTTTGGTCTTTTTAACACAAAAGTTTCTGCTAAAGCAGGTTCAATTTAGCCACCCGATAAAGGGCTATGCCTTAAGTATGTTGTCTGGGTTTTCCAGTACAATTGCCCATGCCGGTGGTCCGCCTGCAAGCATGCATCTACTGCCAAAAAATCTGCCGAAAGAACAATTAATCGGCACCAGCGTAGTATTTTTCACGGTGCTTAATTTTATTAAGTTGATCCCATACAGCTATATGGGGCTGCTCGATATGCAAAACTTGATGACCTCGTTAGTTTTGGTGCCGATTGCGTTTTTAGGGGTTAGAGCCGGTGTGTGGATGGTGAATATCATCTCTCAAGAGTTGATTTACAAGATAAGTTATAGCGTTCTGTTTCTTACGGGAACAAAGATGCTCTATTCCGGCCTCACGGCACTTTAAATGCGATTTTAAAACCTCTTTTTCTTTTATCATAAGGTCACGTTATGTCTAACATTATCAATCTCGGGGTTACCGATTTATCTTTTCATCGCGTTACTGCATCGATAGTTAGCCATGTCTTAACTGATATGGGTTTTCAGGTGGAACGTGTCTACGCACCACATCAAGAAAATTTCCAAAATCTAAAAGCGGGCCGTATCGACATGCTCTCTTCGGCCTGGTTACCTTCAAGCCACGGTATCTATAAATCCGATGTTGAAACGGTAGAGCCTTTGTTAGAGTTAGGTTTGCACTATAAACCGTACGCTCTATGGGGGGTGCCCGATTATGTACCTGAGGAGGTTGTTTCACAAATCAGTGACCTATTAAAACCAGAAGTCGTTAAGCGCACCAACAAACACATTCAAGGTATTAACCCAGGTGCTGGCATTACCCGATTCTCTATTGAAATGATGGACCAATATGGATTAAGCGATGTGGGTTATCATTTTCACTCTGGTTCAGAAGAGGATTGCTTTGGTGCCTACGAACGTGCGGTTGAAAATAATGAGTGGGTTATTGTGCCATTGTGGAAACCACAGTTCTTGCACCACCTATTTACTATCCGTGAATTAAAAGAGCCCAAAGGATTATTGGGTAGCGTTGATCGCGCCATATTATTACTTCGACAAGAAAGATCAATCGTATTTACCCCAGCACAGTTGGCACAGCTAGATCAATTGCGCTTTTCAAATGAAATCATCGCAGAATTGGATTACAAGGTTTGCCGTGCGGGATTAGCGGTTGATGATGTGACTCGTGAGTGGTTGGACAACCATCAGTAGTTAAGACCATCACCGCTTTACTGAGGGCTGGCAATTTCCACGCCCTCACAACCTCAACAGTTAACCCAATAGAATCCCTTTGTCCTTCATTTGGATTAGAATCTGTTCGGTCTTTTCTCTAAGCATATCCCTTAATAGGCGGACGGTTGGGGTAATAGATTGTCGGCTTGGGCATATTAACCAAAGCTCAGTGGAAGTCGGTTTATAGTCTGCCATTACATTGACCACTTTCCCTGTTAGCAAGTCATCGGCCATATCGAGGCAAGACTTGATTGCTACCCCTTTCCCCGCCACACACCAGCGCCGAACAAGATCGCCATCATTAGATGCCCTGTTACCTTTCAGTTTTACCTTAATGTCCTCTTTTCCATCATTAAACAACCACTCATTTTGCAAAATATCATGTAACTGGTAAAACAGGGCATTATGTTCAAGCAGATCATCTGGCTCGGATGGAGTACCGTATTTTGCTAAATACTCCGGGCTGGCGCACAACAGCCTTGGCACATCACAAATTTTAAAACCGTACATACTCGCATCGGTTGGTGAGCCATAGCGCAGCGCCATATCAACAGAATCTCGATAAAAATCGATGTTGCTGTCACTGATACTGGAGCGAAGTGAAACGTCTGGGTAGTCCAACAAAAATTCATCAAGCCAAGGTGTGACCACATTTCGGCCCAAATCAGACGAAAGGGCGATGCGGATCTCTCCATCAATAATCCCTAGCTCTTCACGCATGTTCATTTTGGCTTTTTCAAGCATCTGCAACGCCTCTTCACACTGAGGCAAATAACGCTCGCCGGCAGAAGATAAGCGTAAATGACGAGTCGTTCGTACAAATAATTCAGCCCCTAATGATGCCTCAACACGTTTCACCGCCGCACTTGCCGTTGCCGTGCGCATATCCAGATTTGTCGCAGCAGCAGTGATGCTGCGAAACTCTGCGACTTTTAAAATGACCTGAAAATCCTCTAAGAGCATAACCGTTACCTTTTAATCAGTGTGTTAACAAAATCTGAAAATGACTATCCCTTTATATCGCACCACATGAAATATTAAAAGATTATTATCAAATTTTAATTGGTAATTATTCAATTGATGGGCTGTTTTTCATTGGTAATGTTCGCACTATTATACCTCCATACCAACAACGCAGTGCGCTAAGCACGGCACTAACTCAGAACGAAGGAAACTCCTATGACTACATTAACGATTGTTGCAAACATCAAAGCCAATGACGACAAAATTGAACTTGTGAAAGCTGAGCTACTAAAACTTATCGAGATAACTCGTGCTGAAGAAGGTTGCATCAACTATGACCTCCACCAAGACAACGACAACCCAGCGCATTTTACTTTTTATGAAAACTGGGTATCACGTGAACTTTGGCAAGCTCATATGGGCAACCAGCACCTTGCTGACTACATGACAGCAACCGAAGGCTCTGTCGCAAGTTTCACTGTCAACGAAATGACCAAGATCGCTTAGTTAAAAATTAACGTATTTAAACATTCAATTATCAAAATAGATTTGAAAGTATTTACAATATAAGTCAGTAATTGAGTGTAGTACCTGTACTACATTTAGTGAGTAACTCAATATGACATGACGAGTTGCCCTATCACTAAAACATTAAAGACATCAAAATTACCGACGATTTCGGTATCAAATTTAAAAGGAACATCCCATGACTACATTAACGATTGTTGCAAACATCAAAGCTAATGACGACAAAATTGAACTGGTGAAAGCCGAGCTACTAAAGCTTATCGACATTACTCGCGCTGAAGAAGGTTGCATCAACTATGACCTTCATCAAGACAACGAAAACCCAGCGCATTTTACTTTTTATGAAAACTGGGTATCACGTGAACTTTGGCAGGCTCATATGGGCAACCAGCACCTTGCGGACTACATGACAGCAACGGAAGGCTCTGTCGCAAGCTTCACAGTCAACGAAATGACTAAGATCGCGTAACGACAACATAAAACAAGCTTGTTATAGCACTATGCCCTGACTAAAACGGTTAGGGCATCAAAGAACACCAATGAGGCTCGACATGAAAAATATCAAAATCTTACTAACACTTGCGACTGCGATGATAGTTAACACAGCGCAAGCGGCTGATATCGAAGTGGTTGCCAAGCTTGATGGCACACGACCAGGGAACATTACAGTAACGAAGCAGGGGCGTACTTTCCTTTCTATGCAACCCCTTGATGCACCTGAACTTCGTGTTGTTGAATTGATGAAGGATGGCTCAACCAAAGCATTTCCAACCCAAGACTGGGCAGATGGTCCAGATAAAGGTGAGGTTGGTTTGGCTTCAGTAATCGGTATTGATAGTACCGATGATGGTGTTGTGTGGGTGTTAGATATGGGCAGTGAAACTTCGCCTTCGCAAATTGTTGCATGGGATACCGTCAACGATAAGCTATTTAAACGCATTGAAATTGGAAAAAACGTACAGGTCGGTAACTCTTTTTTACAGGATTTTGCATTAGATACACTGCGTAACCAGATGTACATTGCCGATACGAGTTTAGGTAATCTGTATGGCGAAGCTGCGCCTGCCTTTGTTGTTGTAGATTTAAATACAGGTAAATCTCGCCGCGTTTTGCAATCAAATAAAGCACTGCTTTCACCTGAGCATGAAGTTGTGATTGATAGTTCTCGTATGGCGACAAAGCGTGAAGATGGTAGCGTTGATGCGCTTTATCTTGGTGTGAATCCAATCACTATTGATGCAAATAATGAATGGCTATATTTTGGTACAGTCAATGGTAGTGCTATCTACCGTATTCCTGCCGCTGCTCTTGCTAACACAGCGCTTAGTGAAGATGCATTGGCCGAGCAGATTGAATTTTTCAGTGAAAAACGTCCAAGTGATGGCATGATTATCGCAGATAACGGTGATATCTATGTCGGTGATATTGAGAAAAATGCTGTTGGTGTGGTGAATAAAGACGGCTACAAAATCTTTGCACAAGATGACAAGTTATTGTCATGGGCAGATGGTTTCTCTATCCAGGGTGATTACTTGTACGTCACTCAAAACTCTCTTCACTTCCACCCTGCTTTCAACGAAGGCGAAGAAGGTTCAACCAAGCCATACCATGTGCTTCGAATCAAACTTAACTAATTGATGGTCTTTATGGCGGGAGTCATTCTCTCCTGTCCTTATTTTTCAATTCAATAGCGAGCCCATCATGAAAAATTCACGATAAAACCGAGTCGAGACCTTATCCAGATGTCTGAATTTGCCTCATCTGCTGTTGGCGGAGGTGATGTGATTGCTGACGGTAGCAAGGTTACACATCTTCAGGTTGGAACCGCGTGGTTGGTCTGTTTTTCCGACTTGGGACACTGTCGCGATCAATCAAGGTAGCAACGATGTGGCCAGAGGCGGAGGCAGTACTGATGGTATGTTAGCTCAGGAAGTGGTTGGTCATGAAGATCGCTTTATAACTTTTCCAGATCACCTTTCTTACGAAGAAGCATCAACTGTAGTGGATCAGTAAATTTGGCCACATAGTCAGAACTCTAGACATAAGGAAAAGTAAGTCTAATCGCGTGTCTTGAAATTAGCCTCAATCCTGCTCTAGCTTGTTTTGGGGCAAAAACGTTTTACGATAACTAAATTTATATTGGGACAGTTATGGGAAACCATATCTTCAGTCTAATCCATTGCCTGCCGCAGGCTTTTGTGCAGATACAACTGCGAGACGCTGTAAGTACGTCCATGTAAGCTCTACCAAAACATCCATGTTTTGGAAGCTCGCTGCCGCATCTACACTGGGATTATTGTCTCTTCGATTTGACGGTATTTATGTCAATTTAAATAACTAAAATATCTAGTTCTAATTAGCTAGAAGATTCAATTTGAATTGAGCATTCAAGCCTAAGAATAATTTCAGAAAATAATTGTGGATACAAACGAACCTGCAGGTGCATTAAATCCCCATTGAAATTGCTGAAATGCGTTGAAGAAAATAGCGTAAGCCTGACAGGACGTCAGGCTAGCTTTAGTTGGCCATGGATGGCCTGTCTAAAGCGTTAGCTATTTTCGAATAAGCATGAGGCTTACTCGTTTTGAAAGAGTAATTTCGTTGGGGCGGCAAGGGATATCGAAAAGGGAAATGCTGTTGTTTCCCTTTCGTCTGGTGTGGGCGAAGCGCCACGACCTTGACATTAATCCAAACGAAGTTTGGAAATCAAGAGAGCACCACTACGTTGATTTTTCAAAATAGTAAACAAATTTGGGGTAGAAATGAGCGACTCCTACCCCGTTTCGACCAGCATAAAGTGCCAGAAACTATCAATAATCGCCATCCTGAATAAACAACCGCAGTGAAATACGCCGCTGTTAACTAACGCAATAATGACAATAAATCGTCCGCATTACCTTGCCATTGACTCTTGGCACTACCCGCTAAAATACTGTCAGCTAAGCTTTGTTTATGCTGCTGCATTTCTTGAATTTTCTCTTCAACTGTACCTTGAGCAATTAGTTTGTAAACAAACACCGGATTTAGCTGCCCTATGCGGTGCGCTCTATCAGTTGCTTGCTTTTCAGCTGCTGGGTTCCACCAAGGATCAAAGTGGATCACTGTATCTGCAGCGGTTAAGTTAAGCCCTGTTCCGCCAGCTTTTAAACTGATCAAAAACACGGGTACTTCACCTTCTTGGAATGCATCAATTTCAACCTGACGATTACGGGTTTGCCCAGTGAGCTTACTGTAACTAATCCCCATATTGATAAATTCTTGCTCGATAAGCGCAAGCATCCCAGTAAACTGACTGAATATGAGTATCTTACGCCCCTCCTCCACCATTTCAGGCACGTTTTCAGTTAGCCAAGTTAGTTTGGCATTATTCTCAACATGTTGAGCTTGTTCGAGTTTCACTAAGCGTGGATCACAACATGCTTGGCGTAGCTTAAGTAATGCATCTAAAAATTCAATATGACTGCTCGAAACACCTTGTTTAGCAAACAGTTCACGCAGCTTTTTCTCCATCACTAAACGGATACTTTCATATAAATTACGTTGGTCTTTTTCAAGCTCTAGCGTTTGCACAATGATGGTTTTTTCAGGCAGTTCCGACATCACTTCAATCTTAGTACGGCGTAATAAGAAAGGTGCAATACGGTTAAGCAAAATCGCTGATTTTTCAGTGTCAGCTTGCTTTTCAATAGGTCCTCTAAACTCTTTGTTAAAGTAGGCGTGCTGGCCTAAAAGCCCGGGTAAACAAAAATCCATTAACGACTTTAATTCACCTAAATGGTTTTCAAGCGGCGTACCTGACAAACATAATCTAAACTGGCCTTTAAAGGTTTTCAGCGCTTGAGTCACTTTTGCTTGGGCATTTTTGATTTGCTGCGCTTCATCTAAAATGATGTGCTCAAAGCTGTATTCACTGTAAACCATTTCATCGCGCAAAATTAATGGATATGTGGTCACAATGACATCATAATCTTCAATTTTATCTAACAGTGCTTGGCGCTTGTTACCATGTACCACCAGCACTTTTAAATCTGGGGTAAATTTCTGTGCTTCTTTATACCAATTCCCGACAAGGCTGGTAGGACAAACAATCAGGCTGGGTCTGGTTTTCCCTGAGGTCGTTCTTGCTGGAGTATTTAAGCTGGTACTCGCTGCAGATGCTTTCATCTGTTTTGCTTTTAACAAAAATGCTAGTGTTTGAAGCGTTTTACCTAAGCCCATATCATCGGCAAGGATCCCGCCTAATTGGTACTCTTTCAAGAAGCAAAGCCAATCATAGCCTTGTTTTTGATAATCACGTAACGTGGCATTTAAGCCTGTTGGTAACTCAACAGCTTGAATACCTTTAAACTCTGACAATTTAGTTGCAAGGTGCCTGACGCGCTCACCGTTTAATAAACGGATATCACTTTCAGATAACTCATTGAGTAAGTCAGCTCGGTTACGTGGTACTTCCAGTAAATCGCCGCCGCCTCGTTGAAACAGTTCTTGGATTACCGAAATCAAAGGTTTAATGGTTTTGGCTTTTATCTTCACAAATCGGCCATTTGGCCCTGGTAGGATAAGTTCTTGCTCATCATCAGGCTCGCCATTTTGCTGTAGCCAACGAGCAACTAAACTCAATAAAGGCACGCTTTGGCCTTCGATATCCGCATTCAGTGATAATGAGAACCAACCACTGTCTTCATCGTCATCTAAATCTACTTCGATGTCTGCATCAATAATGTTGAGATCAAACTCAGGAGCAAACTCAACTTCATAACCTAAGTCTTCAAGGGTCATAATCCCAAACGTGGTTAATTGCGCCCATTCGTTCACCATTTCAGGCATCAAACCTAGACTATAAAAACAGGCTGAATGATTGGTATATGTTAATAAACTATTATCAATGGCTTGTAACTGCAGGCTTTGTAAACATGCTATTGCTTGTGCTTCACCTTCTAGTTCTCGATGAATTTGATATTGCACCTTACCTTGTTTAATTAAGCTGATTTTCTCACGACTCACTTTACCTGCAATCGCAATATCACCATAAGCAAACTCAAGTTGTAATACTGGTTGAAGCACCGCGCTGTCATTGAGCTGCACCATGGTAAAGGTTAATTTTACCTTTAATGGATCTTCAATCTCATGAAACTCTATCTCACTGGGAACAGGCACACTTTTAGGCGAGAAATGACGTAGCATTTTGTCGCTGATCGAGTCGACTTTATCCAGCGGCACTGGCGGCATTTGTTGTAATAGCTTGAGCTTTTCAACAGTTAAATCCGTTGCAACTGCACCAATTTTTAAATAGTCCAAATCAACGAACATCGGCGGACAAGTGGCAATAAATTCCCAGTTGTCTAATTCAGGCATGCTCATACTAATTTGCGTATGACGTGCATCAGTTTCTTGCCAAACAAAATCAGGAGCTACGGGATGTGTTATTGCTAATGGTGTGCGGCTCTCTTCCCAAAAACATGTGCCTAATTCCAGCATTTTGTTCAATGCTAATGCACAAATTTCACCTTCTAGATAAATCTTTGAGGCACTTTTTGAAGAAGATAATAACAAGCTGATTATCTGGCTATCTTCAGGGTTAATCCACCAAGGAAGATGATACTTAACATCGTTTAAGGCGACTTTACTGCCTTTGTTGTATTGGCCTTTCTTATTCAATTTGCTGCGCTTGAAGTCAACAAAAATGCCATGATGATCGCTAGATAAAGAGAAGATGATACGATCTTTCTCTTCATCCTCTTCTTCGACTGGATTAATAAGATCTTGTTTTTCTAACTGCATTAACCACTGACTTAAGCGTTGCTCTTCAACTGGCTTTTTGTCAATTAGGGCCAAGAGTGCTGCTGCAACATGCTTACAGTTGCTTGCAACAGGACAAGAGCAGTGAGATTTCATCACAATTTTATGGTTCACGTTAACCAAGGTTATATCTTGTCGATAAGGCTCAATCGCAGAGCCCACCACGTAAGATTCAATATTATGATTCTCTTGGCTTGCATGTACTTCAAGTACACGCCCTTCAATTAGATAGTTCTGTGCTTTTTGAAGTTGAGCAGAAGAAAATAACTTAGCAATAAGGTCTAAGCTAATTTTAATTGGAAGATTAAATAATTTGGCCGACATGCACTATTCCATACAAGCTGTAGCAAGAAAAATTGGCTACACAACAACGAACGTAACCATCCATTGTATGGAAGAAGATGGCAAAATTCTACTGTATTCGGCCATCTTCAAAAAAAACCATCACCCTTGCAATAAATACTCTTCAGCAGTTTCTATTGCACGGGGTTTTCCCACTAACATAATGATGTCTTTACGTTGAAATACCCAATCCTCAGGCGGAGGACTAATTTCCTCTCCTTTTCGCCTTACAGCGCGTATTTCAGCCCCTAACTCAGACCATGGAATAGCCGTCAACGTCTTACCTACCGCGTTAGAACCTGTATCTAAAGACACCGCATGCAATAACTCAAGGGTGAAGTCGGTTTCTGCCCCAGTAAAAAAGCCGTGCAGATATTGATAATGATTGCGTCGTTCTGATTCAAGACGCTTAATAATTCGCGGCAAAGGTACACCACATTTATAAAGTACCTGTGACACAAGCATCAAACTGCCTTCTAGTTTTTCGGGGATAACTTGTGTTGCGCCCATTTCCTTTAAGCTATCAAGCTCCGCATCATCTGTGGTGCGGACAAGAATTTTAGTCTCTGGGGCAAGCTTTCTCGACAATGCTAAACAATCTTCAACTTGCCTTGATTCGCCAAAGGTAATCACCACCATACTGGCGCGGCGAATACCAATTTGTTTTAGCAGACCCATTTTACAAGCATCACCGAAGAATACGGGCTCACCAGCAAGTTTGGCTTCGGACACACGTTTAGGATCTAAATCTAACACCACAAAAGGCACAGCCTCTGTTTTTAAAAAGCGGGCAATGGTTTGGCCCACACGGCCATAACCTAAGATCAATACCAAATCGCCGTCTTCTGGTGGTGGCAATTGAAACTCATCTTCTATTGTCGATTTTTTTGATGTCTTACCTTCAATCTTTTGCGCAATGATAAGACTATTTCGAACAAGCCATGGCGCTATCGACATTGAAAGCACCGCAACCATGACAAATATCGTGCTCATCTGAGTTTCAAGCAGTTCATAATTAACCGCTAGCGCCAGCACGACAAAACTAAATTCGCCTACTTGTGCAAGGCTGATAGCCGTACTTAACGCGACTTTAAATTGCTCACCACCCAGTTTAAGGATCCCAAACACCACTATGGTTTTAGTTAATAACACCGCAATTAGGATCAATAATATTTGCCACCAAAATTCAGCGACAATTGAGAAATCAAGCAGCATACCAATGGAAATAAAGAACAGACCCATTAACAAGTCACGAAACGGTCTTATATCAGCTTCGAGTTGACGGCGATATTGGCTTTCACCTAATAGCATGCCAGCAATAAATGCCCCAAGCGCCATTGATAACCCAAGCCACTGAGTAAACGCACCCGTCACTAATACAACAACCAAGGTTGAAAGAACAAAAAGCTCGTTTGAGCGAGAGCGTGCAACTTCATCAAATATGCGCGGTAGGATCCACTTACCAAAAGACATTAAACCAATAAACGCTAAGATCCCTGTCAGCATTCCCCATGCAATTTCAAGAAAGCCTATCGGCTCGCCGTTGGTTGATAATAGCGGTAATACAATCAATAAAGGCACGACGGCAATGTCTTGAAACAACAGCACACTGACCGATAGCTCGCCATGCCGTCTTCGCATCCAGCCTTGCTCATTGACTAGCTTAAGGACAATTGCAGTTGAAGAGAGTGCCACTGCAGAACCAATCACCACAGCTGAAATCATGTTTTGCCCAAATAGCAAAGCCACTAATCCAGCAATGAGTGCAGTAAAAGTCACTTGCGCACTACCTAAACCGAATACTGTGCGCCGCATTGACCAAAGTTTAGGTACCGAAAACTCAAGCCCTAAACTGAACATCAGTAATACCACTCCAAGCTCAGCCACAGAGTGCATTTGTTGTTGAGTAAACCAATGAAAACCACTAGGGCCGCTCACAACACCTGTCAGTAAATAAGCAAGAATAGGCGGCAACCCAAATCGTCGAAGTATTGAAATTGCCACAATAGCAATCACCAACATTGAGAGAATATGGATAAAAATGCTGTGCTCCATAAATACGTGTTCTCCGAGTCAAAAAACCAACGATTAAAGAAACAGTCTATTAACAAAGTAATTCATTAACAATAACTATATGAAAATAAGGTATAAAAAATAGTAGGCGCACTTTTTGCATTAGTTATACAAGTTAATAACAAACGGTTCACCACTTTTTGCAGGAAGCAATCATTGAATGAGGTACTAACAATGGATTACGCAATTGCTTCACAGCCATATCCAGAACAAAACTGGGGTAAATCAGCGTCTTATACAAAATATAACAGCGCTAACTCAGAACGTAATTTGATGAATATCCTGCAGCAAATGCATTCGAGTTTAGACCCTAGAACAGTGTTTGCCAGCTACGGCAAAACGCTCGGCCAACTATTGCCGATCCAGGGGTTGCAACTTAATCAACAGCTCAAACTTAACTGGGGACGCTGTCATGGTTTAAACCAACAACGTGTTATCAGTGGGTTTGGTGAGCCATACAGCATTAAATATTATCTAACAGCGCCGTTAACACCGAGCCAAACACTGCAATTAAACGAACTTGAATCTTTGTTTTCTCAGCCATTTTTTAATGCGATTAAATTTGATCAAATGTCTAATAAAGCCATGTTTGATGCGTTGACCGGTTTAGGCAATCGTTACTACTATCGCCAAACCATTAAAAATGCATTGGCGAGAGCTAATCGTAACCAAGGTGATATTGCTTTGTTAGTTTTAGACTTAGACAATTTTAAAAGTCTAAATGATAAACACGGTCACAAGTTAGGTGACACGGTATTGTCTGAATTTGCGGAATTAATCAATGAAGCCATTCGCAATACCGACCAAGCGTTCCGTATTGGTGGTGATGAATTTATTATTATAGCCCAAGGAAATGAACTCGAAATGACACCTTTGTGTCAACGCATTATTACAGCAATGGCTGAGCACCCATTAATGCATGCTTTTAATGTTCAGTGCAGTATCGGTGTGACGGATTCGACCGTTTCAAATGTGCAAGATAAGTTATATGAAGCCGCTGATAAAGCACTATATAGTGCGAAAGCTGCTGGAAGAAATTGCTTTAAAATGAGCAACAAAAACCTTTAACTGGATATGCGAATTAGTATATCCAGTAGTTAAGAAGCTTTATTAAACTAAGTGCATTGGTTTTATCGTTGAGATATTAAGACGTAAAAACAAATCCCAATGTTTGCTGCTTGGCTAAATAACGCTTATCGACCCAAAGTCCCACTGCTGCAACAAGATTATCGTTATAGAAAACCAGTGGAATTTGACTTCTGATCCAAGGCGGCACGGCAAGTTCTTGCCATATTTTTTTAAGCTCACGTCCTTTATCTCTAAAATGAGGCTGACAACGTGTACTGCCTTTAGCGCCGAATACCACACTCACTTGTTCAGCATTAGGCAGCCTTAACCGCACTCCATCTGTTACAACATTCACCTTCAAACGATTAATGCCAGCTTCAGTGCTTATTAGCTCAGAGCTCGGTAACTCAGAGCTCTGTAACTCAAAGAAAGTACCCGAAATAAGCTCTGACTGAGGTTTTGTAACAAAATTGACCAGTTTATCTGTAATCAGCTTCTGCTCTTTAGCCAACTCAGCCAGCTTAATTGCAGGAACAATATAAGCTTTACCTGTAAAACGCTTTATTGAATAGTCGCCACAATGCACATCGACTTTGGCATCATCAGCGGCATATAGCACTTGTTCTAGTACTTGCTCCAGCTGAGACTGGGATGGCAAATTAAACCCTTGAGATTGAATGTAGCCCCGAAGTAATAAGCTTTGCCATTGAGTCGATTGCCCTCGCAACTCTAGTAATTTAAAAGCGGAATAGTGACCAGCGCCTGAATCATCAATAAATGCCGGTAAGCGATTATTCACTTCTTGCTCGATAACTTGTTGCTGCTGAGCACACAAGTTAGCACTTCTTGAAGCGGTGACTGCAATGCTTGGCCAACGTTGTTTCAAACGTGGAATAATATCTTGGCGTAAGAAGTTTCGATCAAATTGCTCGTCTTGATTACTTTCATCTTCAATGTGTTTAAGCTCCACAGATGCAGCAAATGACTCAATTTGCCCTTTTGAGACATCCAGCAATGGCCTAACAATCCAGCTGTGTTGATTAAAAGGCTGAATGCCCCCCATAGCAGCTAAGCCTTTAGGCCCTTGCCCACGTTTTAACGCTAATAACAGTGTTTCAAGTTGGTCGTCTTGATGATGAGCTGTAAGTAATATATCGGAAGGATTAAGATACTTTTTAAACACGTTGTAACGTGCTTCTCTCGCTATTGCCTCTAAACTTTTACGCGGCGCTTTAGTTAAATTAACCCGTTCAATTTGAATAGGTAATTGATACTTGGTAGCTTGAGAAATACAGTGTTCAACCCAAGTATCTGCATTAGCACTTAAGCCATGATGTACATGAACTAATAGACAAGGAATATGAGGGTTTTTCTGCGCAAACAAACTTAACCCATACGCTAAGCATTCCGAATCAACACCGCCACTGTAAGCTAATACTAACTTCGCTGATTGATTGTTCAAGGCTTGGGCAGTCACAGGCTCAGTTGCTATAGCCTGTGTTTGCATTAAAGGTAAGGTATAACGCTCAAGAGCCTGACAAATATCATTCACTGTCATCTTAGTTAATTCCATAAGTAGCAGGCTCAAAGACATGGTTCATTAAGCAATAATCATCATTGAACATATTAATCAGTTAAAAAACAATTTTCACATTTTTAGAGCCAACTAAGCTTTCAATGGCTAACATCAGTTCATCAGTTGGATTCACCCGCCATTCATCACCTAGGGTTAACTGCCCCGCCGCTTCTTGCTGCTGATAATGAATAATCACCGGTACACTGCCATTTTTCCATGGTGATAATGCCTGCTCGAACTGCTCTAGCCAAGCTTGATTGATATCATCAGCGGTAATATTAATTTCTACCGCATTAGCAAAGTGACTGCGAGCCTCGCCTATTTCGATGATATTTCGGGCGGTCATACGATTACCGCCAGCAAAATCATCAAAGCTAACTTCACCCTCACAAATCAGAATCTTATCTTTTTCTAAAAGGTGGTTAAATTTTTCAAATGCTTCAGTAAATAGCATAACCTCTAAACGCGCACTTTTATCATCTAAGGTGACTAAGCCCATTTTTGAGCCACGTTTAGTAATCATCACTCGGGTAGCAATCACTAACCCTGCCGCTTTCATGGTTTTGCCGCGATCAGTTGGGTGAACATCTTTTAAACGACCTGAAGTGTATTGCTTTAACTCTTTTAAATACTGGTTGATTGGATGACCAGTTAGATATAATCCTAACGTATCTCGCTCACCTTCTAACCATATCTTGTCAGGCCAAGTTGCACATTGCACAAAGTTTTGTTTGTTGTCTTCAGGCTCTGAATTTAATAAGCCAAACATATCGTTTTGGCCAATGGCTTCAGCTTTAGCATGTTGTGCTGCGGCTAAAATCGCTTCTGGCAAGGTGGCCATCATCGAGGCACGATGTGGGCCTAAGTTATCTAATGCGCCGGCGCAAATAAGCTTTTCAATCACACGCTTATTAAGCTTTTTAAGATCAATACGTGCACAGAAGTCAAATAAATCGGTAAAAGGTCCATCTTTACGCGCGTTGAGAATGGACTCTACAGGACCATCACCCACACCTTTAATCGCACCAATACCATAAACAATATTAAGGTCATCATCGACGGTAAACTTAAACAGGCCTTTATTCACATCAGGTGGAATAAGCGGTAGCCCCATTCGTTCACATTCATCGACTAAGATAACAATTTTATCTGTGTTATCCATATCTGCAGACATTACCGCAGCCATAAATTCAGCAGGGTAATGGGTTTTGAGCCATAGGGTTTGATATGACACTAAAGCATAGGCTGCTGAGTGAGATTTGTTAAAACCGTAACCTGCGAATTTTTCAACCAAATCGAAAATTTTCATCGATAAGGGGCCGTCTACACCGTTGTTGATCGCCCCTTCTTCGAAGGTGCCACGCTGTTTAGCCATTTCTTCTGGTTTTTTCTTACCCATTGCACGACGAAGCATATCTGCTCCACCAAGGGTGTAACCAGCAAGTACCTGTGCAATTTGCATTACTTGTTCTTGATACAAAATAATGCCGTAGGTCGGTTCTAACAGCTCTTTTAATGACTCATGCTGATATTCAGCATCAGGGTATGACACCTCTTCACGGCCATGCTTACGTTCAATAAAGTTATCTACCATACCCGATTGCAGTGGGCCTGGACGGAAAAGTGCAACCAGTGCAATCATGTCTTCAAAACAATCGGGCTGAAGACGCTTAATCAAATCTTTCATTCCGCGTGATTCTAATTGGAATACCGCGGTAGTTTCGTAACGTTGCAATAATCTGAATGATTTAGGATCGGTTAAGCTAATAGATTCAATTCTTACCGGATCTTGTCCCACTTTTTCTAGGCGTGGATTAATCATTTGCAGTGCCCAGTCAATAATCGTTAGGGTTCTTAATCCCAAGAAATCGAATTTTACTAAGCCTGCAGTTTCAACATCATTCTTATCGAACTGGGTTACTGGGTTTAAACCTTCAGCATCGCAATATAGTGGTGAAAAGTCTGTGATGACGGTTGGCGAGATAACAACACCACCGGCATGTTTACCCGCGTTACGTGTCACGCCCTCTAAACGGCGACACATATCAATGAGTTCGCGTACATCTTCATCTGCGCTATAAGCTTCAGGAAGCGATGGCTCCACCTCAAACGCTTTTGTCAGTGTCATCCCTGGTTCTGCCGGGATCATTTTCGTGAGGCGCTCAACAAAACCATATGGATGACCGAGCGCACGACCAACATCTCGTACAACCGCTTTTGCAGCCATGGTGCCGAAGGTAATAATCTGCGATACAGCGTCACGACCATATAGTTCGGCTACGTGATCAATGACTTCATCACGACGATCCATACAGAAATCGACGTCGAAATCGGGCATTGAGACACGTTCAGGATTTAAGAAACGCTCGAACAGTAAATCATATTCTAGTGGATCTAGGTCGGTAATTTTAAGCGCATAAGCCACCAGTGAACCCGCACCAGAACCACGGCCAGGTCCAACGGGGATATCATTATCTTTACCCCATTGAATGAACTCCATTACGATCAAGAAGTAACCAGGGAACCCCATCTGGTTAATTACTTTCAATTCAATATCAAGGCGTTCATCGTACTCTGGACGTTTTTCTATTCGCTCTTGTTCATCTGGAAACAAAAACTCGAGTCGTTCCTCTAATCCCTTCTCTGAAATATCAACGAGGAAATCCTCAATAGATAAGTCACCTGTTGGAAAGTTAGGTAAAAAATACTCATTTAGACGAATCGTCACGTTACAACGTTTAGCTATTTCCACAGTATTGGCAATTGCCGACGGGATATCAGCAAATAGTTCGCACATTTCTTCTTCTGTGCGCAAATATTGTTGTTCGCTGTATTTTTTAGGTCGGCGAGGATCGGCTAAGGTGAAGCCGTCATGAATGGCGACCCTAATTTCATGGGACTCAAAATCATCGGCCTTCAAAAACACAACTTGATTGGTTGCGACGACTGGCAAATCATTTTCTGAGGCGAGTTTAACCGCCATATGTAAATAGCGTTCTTCGTCGGGACGCCCTGTTCGAATGAGCTCTAGAAAATATCGATTTTCGAAATGGGTTTTATAAAACTCGACTAACTCAGTCACTTGAGTTGTATTATCTTTTAATAGCGCCTTACCGACATCGCCCTCTTTCGCCCCTGAAATTAATAAAATACCTTTATTAAATTTGACCAACCACTCTTGATCAATTACAACGCGACCATTAATCTGACCACGTAAGTAGGCTTCACTGATCAACTGAGTCAAACTCTGATAGCCATCATTATCTAAGGCAATGATGGTTAGTGCGCAAAAGTCGTCATCAAAACCTGGCACTTTCATCCAAAAATCGGCACCGACAATCGGTTTGATGCCCGCGCCATGACAACCACCGTAGAATTTAACTAAACCACAAAAATTATTTTGGTCGGTTATGGCTAAAGCCCCCATTCCAAGCTCTGAAGCTTTAGCGAGAATAGGTTTAACTTTTGCCACGCCATCAGACATGGAAAAATCACTGTGAACACGAAGGTGGACGAAACGAGGATCGGACATAGATTATAATATCTTTGGAATGCTTAATTAAAAGGAAAAAACCGCTGACCAGATTAGCAAACTAACCCAGTTTATAATAGTGAATTATCAATATTGCGATGTCGAGATTGATTTTTAAATGAGCTGAAAAACATTTACTCTATCCATCTGTATTAATTAGAGTAACAGCTCATCCGACTTATATTAAACGTAGATATTTGGTTGAGAATTAACTTTTATTTAAAAGCGCCATCACTGGTTTAAAGCTCTTACGATGCTCATCTAAAACCCCGTGGGCCTCAAGTGCTTCAAAGTGAGCTTTTGTTGGGTAACCTTTATGATTGGCAAATCCATATTGAGGATAACGCGCATCAAGCTCAGTCATTTCTTTGTCTCGAGTTACTTTAGCAATAATTGATGCTGCACTGATAGCTGCAACGAGTCCATCACCTTTGATGATTGCGTGACTTTGAATGCCAAAGTCTGGAGAACGATTACCATCAACCAATACACGCTCTGGAGTAATTGATAACCCTGCAACTGCACGTTGCATTGCTAACATGGTTGCATGGAGAATATTTATCTCATCAATTTCAGCTGGTGTTGCTCGCCCTATGCTAATCGCTAAGGCTTTATCCATGATTTCGGTAAATAAAATGTCGCGGCGTTTCTCAGACAGTTTTTTCGAGTCATTTAATCCAGTAATCGGATTGTTAGGATCTAATATAACTGCAGCGGTAACAACGTCCCCTACTAGTGGGCCACGACCGACTTCATCCACACCAGCAACTACACCACGGCTAATGTATTCAACTTGTTCAGGTGTAATGCCTTTTATCACCGCAGGAATTCTACTCATGACACTTTCTCTTGTGATGGGTTATTATTTTGGATAATGGTTCGTTAGTGCTCGTTTATCACTTTAATTACTGCGTCGGCAGCTCGGTCACTCGCATTACAACGAAGTGTTAGGTGCATCTTTTCAAACTCAGCTTTCAAAGGTGCAAAATCGATATTCAATTGTTCAATTACTGCTGCGGCAATATTATGTTCATTACATTCGTCTTGGACAACTTCCGGAATTAAAGCGCGATCGGCTAATAAATTGGGTAGCGAATAATGTTCAAGGCTCATCAGTCTTTTAGCGATACTATATGTCAGCCCATTCACGCGATAAGACATGACTGTCGGACGTTTAACTAGCATAGCTTCTAAAGCTGCAGTACCTGATGCTAATAATATTGCATCTGATGCTGCCATTACTTCACGAGACTGCCCTTCAATCAATTCGATTTCTAAGTCAGGAGCAAACTCTTTAAGCGCGGCAACAAATTGTTCTCTGCGAGCTTGATTAACTAATGGCGTGACAAACTTTATGTCTGGATATTTCTGTTTAACGATGACAATCGCCTTGATAAAAGGCTCAGCAAGCTGTTTAAGCTCACTACCACGAGAACCTGGCAATACCGCTAGGTACTCAGCGTGAGGATCTAAGCCCAGTAATTTTCGAGCCGCTAATTTATCACTTTCCATTGGAATATCATCAGCTAATGTATGACCAACAAAAGTGCAAGGCACTTGGTACTTATCGTAAAATGCTTTTTCAAAAGGCAGTAGCGACAATACCATGTTAGTGGCTTTCGCTATTTTAAAGATTCGTTTTGGGCGCCAAGCCCACACAGATGGACTGACATAATGAACAGTTTTAATGCCTTTATTCTTAAGCTTTAGCTCAAGACCGATATTAAAATCAGGTGCATCGATACCAATAAAACAGTCAGGTTTCGCTTGGCATATTTCTTCAATTAGCGTTGCCCTAACCTTGAGTAATCTTGGTAATCGCCCTAGGACTTCAACAATCCCCATCACAGCAAGCTCTTCATAAGAAAAAAAGCTTTCAAAGCCTAATGCTTCCATCTGCGGGCCGCCAATGCCGATAAATCGGGCATCTGGATATTGTTTTTGCAAAGATTTAATTAATCCTGCACCTAAAATATCGCCGGAGATTTCTCCGGCGACCATTGCAAATATACGAGGGGTATTATTTGTCATTGTGTATTCTATCGAATGATCCCACGAGATGAGCCATTAATAAAATCAACCATACCTTTAACGTATTCATCAGTTTCAGCATCTTCTGTGATTTCAGCAAGTGCTTCTTCGATGGTTAAGTTTTTACGGTACAGCGACTTATAAGTACGACGGATTGCATGTTGGGTTTCTTTGGTAAAACCGCGACGTTTAAGACCTTCAGCATTTAAGCCTCGAGGAATCGCCGGACTACCTGCAGCCATTACAAACGGAGGTACATCCTGGAAAATAGTTGATGAGCCAGCAGTAAAAGCATGCGCACCGATATGCACGAACTGATGAACGCCAGTCATACCACCCAAAATAGCCCAATCACCAACATGGACATGACCTGCGATAGATGCATTATTTGCCATGATGATGTTGTCACCTAAAACACAGTCATGAGCAATATGCACATAAGCCATCAATAGGTTGTTTGAACCAATACGGGTTTCACTGTTATCTTGAATTGTGCCGCGGTGAATAGTTACGTTTTCACGGATGATATTATTATCACCCATGACTAAGGTCGTTGGCTCACCGGCATATTTTTTATCCTGACACTCTTCACCGATAGAAGAGAATTGGAAAAAGCGGTTACCTTTACCAATGACACTAGGGCCTTTGATAACAACATGAGAACTGACCCAAGTGTCGTCGCCAATTTCAACATCTGCGCCAATATAACTCCATGGGCCAATGGTGACATTATTGCCAATTTTTGCGTCAGGGTGTACGAATGCTAACTTATCAATCACTTGCTGATCTCTCTACGTGCACACATAATTTCGGCAGAACAAGCTAACTCGCCATCGACGAATGCTTGTCCTTCAAATACACCAATCCCTCGGCGCTCTTTAATCATTTTGACATGGAAATGAACTTGGTCACCAGGAGACACAACGCGTTTAAAACGCGCCTTATCGACACCAGCTAGCAAATATAAAACATCTGGTGAAGGCTCAGGGCTCATGGTCTTGAATGCCAATAAACCTGTTGCTTGTGCCATAGCTTCAATAATAAGAACACCAGGCATAACAGGCTTAACTGGGAAGTGACCTTGGAAAAATGGTTCATTAAACGTCACGTTTTTAATCGCATGCAAAGATTCACCTACGGTATAATCTAATACACGGTCAACTAACAAAAATGGATATCTATGAGGAAGATACTGAAGAATTTCTTCAATATCCATTGTATTTAATTGGTTTGACACGCTTAATTCCTCGCAATGGCTCTGTCGAGCCATGACTTCTAATCTTTGATTTTCTTTTCAATCGTTTTAACACGATTGAATAATTCGTCTAAGTGGCGAAAACGAACAGTATTACGACGCCACGTCTTGTTATCCATTGCAATTGTAGCAGATGAATACAGACCTGGTTTACGAATATCACTAGTTACATTGGTACCACCAGATACTTGAGTCCCGTCAACGACATTTAAATGCCCTGAGACACCACAGCCGCCACCGAAAATACAATACTTACCGATTTTTGTGCTACCAGCAATAATTGTGGCACCCGCAATTGCAGTATTCTGGCCAATGATACAGTTGTGTGCGATTTGCACTTGGTTGTCGATTATCACACCATCATGAATTTCTGTAGGAGAAAGTGCGCCACAATCAACAGTTGTTCCTGCACCGATCTCGACATTATCGCCAATTCTCACTCCACCAGTTTGCGGTATCTTAATCCAGTTACCTTTTTCATTAGCATAACCAAAACCATCAGAACCGATGATAGAACCTGAGTGGAAAATACAATCCTGACCTACAATGACATTATGGTAAAAAGTAACATTCGCTTTTAAGCAAGTCCCAGAACCAATAATAGATTGTTCTCCGACAACAGAGCCTGCACCTATTTGAACATCATTGCCAATAATAACATCTGCGCCCACGACAGCATTGGCAGCAATAGCCACATTATCGCCTAATTGAGCAGAAGGGTCGATTTGAGCTGACGGATGAATGCCAGTAGTCACTTTCGGAGTGGTATCGAGAAGTTGAGCTATTCGGGCAAAGCCGACATAAGGATCTTTCAAAACTAAAGCATTACCTTGGTAATCTTCAGCATCTTTTTCACTCAATAACACCGCACCAGCTTGAGAAGCCTCAAGCTGTGCACGGTACTTACTATTGGCTAAAAAAGAAAGTTGATCTTGAGTCGCATCTTCTAAGGTCGCTACACTGGTTATGACCAATGATTCGTCACCTTTTATTGATGCGCCCAACAGCTGACCAAGCTCTTTTAAAGTCACAGTTTTCATTAGTTGCCTTTACTTAACACTTGAACAACTTTATCGCTGATGTCAGCGTCAGGCTTAACATAAATAACTGCACCACGTTGAAGAACGATATCATATGATTCTTTTTCAGCGATGGTGTCAATAGCCTGTTGAACTTGAACTAACAGCTTGTTTTGCTCTTCACCTTGACGACGACGCATGTCTTCATCTAGTGCTTTGCCTTTAAGTTGGAAGTCTGATTTTAATGACTCCATTTTACGAACAAGATCTGTTTTCTGGCTTTCGCTCATCAACGCACCGTCACGTTGCTGCTTTTCAACCATAGTACGCATTTCTTCTTGCATTTTTTGTACTTCAGCAACTCGATCACCAAATTCAGTTTTTAGTGATTGTGAAATTTGTTCACGTTGAGGTAGTTGCTCAAAGACTTCGCCCATATCAACCACAGCAATTTTTTCAGCATGTGCCATCATAGGTGCACTTAAAAATGCCATTGTTACTAACGCGCGATTTACCATCTTTTTCAAAATAGACTCCTTGTTATGATCAGCAAAACTTGCCGAATATATTTGTTTTAGAATGTTTTGCCAATATTAAACGAAAATATTTCAGTTTCATCATCTTCGTATTCTTTAATCGGCCAAGCCAAGCTAAACACCATAGGTCCCATCGGTGATAACCATTGAACACTCATACCCCAAGAGGCACGGATTCGACTTGGGTCACTATAATCTTCCAATTTATCAAACTCATCAGCTGGAAGATATCTATACGAGTCATAATCAAACTCGGTATCCCATACGTTACCGGCATCAACGAAGAAACTAGTACGTACTGAATTAGAATAAGCCTCATCCAAGAACGGAGTTGGAACAATCATTTCCATACTCGCAGTCGCAATGGCGTTACCACCAATAGAACGACCAGAACTCACTTGAATTAGGTTAGGCTCACCAGGTAAAGAACAGCTGTCACCAGATGGATCCGGTGCACATGGCTCACTACCACGGAAGAGATAGAATGAACGTGGGCCAACAGAGTTAGACTTAAAGCCACGTAATGAACTACTACCACCAGAATAATAGTTTTCCCAGAATGGTAAAATTTGATCGTTCTGGTTGAAGCTACCATAACCATTCGCGTAACCTAATCGAGCTCGTGTCAATAATACAAAGCCGTGATTTCGGGTTAATGGTAAATAGAAGTTAGTATCTAAATCTGTTTTAAAATACTGCAGATCTGAACCAGGAATTGTCGCCTTAGCACTAAAGCGCTGTGACGAACCATCAGTTGGGAACGTACCACGGTTTAGCGTACTACGAGACCAGCCGCCATTCATCTCAAAGTTATCAAAACTTAAATCAGCATTAGGATCATCTGACTCACGATATACATTATAAAAACGTAATGCTTGTTCATATGCTGAAATTTCTGAAATCGAGTTATGACGATAACCAATGCCACCATTTAAGCGGTTATATTCATTGATCGGAAAACCTGAGTTTAACGCGATGCCGTATGATTTGTTTTTATAGCGTTCAAGGTTAGCCTCGTTCGCATCAAATTCATTCCAGTAAATACTCCCGCCTAAACTCACGCCATCTTTAGTGAAATATGGGTCAGTATAAGAAAAGTTAACATTTTTAGAGTACTTGTTAGTATTCAAGCTGACACCAGCCTGATTACCAGTACCTAAGAAGTTACTTTGCTGAACACCAAACTGAAGACTCAAACCAGACTCAGTACCGTAACCCACACCAGCATTAAACGAACCTGAAGGTTGCTCTTTCACATTAAATGCAACGTCAACTAAATCATCGCTACCTGGAACTTGTACAGTCTCGGTATCTACTGTTTCAAAGTATCCCAAACGGTTTAAACGCGCTTTTGATTGCTCAACTTGCGCCGAGTTCAACCATGCACCTTCCATTTGGCGCAGTTCACGACGCATGACTTCATCTTTGGTAACCGCGTTACCACTAAAGTTGATTGAGCGAACGTAGACACGCTTACCTGGATTAACATTAATATTTAATGAAACCTCTTTGGTTTCGTCGTTAATTTCTGGGAAAGTTTTAACTTCTGGGTATGCATAACCAAAACGGCCTAAATATTTACTGTACATTTCTTCGGTGAAAGTCACATCACCGCCGTTGTACATATCGCCTTCTTTGATTGGCAAAATAGCCTTCATTAACTTTTCGCGGCCCATTAGTTCGCCGGTTAAGTTAACTTCAGACACTTTATATTTTTCACCTTCATCAACATTGATGGTGATATAAAGTCCCTTTCTATCTGGAGTCATTGCAACTTGAGTCGAACTGACTTCAAATCGAATATAACCCTGATTATGATAATAGGTTTTAACCGTCTCTAAGTCAGCTTGAAGCTTTTGTTTTTGATAACGACGTTCACCGAATAAATCCCACCAAGCCACATAATCTTTAAGCTCAAGTAAGCCGATAATTTCAGAGTCTGAAAATACTGAGTTACCCACCACGTTAATTTGGCGAATTTCAGCTGCTAAGCCTTCAGTGAAGTTGAATTTAAGTTCAACACGGTTACGAGGTAAATTGATAACTTCCGCTTCAACTTTTGCACCGTATTTACCCACACCGTAATAGAAATCCTGTAGGCCTTTTTCAATGCCGGATAACATGGTTCTATCAAGTGACTCACCGATCTTAATTCCCGAGCCATCCAAGCTTTCTTGAAGCTGCTCATCTTTAATATCTTTGTTACCTTCAAAGGTAACTGCACTGATTGTTGCACGTTCTTTTACAGTCACAATCAATACGCCGTCTTCACGGGCAACATTGATCGTTTCAAAGTTAGTGGAGGCGTACAAGCTTTTAATCGCTTGTTGTAATTTTACTTGGTCAACAGTATCGCCCACTTTAACGGGGAGACTTAACAAGGCAGCACCTAGTGCAACTCGTTGTAAACCATCAATCTGGATGTCGGTCACTTCAAATGGTTGGAAAGTCTCAGCCACACCATTGCCTGAAAATGACGCACCGACTAAAATCATCGAGGCAAAAAGTTTATTCAATCTCATAGAGCACTTCTAATTATTTGTGTTCCCTGCTCAGAGTCTGGAAAAATCGTTAAAAAGCGCAACGCTCATTAACAACAGCAGCATAGCCGCACCAAACCTGAATCCTATATCCTGTACCTTCTCTGGTACAGGCTTACCCGTAATCACTTCGATAAAGTAATACAGCAAGTGTCCCCCATCAAGCACTGGCAAAGGCATTAAGTTTATGATGCCTAAGTTCACACTGATGAGTGCGATAAACCCGAGAAAATACACCAATCCATAGTCAGCACTGGTACCAGCACCTTGGGCTATAGAAATCGGACCGCTCAAGTTTTTCACCGACACATCGCCGGTAAATAGTTTTCCAATCATTTTAAAACTGACAACCACCAGTTGCCATGTTTTATCTGCAGCAGCTGTAAAGGAATCTACTATGCCATACTCAAGCTGGAAGCGCATACTTTCAGGCCAATCTATTTGAGTCGGGCTAACACCTACAACGCCAATTGTTTCCCCATTAGCATTTGTCTGCGCCTGAGGAGTAACAATGATGGTCTTTTGTTTGTTTTCTCTTAGAACTGTTAGTTCTACATCTTTGTCCGCAGACGTTTGTATCACATCTACAAAACCATTCCAATCTTGATAAGGCTGACGATTAATTTCGAGGATTTCGTCGCCTAAAGCTAACCCTGCCATCTCAGCAGCACTGCCTTTAGTAACCAAAGCAATAATAGGTTCAATACCAGGGCGATAAATACCCAATCCCATTGCTGTAATCGGTGACTCTTTATCAGGATCAAATTGCCAATTTCTGATATCCAGCTGATACGTTGTTACTTGAGCTTGTTCTTGTGCTGAAGTATTTTGTGCAGATAAAGAAAGCGGCATTAGGCTAATATCCAGCTCTGTACCACCTATATGACTCACCAATGCAAGGTTAACTTCTTCCCAGTTTCTCACCTTTTGCCCTGACACTGAAACAATTTGCATAGGTTCTTGCAGCTGAATTTGTGCCGCAGGTGTATTCGCTCTTGTTGTATCAATGACAGGCTTCAGGGAAGAAACACCAATCATGTACATAATGTACAAGGCAACTATCGCGAACAAAAAGTTAGCAATGGGACCCGCTGAAACTACAGCTATACGTTGCCAAACAGTTTTACGATTGAAAGCTTGATCTTTCAACTCATCAGGTACGTCTTCAACACGTTCATCCAGCATTTTGACATAGCCACCCAATGGCAACATTGCAATGACGTATTCAGTTCCATCTTTGCCTATTTTGCGCCATAAGGTTTTACCAAAACCAATAGAAAAACGTTCTACTTTGATACCACAACGACGTGCGACCCAAAAATGTCCGTATTCATGTGCAGTAATCAAAATACCCAGTGCGACAATAAATGACCCTAGGTTCCAAAAAAAATCGAACATCGTTCTCCTACGAACTAGTTAATTGCTTTGATTGCTTCTTTAGCGATGGTACGAGCTTGTGCATCTAAACTCATAATATCTTCGATACTGCTTAATGAAGATTGAGGCGTTTTTTCTAAACAAACCTCGTTAATGCGAGCGATATCTGTAAATTTAATTTGTTGCTGTAAGAATGCGTCAACGGCTATTTCGTTGGCAGCATTTAACACTGTTGTTGCTTCTTGGCCTTTTTCGCAGGCTTGCATTGCCAGTGCTAAACAAGGGAAACGATTATAGTCAGGTTCACAGAAGCTTAATTCTCGGACTTTGAAAAAATCCAAAGGTTCAACTCCAGCGTAAATTCTTTCAGGAAAAGACATACAGTGAGCAATCGGTGTACGCATATCTGGGTTACCCATTTGCGCGATAACCGAGCCATCTAAATACTGCACCATTGAATGAATGACGCTTTGAGGATGAATAACAACTTTGAGTTGTTCGGCATTGGTATTAAACAACCAACGAGCCTCAATAAACTCAAGACCTTTGTTCATCATAGTCGCTGAATCAACTGATATTTTAGGCCCCATTGACCAATTAGGGTGATTACAAGCTTGAGCAGGGGTCATCGCATCTAACGTCGCAAGATCTGCTGTTAAAAATGGTCCACCTGAACCTGTCAGCAAAATATGCGAAATACCCGCAGCGGATAAATCACATTGGCCAAGATTTGATTGCACTTCTGCTGGCATGCATTGAAAAATCGCATTGTGCTCACTATCGACTGGAAGTAACGTGGCGCCACTGTCGCGAGTCGTATTCATAAAGAGCTCACCGGACATTACCAAGGCTTCTTTATTGGCTAACAATACTCTTTTACCTGCTTTTACAGCTGCAAATGTAGATCTTAGCCCCGCTGCGCCAACAATTGCTGCCATCACAGTATCAACACTGGATGAAGTCACTAAGCCAATCAGTTCATCTTCACCGGTAATAACTTCTGTCGCAAGGTTAGCTGGCAACATTGACTTAAGTGTTTTCGCAGCTGTTGCATCCACCATATGCGCAAAACGTGGTTGGTGCTTAATACACAGCGCTAACATTTTATCCACGCTTGAATTGGCCACTAGACCATAAACCTTAAACTGCTCAGGGTTATGACTCATCACACTTAATGTGCTGCTACCAATCGAGCCCGTGGCTCCAAGAATAACCATATTTTGCATGGTAAATTAAATCCAGAACGCAAGGTAAATAAAGGTAAAGACAGGTAATGCCGCTGTTAGGCTATCCATTCTATCTAATACACCGCCGTGTCCAGGTAAGATTTTACCTGAATCTTTAATATTGGCAGCACGTTTAAACATGCTTTCAGATAAATCACCAAATGCAGAAGCAACGGCTGTGATTAAGGTAACTGCTATCACTAAACCTAACTCTTGTTCTGGGGAGTAATACATCACACCAATAACAACAGCCATAGTCGCGGCTAAACCACCACCTAAGCCTTCTAAAGTCTTATTTGGGCTAACATTTGGCATTAGTTTATGTTTGCCCAATGAACGTCCAGCGAAATAAGCACCAGTATCAGCAGCCCAAACCACTAACATGACTAAAAACACTAAACTAGCACCAAAGTATGGGTCAACGTTTGCACTGATTGATTTAAGGGTAATTAACGATACAAAACAAGGGATAAGTGTCAATTGGCCAAACATGGATTTAAGCATGTGGCTGTCTTTCCAGACGCTACCACTTTTAGGAAAGCTAAATACTAATACTGTACTAACAATCCACCAAAATAGACCAATGGTAATAATGGCAAAATAAATTGGGTGCAATTGCCCCTTAAGCCATAAACTCTCGACAGGGACAAAGAAGTTAAGCGCCACTAGAATAAGCGAAACAGTGACTGTAAATGTCCACTGGGTTGCAGTGCAATTAGGGTCAATAAAACTACCCCACTCTTTTGCACCAATCATAAAGACAGGGATTAATACCCAAGCAAAGTACTCAGTAGGAAGGAAGAATATGGCGCCAATCACTAATGGAAGTAACCATAACACTGTAATAATTCGTTGTTTTAACAAAGCAAAAGCCTCTTAAATATTTTTAAATAGCACGTATTTCTTCGATTTGACTACCCGTCAAACCAAATCTACGTTGCCTACTGGCAAAAACAGCAAGGGCATCTTTAAATGCCTGCTCATTAAAATCTGGCCACAAAGTCTCAGTAAAGACTAATTCCGCGTATGCAGCCTGCCATAAAATAAAGTTACTAATACGGTAATCACCGCCTGTACGTATCATCAAATCAACTTCATTTTGCTCATTCATGCAAAGCTGTTGATTTAATGTTTCTTCAGTCAATTCACTTGATTCAATTTCACCTTGAGCGACTTTATCTGCTAGCTTTTGAGCTGCTTGTAAAATATCCCAACGCCCGCCGTAATTTGCGGCAACATTGAGAACCAACCCTGTATTTCCTGCAGTTTGTTGTTGTGCTTTGTCGATCTGTTTTTGTAAACGTGCAGAAAAACGACTGATATCCCCAATGATATTTAATCGAACTTGATTATTGTGTAACAGTTTTATTTCTCTTTGTAAGACAGAGAAAAATAATTCCATTAATAAACTGACTTCTTTATCTGGTCTACGCCAGTTTTCGCTTGAAAAAGCGAATAAGGTTAACGACTCAATACCCAGTTGACTGGCGACACTCACAGCGCGGCGCACTGCTTTAACCCCAGCCTTATGACCAAACACTCTTGGCTTTCCTTGTTGCTGAGCCCAGCGACCGTTACCGTCCATAATTATAGCGACGTGTTTAGGAAGCGACTGCTTAACCACATCAGAAAGTTGACCAGGCAAAATTTCCGACGATTCTATATCAGCACTCGATTGTGTTTTTGGCTCATATCCAACAGTGGATGACATCTATTACAACCCTTTCAAATAGACAAACGCCGTGTAGTATAACCTTACACGGCGCTTTAACTCTAGCTTTGCTAGGACGAGAATTAGACTTCCATCAATTCTTTTTCTTTAGCAGCTAAAATTCCATCAATATTTTTGATACTTGCGTCGGTGAACTTCTGAATTTCATCTTCACTACGACGAACATCATCTTCAGTACACTCTTTCGCTTTTTCAAGCTTTTTGATTTCACTGATAGCGTCACGACGTACATTACGTACGGCAACACGACCATTTTCAGCTTCACCACGTACTACTTTAATGAAATCTTTACGACGTTCTTCAGTTAATGCAGGCAATGGGATACGCATTGCGTTACCCGCAGTCATTGGGTTAAGACCCAAATCAGAACTCATGATCGCTTTTTCTACAGCTTGAACCATAGTCGCATCGAATACGGTTACATTTAGGGTACGAGAATCTTCAATACCAATATTTGCAACTTGCTTAAGCGGTGTCATTGAACCGTAGTAAGACACTTGAATTGAATCAAGTAGGCTTGGGTGAGCACGACCAGTACGTACTTTAGCCATTTGGTTTTTAGTAGCATCAACACACTTGTTCATACGGTCTTGAGCATCTTCTTTAATTGTATCAATCACGATAAATATCCTTTTGGTCACAAATACTTATAATTTGAACGACTCTCTGAAAATGGCACATAGATTTTACTATGTCGACAGTCGTACAAATGAAAATTGTCAGCTAAAAACTAACCTATTAAGATTTAGTTTTAATATGCGTGCCTTCTTCTTCACCCATGATAACACGACGTAAAGCACCAGGTTTATTCATGTTGAAAACTAAGATAGGCATGTCATGGTCACGGGCTAGCGTAAATGCAGCTAAGTCCATCACCTTAAATTCATTTTCTAATACTTCATCATAAGTTAATGAGTCGTATTTTACAGCTTCAGGGTCTTTCATAGGATCAGCTGAGTATACGCCATCAACTTTTGTTCCTTTTAATACCACTTCCGCTTCAATTTCAATACCACGTAAACACGCAGCTGAATCAGTTGTACAAAACGGGTTACCTGTACCAGCAGCGAAAATAACAACTCGGCCAGACTTTAATAAACTGATTGCCTCTGCCCAATTATAATCGTCACACACACCTTTTAAAGGAATTGCAGACATCAAACGAGCATTGACATAGGCACGATGCAAAGCATCACGCATTGCTAAGCCATTCATTACGGTTGCAAGCATACCCATATGGTCGCCAACAACACGGTTCATACCAGCTTGTGCTAAGCCTTCACCACGGAATAGATTACCACCACCAATAACAACCCCAACTTGGATGCCAAGTTCAACTAACTCCTTTACTTCTTGCGCCATACGGTCAAGAACTTTAGGGTCAATACCGAAGCCTTCTTCGCCCATTAACGCTTCGCCGCTTAACTTTAAAAGAACGCGTCTAAATGCAGGTTTTGGATTGGTGCTCATAATTTTTTCCTAATTATAACAAAACCGCAGCGGTTGCTGCGGCTTTAGGGTATGAAGAGATGTTTAATTACGCTTTTTTAGTAGCAGCAATTTGTGCAGCAACTTCTGCAGCGAAATCTTCTTCTTTCTTCTCAATACCTTCACCAACTTCTAAACGAATGAAGTTAGTTACTGAAGCGCCTTTCTCTTTAAGAATGTCGCCAACAGTTTTCTTTGGTTCCATGATGTAAGCTTGGCCAGTAAGAGAGATCTCACCAGTAAACTTCTTCATACGACCGATAACCATTTTCTCAGCGATTTCTTGAGGCTTACCTTCGTTCATCGCGATTTCTACTTGAAGCGCTTGCTCACGAGCAACAACATCAGCAGGTACGTCAGTTGGATTAACGAATTCAGGCTTAGAAGCAGCAACATGCATAGCGATGTGCTTAAGCGTTTCAGCATCTGCCTCACCCGTTACAACAACACCGATACGGTCGCCGTGACGGTAAGAAGCTTGATCAGCACCATCGATGTATTCAACGCGACGAACGTTGATGTTTTCACCGATTTTAGCGACTAGCGCAACACGAGTTTCTTCGAATTGTGCTTTAAGATCTTCAATAGATACTTTAGAAGCAGCTGCAACAGCTAGTACTTCATTAGCAAACGCTAAGAAGTTACCATCTTTAGCAACGAAGTCAGTTTGACAATTAACTTCTAATAAAGCTGTGTAACCTTCGCCACCTTGAATAAGGATTGTACCTTCAGCAGCAATGTTACCTGCTTTTTTAGCAGCTTTAGCAGCACCACTTTTACGCATGTTATCGATAGCTAGCTCGATATCACCGTTAGTTTCAGTCAATGCTTTTTTACAGTCCATCATGCCAGCACCAGTGCGGTCACGAAGTTCTTTAACTTGGGCAGCAGTAATTGCCATTGTTAAATCCTCTATTTTAATTCGTCTAATATTGCATTTAAAAACAGGGGCCCATAAGGCCCCTGCTCACCAATTTTTATTGGTTAATAAGGGGGATGGAAACCATCACGCCTTATTTAAACAGTTTCTACGAAACCGTCTTGCTCAGCTTGAACAGCTAAATCTTGACCGCGGCCTGAGTTAGCAGCTGCAGCAACAGAAGAAGTGTACAAACGGATAGAACGCATAGCATCATCGTTACCAGGAACGATGTAGTTAACGCCATCTGGAGCAGAGTTAGTATCAACAACAGCAACAACTGGGATACCTAAGTTGTTAGCTTCTTTAATAGCGATATGCTCGTGGTCAGCACCGATAACGAATAATACGTCAGGTAAGCCGCCCATGTTTTTGATACCACCAAGAGATTTTTCTAACTTCTCTAGCTCGCGAGTACGCATTAACGCTTCTTTCTTAGTAAGCTTGTCGAAAGTACCGTCTACTGACTGGCTTTCTAGCTCTTTAAGACGTTTGATTGACTGACGAACAGTTTTCCAGTTAGTCAACATGCCGCCTAACCAGCGGTGATCAACGTAGTACTGGTCACAAGACATTGCAGATTCTTTGATAGCTTCGCCAGCAGCGCGCTTAGTACCAACAAAAAGGATTTTACCTTTTTTAGAAGCAACGTTGCTGATGAACGCTAGTGCTTCGTTGAACATTGGCACAGTGTGCTCAAGGTTGATGATGTGAACACCATTACGAGCACCGAAGATGAAAGGCTTCATCTTAGGATTCCAGTAACGAGTTTGGTGACCGAAGTGAACACCAGCTTGAAGCATGTCGCGCATTGAAACAGTAGTCATTTTATATACCTTAATTTGGGGGGTTAGACCTCCACGGATCCCATACCTTCGACTCTTGCTTGCTTAAAAAGCGCACTAAGAGCACCCCGAAGAATGTGTCGATACGTGTGTGATTTAGTATTTAGTTAAATTGCCATCTATAACATGTATAATGGCCGCCATATTTTACGCTTAGTGGAACAGTAAGTGAAGAAAGTATTTATACTTTATTCAAATTACAGCTTCATTAAGACTTAAACACAACGGCGCGCTTTATACCATAACTAGGTGTAAAGCACAAATTTTGCCAAATTTATTTGCGCCTTTTTTGACTGATATAACGGTAAGAGATAATTCATGAGCATAGTCATCAAGACAGCAGAACAAATCGAAAAAATGCGTGTAGCTGGTAAGTTAGCTGCAGAAGTATTAGAAATGATTGCACCTTTCGTCAAGGTAGGCGTAACCACAGATGAGCTTAACGACATTTGTGCAAAATTTACCGAAGAACACGGCGCTATTTCTGCACCGCTTAACTACCACGGATTCCCAAAATCTATTTGTACTTCAGTAAATGAAGTGGTTTGTCACGGCATCCCTAGTAGCTACACATTAAAAGATGGCGATATCTTGAATATCGACATCACAGTCATTAAAGATGGCGTCCATGGTGATACATCAAAAATGTTTTTAATTGGTGATGTGAGCCCAAAAGACAGAAGATTGGCTCGCATTGCTCAAGAAAGCTTGTACCTTGCGATTAAAAAAGTTCGTCCAGGGGTTAAACTAGGCGAAATTGGTACTGCCATTGAGAAATTTATTAAAGCCAGTAAATCTGGTTTAGATAAATACTCAATCGTTCAAGATTACTGTGGTCACGGTATTGGCGAAGGCTTTCACGAAGAGCCACAAGTCGTACACTATAAAAATAATGACAACACAGTATTAAAAGCCGGCATGTGTTTTACTATCGAGCCAATGATCAATGCTGGACGTTACACAACTGTTTTAGATAAAGAAGATAACTGGACAGTAACTACTTCAGATGGTAAAAAATCAGCTCAATGGGAACATACATTACTTGTCACTGAAACAGGTGTTGAAGTTCTGACTTTGCGAAGCGAAGAAGACCTCCCAAGATCAATTTAACTTTTAAGTAAAAATAAGGACATCAATGAACACTGCGCTGGTAGCTAAAAACACGCTCATCGAATTTAACCAGCGCTTATTGGAGCAATTTACTGCTAATGAACCAATAACGGATCTCGTGCAGCAGCGTTGCCAATTTGTTGATGACCTTTTAAAACAAAGCTGGCTCAAATTTGATTTAGATAATCATCAAATGAGTCTTATTGCCGTGGGCGGATATGGTCGCGGCGAGCTTCATCCCCATTCAGATATCGATCTCCTATTATTAACCCAATCAGATAGTGTCAGCCAACAAGCTAAAGATGCCATCAGTCAGTTTATTACCTATCTTTGGGATTCAGGATTAGAACTCGGTCACAGTGTTCGCTCTATTGAAGAAACATTAGAGCAAGGTCAGCTCGATATCACTACCGCCACCAATTTACTTGAAGCCAGGTTGCTTATTGGCCAAGAGGCATTGTTCGATGAACTTTATGATGCCATTAGACAAGAAGATTTTTGGCCGTCTGATACTTTTTTCTTAGGCAAAATTGAAGAGCAGCACCAACGCCACCTCAGAGCAAATGCCTTTGACTTAGAACCCAATTTAAAATCATGCCCTGGCGGGTTACGTGATATTCAAACTGTCGCATGGGTTGCCATGCGCCACTTTGATGCGGCCTCACTATCTGAATTAGTTGCACACGACTTCTTAGAGCCTGTTGAGCTTACAGAATTTCTAGAATGTCAGGATTTTTTATGGCAACTGCGTTTTTGCCTGCACATGATTTCGGGACGTAACGAAAATCGATTGTTATTCGATTTACAAAGGCAAGTCGCCAGCATGATGGGCTTTGAAGATGGTACTCAGCTCGCTGTAGAGCAGATGATGAAGCGTTACTATCGCACGGTAAGACGTGTGATGGAGCTTAATGAAATGCTGCTACAGCTTTTTAAGCGTGCCACATTAAGCTTGTCATCTTCGCTAACCATTTACCCAATTAATGACAAGTATCAACGCCGTGGTCGATACATTGAAGTATTAGATGACCAGTTATTTGAACAACAACCAGAGCAAATTCTAAATCTATTTTTACTTGTTGCCAAAAACTCTAATGTCCGTCGTATATATGCACCAACATTGCGTCTATTGCGACAAGCTAGACGTCGTCTAAAAGCCCCATTGCAAGATAACCCAGAATGCCGCAAGTATTTCATGGCAATTTTGAAGCATCCTCGGGGGATTGCCGCATTATCGTTAATGCACAAACATGGAATTTTATCTTCCTATTTACCTGCATGGCGTAAAATCGAAGGCCAAATGCAGTTTGATTTATTCCATGCTTATACGGTTGATGAACATACACATAGATTACTGCTAAATATTGAACGCTTTGCCCAACCCGATCAAAAAGATGAGTTCCCACTGGGCGCAATCCTAATAAATCAATTGCCAAAGAAAGGCTTACTCGTGTTAGGCGCCATATTTCATGACATCGCTAAAGGTCGAGGTGGCGACCACAGTAAATTAGGCGCCACTGATGCATTAGACTTTTGTAAGTTACATGGGTTAAGCGATCACGATGGGCGACTTGTGGCATGGTTAGTTGAAAACCATCTAGTGATGTCAGTTACCGCTCAGCGCCGCGATATTTCAGATCCTGAAGTGGTCGCAGTATTCGCTGATCGTGTTCAAGATGCAGTGCATTTAAGTTATTTATACTGCCTCACCGTGGCAGATATTTGCGCAACTAACCACAAAGCTTGGAATAACTGGAAAGGCTCTCTGTTAAGAGACTTATATTTTGCAACTCAGCGGGTACTATCTCGTGGCAAAGAAAAACCAATCGATGTGGCTGACAGGGTTCTTGAAATTCAGCAAAAAGCCCAAAAAGAATTATTAAGACGTGGCGTTAAACAAAAAGCGATTAATGAGCTGTGGAGCCGATTCAAAGATGATTATTTTTTACGTCATCAACCCAATCAAGTGTCATGGCATACTGAAGCATTACTCAAACATGATAAACAGAAGCCACTCGTGTTAATTTCAAAGCACACGACTCGTGGTGGCAGCGAGCTGTTTGTTTACGCCAAAGACAAACCCAAGTTATTCGCCACTGTTATGACAGTGTTAGATAACAAAAACATAAATGTTCATGATGCTAACATCATGACATCAAACGATGACTTCGCCTTAGATACATTCGTTATATTAGAGCAAGATGGCGAACCAATCAGCCAGCTTTCACGTATTCAATCGATTAAAAAGTCGCTTGAAAAGAGATTGGCGACACAAAAATCTAAACCTCCAAAGTTTAGAAAGATGTCACGAATCATGAAACCTTTTAAAGTTCGTACACAAGTGAGTTTCTTACCGGGTGCGAAGCATGATACAAGTATGATGGAGCTAATTGCGCTGGACACCCCTGGCTTACTCGCCAAAGTAGGTGATGTACTTTACCGCTGCGATATCACGTTATTATCAGCAAAAATTACCACCATTGGTGAAAGAGCAGAAGATTTCTTTATTTTACAAACAGCTCAAGGCCAAGCGCTCAACGAAGCTCAACAAACACAATTATCAGAAGCGCTTTCAGAGGCGCTTACTCAACCTTTACATCAATAAACACAATTTGGGAGAAAGTAATGGAGGCATTACGCCAACGCATAGAAGCTGCATTTGAGGCTCGTCAGGACATCACACCTAGCACGGTAGAGCCGAGTGTTCGTGCAGATATCGAAACTGTTATTAGCATGCTTGATAAAGGCCAAGCTCGCGTAGCAGAAAAGATTGATGGCGAATGGCATGTACATCAGTGGTTAAAGAAAGCTGTTTTACTTTCTTTCCGTATTTTCGACAACGAAGTTGTTGAAGGCGGTGACACTAAGTACTTTGATAAAGTGCCACAAAAATTCTCAGACTACACAGCTGAACGCTTTAAAGAAGAAGCTATTCGTGTTGTTCCACCAGCAACCGTTCGTAAAGGTTCATTTATCGGTAAGAACACCGTATTAATGCCATCTTACGTTAACCTAGGCGCATTCGTTGATGAAGGTACCATGGTTGATACATGGGCAACAGTTGGCTCTTGTGCACAAATTGGTAAGAATGTGCATTTATCAGGTGGTGTTGGCATTGGTGGCGTACTTGAGCCATTACAAGCAGGCCCAACAATCATTGAAGATAACTGTTTCATTGGCGCACGTAGTGAAATTGTTGAAGGCGTTGTGGTTGAAGAAGGCAGCGTAATTTCAATGGGCGTATACATTGGCCAAAGCACACGTATCTTTGACCGTGAAACTGGCGAAGTGCATTACGGCCGCGTACCTGCAGGCTCTGTAGTGGTTTCTGGTAACCTACCATCTAAATGTGGTACTTACAGCTTATACGCAGCTATCATCGTTAAGAAAGTTGACGCTAAAACTCGCGGTAAAGTAGGCATTAACGAATTATTACGTATCGTCGATTAATCGATAAAACACTGAGTGTGATAAGTCATAACGACCACTAAGCACTCCGATGTTAACGTAAAAAGGCTCAGATGATACTGAGCCTTTTTTATTGAATTTTTGCCAACTAGCAGCTTAAAACACGACGGTTTTGTTGCCGTACACCACCACTTGTTCTTCAAGCACTAATTGTAATGCTTTACTCAATACACTCTTTTCAACGTCACGGCCGTTATGGGCCATTTCTTCAGCGCTAAAGCTATGATCAACATTAATCACATCTTGCTTAATGATTGGTCCTTCATCTAAACAGTTATTCACAAAGTGCGCTGTTGCACCAATAATTTTAACTCCCCTTTCCCAAGCCTGGCGATAAGGCGATGCGCCAATAAATGCCGGCAAGAATGAATGATGAATATTGATAATGGTATTTGGAAACTCTGCAACAAACTCAGGGGTTAAAATACGCATGAATTTGGCCAGCACGATATAGTCAGGCGAATAACGTTTTATCTTTTCAAGCATAGCTTGTTCATGTTCTTGTCTATCAAGCCCTTGATGACTCACATAATGAAACGGAATATCAAACTTCTCCGTTAAGCCTTGTAAAATGTCGTAATTACCAATGACTGCCGCAATTTCGACGTCTAAACCACCGTAATATGACTTCATTAGAATATCACCCAGGCAATGAGCTTCTTTAGTCACTAATACCACAATACGCTTCTTACCGTCATCAACTAACTTCATGTGGTTTTGTTCTGGTAAAACTTGACGAAGATCTGCCAATAACGCTTCATCATTAATCTTGCCTTCTAACACGGTGCGCATGAAAAAACGGCCTTGCTGATGATCAACAAATTCGGTGTTTTTGATAATGTTTAGCTGATGAGCAAAACAAACCCCTGTGATGTTCGCGATTAATCCTTGGGCATCTTCACAATCAGTAATTAAAATTTTCCGAGGTAATGGTGCCGATGTTGTTTCACTTTGTTGACTTAAAGGGGGGGTATTCATAATTACACTACTCATATCAATAAAATTAAACGCTTATAGCCATTCATTAATAACACAGCATTTGAGAAAATAAATATTCAGGAATATATTTTTATGATTGCGAAGTAAATAAGTGCCTTGAGATGGGATATGTATAAAAATATGACTTAAAAGATGATAATTCTATAATTAAACTTGGATTTTACTGACGAGTGTCGAGATATTTCTGCAACAGCTTTCTTAAGCTTTCTGCTTTAGTACCAAATACGACTTGTACCCCCTTGCCTACTTTAATCACGCCCTTTGCTCCCAGTCTCATTAATCTAGGCTTATCAACTAGCTTAGGATCGACAACCGCAATACGTAATCGAGTTAAACAAGCATTCAATTCAACGATATTATCAGGTCCACCTAAGGCACTGATCATTGATCTCAAACTCTCTTTATTTCCATCGTCGTCAAGCTCTAACCGACCAGGTGTCTTCAAATTAAAAGCTAAAATACTGACTCTAAAAATAAGGTAGTAAATAAAGGCCGTTAATGGCCCTAAAAACCAGAACCAACTGGTATTGCTGGACTGAGCAAACAATAAACTGAAATCAATTAACCCATGGGAAAACACCACACTATGGTTAACATCAAGTAAAATACAAACGGTATAAGCAAGCCCAGTTAATATGGCATGAATAACAAATAACACTGGTGCCACAAACATAAATGCAAACTCAATCGGCTCAGTAATGCCCGTAAGCCAACTTGTAGCTGCGGCTGATAACATAATGCCGGCAACACGGTTACGCTCTGATTTATCCGCGCAGCGCCAAATCGCTAATGCAGCAGCAGGTAAGCCCCACATTTTAATTAAATAGCCACCAGCTAAATTACCCGCTAACGGATCGCCTGCAAGGTAACGTGCTATCTCACCACGAACCATTTTTCCTTCATGAAAATACTGACCCACTTCAAGATAAAAAGGTGCATTCCAAATATGATGTAAACCAAGAGGGATCAAAAAACGTTCAATAGTGCCATAAACACCGAAGGCAATTGCGGGATCTTGATATACCGCCCAAAGCGATAGTGAATCAATATAGTAAGCTAACGTTGGCCAAATATGAGCAAGTAAAAAAGCCAGAGCAATTGTGAAAGGAATGATGATTAACGCGGCGCTGCGCTGGCCTTCAAAAAAAGAAAACATCGCAGGCAGCTTAACATCCTGACTTAACCGAACAACAAAACAGGTTAACGCGCCAACAAGAATACCGCCTGCAATACCTGTATCAATGGTGTCAATTCCCCATATTGGCCGGGAGTTTAACTCATAAATCGCAGTAAATGCTCCTAGGCTAGATATAAAGACCCCGTAGCCAAACACTGCAACAAATGCTGCAATGCCTTGATCTTTACAAAAACCTATCGATATCGCCACCGCAAAAAGCAAAGGCATCATAGTAAAAATGAGGTTACCAACAGCGGAGAAAACCGTCGCCAGCTCTGCTGGAATAAAAGGGAGTGGATTAAATGATAAACCGAGCATTACACCGGCAGCGGGTAAAATGGCAATAGGAATAAGCAGCGCCTGACTCAGGCGCTGGGCAAACTTAAACCATTGCTGGCTAAGTCGTCTTAACTGGCGAGTGATTGAACTGCCGCGTGCCAAGCTGGTATCCATTGTGTCGCTTCAGTTTCAGGTTCCATGGTTTCGCATGCATCAATTTCTAATGTCTCAGTGAGTTTTTTTGCCCCAAGTTCAGACAATAACTCATCAAATTGTTTAGCGGCACCACAAAAGGTTTCATAACTTGAATCCCCAAGACCAATGATACTGTATTGCAACTTAGGTAAATATGGCGCCACTGATTTCAGCTCACTAAACCACTGGGCAATATCATCCGGTAAATCGCCTTGCCCGGTCGTTGAAGTAACGACAATCAATAACTCATCTTCACTGGGCACATAACCAGTTAAATCGGCTGGCTGCAGCAGATTAGCCGTGAAATCTAATTCGGCAATTTTATCGGTCAATGTTTCAGCAACAAATTGAGCACTACCGTATACCGTCCCAAACACTAAATTAACTTTTTCCATGATATACTTCTCTTTAAGTTAACTGACTTCTATAATTCATTTAGCAGTGCGCTGCTTTATGAGGTTAATAACTTCACCATACTGTATTCTAATACTAGGCTGCAAGTATGAAATACAAACAAAAGTAATAACTTACCCATTCGTTAAGGTTACTGTTATGCGTCAGGCCAACAGGCACAGATTGTTTAAACTGCAACACAAATCAGCCCATATTCGCCGTAATTTTTATTTTCGTTGTGAGCAACAAGATACCAGTGAACCTCTGGCAAAAATTGAAGAGTTTGAAAAACTTAAATCGGTATTGCTAGAACATACTAAAGTGCCGCTTAAGGCCAGTTAGTCCGTTTTAGTCCAATAGTCGCGGTTGTTATTGGCTCGTTATTGACAGTCATGATATCGATCAAAGAATATTGAAAAAAGAGATATCCCTGACAGATATCTCTTTTTATTATTCAACTTTTTCTATTTTCTATTTTCTATTACTAAATATTTAGCACTAGGCAAGCAGCATAGGCTCTTCATCAATTAGTTGCTCTTGCCAACCAAACTGTTCAAAAATCGTTAACCACTCTTGCTCAAGCTCTGTTTCAATATGCATTAATTGCTGAGTGACAGGATGGGTAAAGCGAATAGATTTCGCTATCAGCCACAGTCGATTTATCTCAAAGTGCGATCTGAAGAATTTATTTTGTTTGCCGTCACCATGGGTGGTATCACCAATGATCGGGTGACGTAAATGTGCCATATGACGACGTAATTGGTGTTTACGTCCTGTTTGCGGTGTTAATTTAATTAAACAAAAACGACTCGTCGAGTAACGACCTGAACTAAATGGAATTTCTGTATTTAATAAAGGAGCATAGTCAGTCACCGCATCTTGAGGAGGTTTATCTTTGCGGGCTTTTTTGTCGGCAACATCATCAAGTTCTACTTTTAATGCGTAATCCAGCCTAGCTGCTTCATGCATATTACCCCGCACTAATGCTAAGTAGGTTTTCTCAATTTGGTGCAGCTCGAACTGCTCACATAAAGCCCTAGCCACCTCACTACTTTTAGCAAACACCAATACACCTGAAGTCGGCCTATCTAAGCGGTGAACAGGGAATACATGACATCCAACTAAATCACGTGTTAATTGCATCGCAAAAAAACGCTCTTTTCTGGCTAAGTATGAACGATGTACCAATAAACCGGCAGGCTTATGGATGGCCACAATATGTTCATCTTCAAATAAAATCTCTAACTCAGGAGCGACTTCATCGCTTTCCTCTAACTCAGTATTAAGCGTTTCATCGTCAAAGTATTCATCATCAGCAAATGGACTAATATATTTATCTTCTGTCATTATATTCACCTTACTGACGGGTTAAAAAGTTATCTATCTGAGTCAGCAATTCAACTAAAGCTGTTAAGTCACCGTGATTTACCCAAGCTTGCTCTGCCATTGGCGTTAACGATATTTGCGTCGGCAGAGGTAAGCATTGCTCAATTAACTGACCCATTTTCTGAATGAATATGAACTGCAGCCACTGCTCAAAACGCAATGAGTCACAAGCAAATGGCGCCGTACTGGCAAGCGCTGTATCTGAAGGTGTAGAGCCAGACCACAAATCACTTTGCTTTAGTTGCTGTTCTAACTGTATTAAATATTGAGCGGTTTGAATATGAGGCATAACGGCAGGTTTTCGCTTAAACGGTTTAAAATAATCATAGTTGTTTGTGCGACTAATCATATCATCAGACGCCAGTTAACCCTATAATAGCGGCAAGTTAATCGCGATAAATAAACTCCCATGACACAACTCGAAACCTTAAGCCAATTCCTAGACACCGCTAACACTCAATTTCAGGTTTATGATTTAGGCCGAAGAGTGGAAAACATTGACCCAGTGTTATTCAACCAAATTGAAGCATTGAACACCCCTTACCCATTTCCAATTCAAGGCCACGCCCAGTTTGCTATTGTGTTTTGGCGTGAAGAACAACCGCCTTTTATTTGGTTTTTAAAGTTGCCCCTTGATGAGCAAGGTTTGTTATCGCCTGCCCAGCGTAGCCAGTTTATTAAAATGATCCTAGAAGCGTTAGGGCGTGATCCAACTAAAGCTTTGTCTGATGAAGAACAAGAACGCTACGCCAATCATCCGTTCAGTTTTAAGCCTAGCCAAGAAAAACTAGCACTGTTTAATGCAATGGTTAAAAAGCAATTAAGTCAGCAAGCATCAGTTCAATATGAATATGCAGCCCAGTATTTTTCGAATTTAAATGAAACCAATGCTCAAGGTGACAACTGGCAACAACTCGGATTGCAAGGTATTGCCGATGTCTGTGTCCGCTTAGATAAGTTTGACCATGACAAGCATATCAATGCAGCTATTACCCTAGCACCGTTAGAGGTTCAAGCTGCTATTTGTCAATGTTTAGAGCACGTTGCCATTTCAGATGCATTAGCTAATACCTTATTTGATAAGTTATCCGCCGCAGAAGTTGAGCATAAGCATATCTACCTTAGAGCGCTCGCATCTCAACCAGAATTAACGCAAAAAGCGATTAAGCTATTAGTGAATTACCAACAGTTAGATGAGAACTTATTGATCACAATTGCAGCAAGAAGCTGGACTGCTCTAAAAGATGATGCAACTCGCAAACTTTATCTTGAAGTATTAGCTAACCAACCGCAAAACTTCTTTAATCAAGTTTTTGCTGATATCGTAGCTATTCCAAGTTTACGAGATTCACTGCTGCTTGATTTAAGAAGTGCTGACCGTAGTGAGAAACTTTCTTCCGCCATCGGCGGATTATTTAGGGCCGTTAGCCAATGATGTCAGATTTTATTTTAATCGTCGCAGTTGTCGTAATTGCTGCATTCTTTTGGCAATTACGTCAAATGGCTGAAATCAGTCGTCGCTATGCTGAAAGATCTTGTGCCAATCAAAAAGTACAATTGTTGGCTATTGCTATGGAATCAGCAAGACCAAGTATTGGTGGCACAACAGGCTTATGTTGGCGTGCAAAATTTATGTTTGAATTCAGTACCGATGGTATTAATCAATACCGCGGTCACATCGATATGCACGGCAAAAAGATAGAAAAGATTAACTGGCCGATATTTCCAGAGCCGGAATGGATGGATGCGCCAATGGCCAAAGGTAAGTTTGGTGGCTGTGGTGGCGCATCAAGCTGCAATTCTGGCAAATGCCGTTAATACGCATACGTTAAGCAAGCTTTCAATTAAGCATTTACTTAATTAAAGTGTAAAACGTCCACATGATGAAACGCTATTAGAGGGTTAAGCACACTCTCAATAGCGTTTTTTATTGGCTGAGTATTAGAGTGTGTTGATCTTTTAAGGTTTTTTTTGCAGTGAAATTTGCTTAGATTGCTAGACGGCAATTCACTAGCCGCGCTTAATTCGCTTTTTATCTCGAACAAATTCAACCAGTAAAAATCAACACGCCCTAGCTGATATCTCGTTTCAATATCAGCGTAAGTCGAATTTTTAAGCAAAAGAAAGACCGCGGCAATAAATTGTCGCGGTCTCTTATACTCTTGTTAAGCCATCCAGCTATATTTGTGCTCCCTGCACCATCCATGCGTCTAACTTGCTCCGTGCGCTATCCTTATTCAATCCTTGATGTTCCGTGTACACTAAAGTACTGTCCCTCTTACTCGATTATCCTTTGACCGAGCCTGCTCAAATCCTTAAGCGTGTCCTTTAAATCATCCTTGGGGTTCTTCCATGACATCCTTGCTTCAATTATCTGCATCCATTGCAATCACTGTTATCCTTAACAGCGTAAATCCATTCTACTGATGTCCAAACATTAAAATCCATTTCACCATAAAGTCTTTCATCATCTCTGATGTCAGTGTCATCCATTAACACTGTCGTTTTCCTTAACGACGCTTTATCGTCCACTTAATTAATGTGCTATAAGTCATCATCCTGATGAGCAACATCAATAACTAAGGTAATAACTAGGGTTCATCCTGAGCAAGCCATTACAACAATCTATTGTAATCAGTCTCATGTTACAGCCACTTGCTAAAATCTTAATTAGCAGCAGTTTTGTTTAAAACTACTAAACACATCCTGTGCTTATCTGCTTCCATGTCACTTATTTTAAGCAATATGTGAGTAAATAAATATGCACAAAACACGCAATTAACAGAGCAGCAACAAACAGCAAAAGCCAAACTAAAAATTAAACCAAACGATACAACAACTTAAAACAAAACACTCCAAATAAGCCAATCTAAAAGCGCTAAGTCTCACAGCGCTTGTGAGATATATCTCACAAGGAGAGTGGAAAAGTAAGAAGCTAAGTCTTTTGACCGACTCACATATTTAACATTTACATAGCAGACATGCATTCATAAAAGTAGGCATATATAAAAGTAGGCGTGCATAAATATTGATTTCAATTAAGCATAAAAAAGCGCAACCTAATAAGGTTGCGCTCATTTTACTCTTCGTTAGCTATCCTGCTAAATTGTGCTCCCTGCTCCATCCATGCGACTAACGTGCTCCTTGCTCCATTTTCCTTTTAACTCAATTTCCTTGTACTACCCTTGAAGAGTATTACTTGAGTGTTCATTCCTTTGAATCAGTCTATCCTTGTGACTGAGAGGCTAACTCCTAATATACCGTCCTGGTATTTGCTTCCTGCAATCCTTCATCTTCCTGATGAGGTTCATCCTTGTTTCAGTTAATCATTAACTGAGCTTATGCCCATTCCTTGAGCGTGTCCTAGTTTCATCCTGAAATTGATACACTCATCCATAACTAATGAAAAAGCATTTTTATTCACTTTAAGCACTAACTCAATTAACTTTGATTATGGCTACATCCTGTAACTCACTCAATTAATTCATTGATTGCTTAATAAGTTCATTGTAAATAATAATTGAATTCGAAATCAGCCTAAAAACCATTGAAACAAAATATTCACAAAGTAAATATTACAGCTAAACACATAAGCACTTGTTTTTATTTAGCTTTTAATTAAATGGTGAGAAATTAGATAACTCATAACGAAAGAATACCTACACTACTGTGAGATAAGTCTCACAAGCATAGGTAACAGTTAGCTTGAAGGCGAGCCTAAACCAAGGCGCTTTTTTAACATTTGTGCAAACATCACCCAGTCGGCGAGTAAGCTATATAAAGGATATTCAAATGTGGCAGGTCTATTTTTTTCAAATACAAAGTGTCCTACCCAAGCAAAACCATACCCAATAACTGGCAAAAGCCATAATTGCCACCACTGTTGATTCAACAAAGTAACAATGATTAGCACAATGATTAAGGCACTGCCGACATAATGAAGTCTCCGGCAAGTTGTGTCTTGATGTTGTGATAAATAGAAAGGATAAAAAGATTTAAAGTCTTGATACTTTTTTTCACTTATCTTTTCATTCATAACCGTCACTCATCTTTTCATCCATAACCGAAGCTAATTGTAATAATATAAATTAACGCAAAAATTTTTCTTAAACGATCAGCTACTTCATGAAGTTAGCTAATAGTTAGATAATAGGTAGCTAATAGCTTGTTAACTGAAGCTTTTACTTACTCGGATAAATTAATATTTCACCATCTACGCTACCTATAGAAAGTTCAGATAAATGATTAAAACCTTCACGGGCAAATAGCTCTGCATGTTTAGGGTTATTCACAAACACCCCAATGCCATCTAAATCAGGCTGTTCATCACACCAACTTAATACTGCTTCGATCAATTTTGCACCGTTACCTTTACTTTGTTCATTAGGGGTTAATGCAATAAATTGCAGGATCCCATATTGCTTACTCGGCAAGCTTTCTAAGATGCTGTGTTCTTTTTTAATTAATGCCTGAGTGGAATTCCAGCCTGTTCCCAGTACCATTTTCAAGCGCCAATGCCAGTAACGGCTTTCCCCTAGCGGCACTTGGTGAGTAATAACACATGCAACGCCAATTAGGCGATCACCATCGAACCAACCTATTAAAGGTTGTTCTTGCTGCCAAAGCTCCGTCAATTCTTCACGAATAGCTGCGCGAAGCTTTTGCTCGTAACTTGCCTGATTTGTAGTAGCAAGTGCTTCAATAAAGAAAGGATCATCATGGTAAGCGTTATAAATAATCGAAGCTGCCACTCGCAAGTCTTCTGCCGTTAAGTAAACGGCTTTATGCTCTGCCAACACGTTCTGTTCCATATTCTCACTCATTGCTAAATCAAGTTGATAGTTACAACTTAACAAGTTTGAAACATATTGCAATTTTAATGCAGTCACCTACGCTTAAAGTTAATTTAATCGCGAAATTTAAGCATAATAACGGGACTATTATGGACACGACTTCAGCTACGCTTGCACACTTATTTGAGCAACTCGGTTTAGATGCTACAGAGGCCGGTATCAAGCTTTTTCTGTCACAACATAGTATTGATGCCAATACCAAGTTAACAGATGCAAGCTTTTGGAATCATGCTCAGAAAGCATTTTTAGAAGAGAGTTTAAAAGAAGACGCCCAGTGGTCTGAACTCGTGGACCAACTGGACGTTCTTTTAAGGCAATAGCTAAGATTCTATCTAAAATTGCATAGCCATAAAATATTGATAAAAACTTACCCAACTAATGGCTGGTATTAAATCTTTTGATACGCGGTTTCACCCCAACCCACTAATTTATTGTCACTTATGACTACTGGGGTACATTCATCTTTAGTGGTTTTGCCATCGCCTTTACTCCACTGCGTACGATAGAAAAGCACATTCACTTCTTTCTTCGGACTTTCAGCATCAGCTTGAGTCACGTAAGCTTCACTAAAATCTGCTGTGCCCATTAAAATAGTGACTTGATCGCGCGCCATACCAATGGTTAATTTTGATAAGTTAGTTCTATTAGTTTGTTGCTGTTTTTCCCAGTAAGAATCACTACGATTACCTTCATGATCACCAACATTCAACACACAACCACTCAAAGAAAGGCTACTCACAGCCATTAAAAATGCTAAACCCAATTTTGTTTTCATGATACTTCCCTTTTATTAAAATGATTCTCACGTAATTACTACTCAAACTGCTTTTGAGATACGTTATAATGTTGTCAATTATCATTAAGCTAAAACCGTGCCAAAATTTATACACTTGATTTTATTAAGTTTTATAAATATCTAATTGGCGGTTGAGCATTTTCACTAATCAATATTGAGGGTTTTCACCAATTATGAGTCCAATCGAACAGGTCCTCGCAGCGGCAAAAACTATCGCAATGAATGGTCATACACCGACAATGGCATTGATTAAGGGGAAATTAGGTGGCCGAGTACCTATGCCAATTCTTATTCAAGGCTTACAGCAATTCAAAGCCATTCCGAAAGAACAATGGCAAACCTTGCCAGACTTAGGCGATGCGCTTGAAACAACTAAACAAGCAACAAATGATGCACCTAGTATGATTGAGCAACAATTAATGGCTCAAATGCAGCAAATGAAAATTGAATTCGAAGCTAAAATAGAATCACTAGAAAAGCGTGTTTTACAGCTTGAAAATAAACAATAACGATTGAAGTACAGCAGTATTTTCATTTAAATATATGAGTCTGCTGACACAAAATTAGTGCCTTAACTTGTGCGCTCACATTGATTTAGTACACTCACATTGACTTAGTACACTCACATTGACTTAGTACACTCACGTTGACTTAGTGCACTCACGTTGACTTAGTGCACTCACGTTGACTTAGTGCACTCACATTGACTTAGTGCACTCACATTGACTTAGTGCACTCACATTGACTTAGTGCACTGGAACCTTGTCATTTTACAGTCCAAGAATTGAACGGAAACCCCATGTTTGTCACAGAGCTCAGATTTGAATGTTTTGCGGATACCACGATAACCGCAGCCGAGAAAGCCATTAACCATTACCTCGAATCATTAAGAGCAAACGGTCAAATTCTAGGAAGAGAATTCGCTGTTGCATTTAACGAAGGTGAGTTTAAAGTCAGGTTGTTAATGCCGGAAAAAACCAGTTTATCGAGCCGTCATAACAGCCCTTGGACTAAACAAGCTTTACTGCAATTGACTGAAGCAAAGTTACTTGCGCCACGTGAGAAGTACATTGGCCAAGACATTAATTCAGAACAAAGTAATGAAGAAGCACCAAGTTGGCAGGTGCTTTATACCAGTTATGTTCATATGTGTTCGCCACTACGTAGCGGCGATAACTTGTTACCTATTCCGTTATATCAAATCCCTGCCACATTTAATGGCGACCACAAAAGAGTGATCCGCTGGCAAACAGAGTGGCAAGCCTGTGATGAATTACAAATGGCTGCAGCGACTCAAGCTGAGTTTGCCGCTCTAGAAGAAATCACCAGCCATAAAAGCGACCTATTTAGACGCGGTTGGGATATACGCGGCAGAGTCGAATTTATCACTAAAATTCCAACCTACTATTACTTATATCGTGTAGGTGGTGAAAGCCTAGCCAAAGAGAAAGAACGAGCTTGTCCTAAATGTGGCTCAAAAGAATGGCGTTTAGATGAGCCATTACTCGATATGTTCCATTTTCGATGTGAGCCTTGTCGAATCGTGTCTAATATTTCTTGGGATCATCAGTAAGCTTGTACTCATAAGCCCTTAGCTAATAAGCCCTTAGCAAATAAGCCCTTAGCTAATAACTTCTTAATTAATAACCTCTTAGGCTATAAGCCTGCGGTTCAAAAAAGCCTGACTTATAATGAGTAAGTCAGGCTTTTATTTTCACATCATGCTAAATGCGCTGATTGATCATTTACGTTTCAGTAAATCATTACACATCATCTTCATTCGCTGCCAAATTCCAGGGTGAGCGACATTATGGTCTTCAACAATAGGCGCAACTGGCGGCATAACGCGCGGCGATAATGCATCGATGAATTCGGCTAAACTGTCAGCCAGTTGGTCTTTAGGTTTATCACCTGGAATTTCAATCCACACACTGCCGTCTTCATTATTTACGGTGATCATTTGGTCTCCATCACCTAATACACCCACAAACCAAGTTGGCGCTTGCTTAAGTTTTTTCTTCATCATGAGATGACCGATCACATTTTGTTGCAAAGATTCAAAGTCTTGCTGATTCCAAACTTGGAGTAATTCACCCTCACCCCATGTTGAATCAAAATACAAAGGCGCAGAAAAATACTCACCATAAAATGCATTAATATCTTGATGTAATTTTAGCTCTAAAGCGTGTTCTACATTACTGAAATCAGAGCTGTTTTTACGTTTAACAGCCTTCCAGGAAACGGCTTCATCTGATTCAAGATCATACTTACCTTCAATGCAGGCGGATCCTTGCCCAAGTGGGAAATAACGGGGAAACTCGCCTAATACATCCTGATAAGCTTGAATATAACGGCTAGAAAAATGATCCAATGAAGTTGAACAAGACACTTAAGATGCTCCAATTTTGGGTTATAATATAAGTCTATTTTGACACGGAAACAGACTAGATGACACACAATCACGACCCCTATAGTGATGCAGAGGCACTTAAAGGACTCACTTTAGGCCAAACGACGCAATATCAAGCAGAATATGATGCTTCACTGCTGCAAGGGGTTCCTCGTAAATTGAATCGCGATGCCATTGAATTAACTGATACGCTTCCTTTTCAAGGTGCTGATATTTGGACAGGTTACGAGCTGTCTTGGCTAAATGCCAAGGGAAAGCCCATGGTCGCTATTATTGAAGTTTACTTAGCGATTGAAAGTGATAATTTAATCGAATCAAAATCTTTTAAGCTATATCTCAACAGCTACAATCAGACTCGATTTGACAGTGTTGAACAAGTGCAGCAAACATTAGTTACCGACTTAAGCCTCTGTGCTAATGGTGACGTCAGCGTCAAAGTCATTGAGCCAAAGCATTTTAATACCCAGCGTATTGTTGAATTGCCGGGTCACTGTATTGACGAGCTTGATATTGAAGTAGATGACTATCAGTTTAAACCTGAGTATCTTGAAAACAGCACTGATGATAAACACGTAGCAGAAACGCTGACTTCAAACCTGCTAAAGTCCAATTGCCTTATCACCTCACAGCCTGACTGGGGCAGCGTAATGATCCGTTATCAAGGCCCTAAAATTGACCGTGAAAAACTGCTGCGCTATTTAATTTCTTTCCGCCAGCATAACGAGTTTCATGAGCAATGTGTCGAGCGTATTTTTACCGATTTAAAGCGCTATTGTGAATGCACAAAATTAACGGTTTATGCCCGCTATACTCGTCGTGGTGGTTTAGATATTAATCCATTCAGAAGTGACTTTGAGCAGCCACCAGAAACTCACCGTTTAGCTAGACAGTAAGCTGTGTAGTGGCAAATAAAAACGGATTAAGCGCGGCAAGTGAATTGCCGCCTTGCAATCTAGCAAAATGCGTTTTTATTGTTCGATACTTTTTTGCTGTTCTAAGCTCAAAAGATGTCGGAAAAGTTAACTTGTTTAGCCTTCACAACAATCTTATTTTCAGCCCCGCAATCGACACTAATCGCAAATCGATATGTTTGATCAATCCTGCCTAAATAACATTGCCAATTGTATGCGGTGACATATTGCTTTGCGTCGGCTTCACACAGCAAACTCAGTGGAATGCTATCAGACAATAACAACTCCTTGTTTAATAACTTATAAGTACTTGACGCCATATGCGCATCTGGCACTTTATGAGTAACTGACAAACGTTCATGTGAAACTGGCAAAGGACAAAATTGTAGGTTCTTGAGGTCAAATGCAAACGATTTAAGTGATAATGCCAAGCCTAGGCCTTTGGCTTTTATGTAAGATTCTTTTAAAGACCATAAATCAAAGAAGCGTTCTCTCTGTTGATTTTCTGGTAACGCCAATAACGCAGACTCTTCTGGGGATGAGAAGTAGTGATGTAAAATGGCATGAATGTTAGTACTGTTTCGGCGACGTTCTATATCAACGCCAAAATCAACACCAAACTCTTCTGCAATCACTGAGTCTGCACTCTTAAAGGCAATAGTATTAGAATCAATAGTATCAGAGTCAGCAGCATTAGAATCAATCGTATTTTGGATCACGCCAATCAACAGCCACTCACCGCTATGGCTGACATTAAACTGAATTCCCGTTTGCTTATATTGCGCAGCTGATAACCTTGGTTTCCCCTTCTCACCATATTCAAATTGCCACTGCTGTGGCGTAATATCTGCAAATTGGGACAACACTGCACGTAAATATCCACGTACCATCAAACCTTGTTCCCTGGCTGATTGTTGAATAAAGCGATCGACTTTAATCAGTTCATTTTCAGGCAGCCATGAACGCACGATAGATGCACTACAATCATCGAGTAAATCAGTATTAAGAGAACAATAAAACAGTTGAATGGTGGTAGAAGACTGCAAATTAAGCTCACACAGAGTAACAATAGCGTATTGTCGCTTTTTTTAGGGGCTTGTTTCAACTAGCAGCCTATCTGTTTGTTGCAATAAAAAAGAGCTAAGCCAAGCTTAACCCTTTTATTTTTCGGTCAATAGGTATTGCAAGAGTTACTCAAGCAATTAACCTGCTAATGCTTGAATAGATTTACGCTTATATCAAAAAGTACTTTTATCAAAGAGAGCTTATATCCAAGATATGCTTATATCAAAGAGTGCTTTTATCAACTAACGCGTTAATTGACTTATAAGCTAACTAACCACAGCCTTGAGCTCTTTTTGTGGCAATACATCGTAACGACTGAATTGCATCGAGAACTGACCATCTCCTCCCGTCATCGATTTTAGCCGAGTAGAATAGTTACTCACATTGGCTAGCGGCGCTTCTACATTAACTTCCACTAAACCTTTACTGTTAGCCTGTGTGCCACACACAATACCGCGGGCAGAACTAATGTCACCGGTGATCTCACCGACATGGGTTTGCGCTACTTGAATATTCATATCAACTATCGGCTCTAACATTACAGGTTGCGCTAATTTCACTGCCTCCATAAAAGCTCTTTTACCTGCCATAACAAAGGCTATTTCTTTTGAGTCAACGCTGTGATGCTTGCCATCAAGCACGGTCACTTTGATATCTTGCAGCGGGTATCCTCCTAACTCTCCGACGAGCATGGCTTCACGAACGCCCTTTTCAACTGCTGGAATATACTGGCTAGGCACCGAGCCACCCACCACTTTAGAGACAAACTCAAAACCTTGCCCACGAGCAAGAGGCTCAACTTTTAACTCAACCTCACCAAACTGGCCTGAACCACCAGATTGCTTTTTATGGCGATAACGAAATTTAGCCTCGCCCATAATGGTTTCCCGATACGCAATGGCAGGAATGTCGGTTTCCATATCAACATTAAATAGATTCTGCGCTTTCTCCAATGCAATTTGCAGATGTAAATCCCCTTGTCCTTGCAATACAGTTTGGCCTTCAGCTTCATTGCGGCTGATTTGCAAACTAGGATCTTCTGCCACTAGCTTATGTAACACTTCCGATATTTTTTGCTCATCACCGCGCCGTTTTGCAGATACCGCTAAGCCAAAAATAGGCTGCGGGAATTTGAGCTCCGGTAAATGGAATTCATCTTCATCATGACTGTCATGCAGCACTGCGCCTACTGTCAACTCTTCCAATTTAGCGATGGCGCAGATATCTCCTGGTAACGCTTGGTTCACATTGATTTGTTTGTCACCTTGCAACTTCATTAAATGAGACACTTTAAACGGCTTACGACCGCTACCAATAAACAATTTCATTCCCACAGAAATCGTACCTTGATACAAGCGGAAAACCCCCATACGTCCAAAAAACGGATCTATCGCCACCCTAAATACATGAGCTAAAACATGGTCTGAGGCTTTTTGTGTGACATTAACTGGCTTAGCATCATCACCAAACCCTTTAATAAACTGTGGTGGATTAGCTTCAAGCGGGCTAGGCATTAATTTAATCAGCATTTCTAATAACGAGCCAATACCAATATCTTGCTCAGCACTGGTAAAACAAACTGGCACTAAGTGCCCCATTCTTAATGCTGTTTCTAATGGTGCATGTAATTGCTCAGGGCTTAGTGATTCCCCCTGCTCGAGATAAAGCTCCATTAAGGCTTCATCTTCTTCTAATACGGTATCGACTAGCTCATCTCTGGCTTGGGTAGGGCTACTGAATAGCGTCGACGTGGTTTCATCACAATGTAAATAACAATCAACGACTGAATCCACAACGCCATCAGCATTGGTATGAGGTAAATTAACCGGCAAACAGCGATGACCAAATTGATGCTGAATATCCATCATCACTTCTGACACGTTTTTTTCATTGCCATCCATATGATTAATCGCAATGATCACCGCTTTACCTTGACGGCGCGCTGCTTCAAAAGCGCGTTTAGTGACAGATTCAATGCCGACACCGGCATTGACGACCAATAACACCGACTCAACGCCGGGTAAGGGTAATAGTGCACGACCAAAAAAGTCAGGTAATCCAGGAGTATCGATAAAATTGATGTGATGCGATTGATAATCAAGATTTAAAAAGGAAGGTTCTAAACTGTGGCGGTGGGATTTTTCTTGGGCAGTGAAATCAGCATGATTTGTACCCTTATCGACCCTGCCTTTTAAAGTGATTGCATCAGCGCTAAAGAGTAATGCCTCAAGTAATGAGGACTTCCCTGCGCCAGTGTGTCCGAGCACTGCCAGATTGCGGATTTGCTCAGTGGTAAACTCAGCCATGATGGCCTCCTTTGTTCACATTATTAAACTATCCATATTTTGTCTTTGTATGTTTACAGCTGCCTATTATTTGCACTCAAACCAGTATACGACTGAAAGAAAGTGAATAAATTGACCTAGATCAGTCTTTACACCGACCCCATTTTTCATAACAAAATCACCCATTCAGCTTACAAGTGTTAGCTAGTTCTGGTCGTATCAGTGATTAATTAGTTTCGGGTGATTGTATCGACCTGAAACCTCAGGTACTCTGCATGCTCGTTTATGCTAAAACACTAATAATGAAGATGAACAAACGTTAATCTTCATTATGATTTTAAGAGTCCCAATAGATTGTACGGAGTATTCATTCTGCTATGGCCGTCCTTAAATGACAGCAAACCGACAAGCTAAATCTGCCATGAAAAAACCTGGCAAAAAAGTATCTTCCGATTGTGATGCGGCAAACACACCTGTGCGCCATCGCAATGCAACAACGACACCTGAAATGCGTCAATTCATTCAGACTTCCGAGTTTACTGTCAGCCAGTTAGCTAAAATTCTTAATATTACTGAAGCAACAGTCAGAAAGTGGCGCAAGCGAGACTCAATAAGTGATACACCTAATACCCCACATCATTTAAAAACCACCCTTTCACCAATGGAAGAGTATGTGGTTGTCGGGTTGCGCTATCAGTTGAAAATGCCTTTAGATAGGCTGTTAAAAGTCACCCAACAGTTCATCAATGAAAACGTATCTCGCTCTGGTTTAGCCCGTTGTCTTAAACGTTACGGTGTATCCAAACTCGATGAGTTTGAAAGCCCTTTTGTACCTGAACGATATTTTAATCAGTTACCCATTGTTCAGGGTACAGATGTAGCGACTTACACCTTAAACCCTGAAACTCTGGCTAACACCCTTGCTCTACCAGAGGCTACGCCCGATAACGTGGTACAAGTGGTTTCATTAACCATTCCACCGCAACTGACACAAGCAGACAGTTATTCAATTTTACTCGGTGTCGATTTTGCAACCGACTGGGTTTATCTCGACATCTATCAAGACAACCACACACAAGCGACCAATCGATATATCGCTTATGTGTTAAAGCACGGACCGTTTCATCTACGTAAGTTACTCGTCAAAAATTACCATACATTTTTAGCTCGTTTTCCTGGTGCAACTGCAGCAGAAAACGCGCCTCAAAATAATAAATCAGCTAAGGATAAGCTGAGTACTGGAGACTCAAAATGAGCCAAACCCCTACTAATCCTGAGACGCCCTCTCAAGAAAACAGTCAATATCAAGATTCGAGATTAAATAAACGCCTTAAAGACATGCCAATTGCCATTGTTGGCATGGCAGGCATTTTTGCAAATTCGCGTTACCTGAATAAATTTTGGGATTTAATCAGTGAAAAAATTGATGCGATTACCGAAGTGCCTGAGTCGCACTGGCGTCCTGAAGATTACTTTGATGCTGATAAATCAACGCCAGATAAAAGCTACTGTAAACGTGGTGGCTTTATTCCAGAAGTGGACTTTAATCCAATGGAGTTTGGCCTGCCGCCAAATATCTTAGAACTAACTGATACTTCACAGCTGCTTTCGCTAGTCATTGCCAAAGAAGTGCTTGCAGATGCGGGTGTTACCTCTGAGTACGACACTGACAAAATCGGTATTACGCTGGGTGTGGGTGGCGGTCAAAAAATCAATGCAAGCTTAACGGCGCGCCTGCAATACCCAGTGCTTAAAAAGGTATTCAAAAGCAGCGGCCTAAGTGATGCTGACAGCGATATGCTGATCAAAAAATTCCAAGACCAATACATTCACTGGGAAGAAAACTCATTCCCAGGCTCACTAGGTAATGTTATTGCAGGTCGTATTGCTAACCGCTTCGATTTAGGCGGCATGAACTGTGTGGTTGACGCTGCATGTGCAGGCTCACTTGCCGCAATGCGTATGGCATTAACTGAGCTGGTTGAAGGCCGCAGTGAAATGATGATCACTGGTGGTGTTTGTACCGATAACTCACCTTCAATGTACATGAGCTTTTCAAAAACCCCAGCGTTCACGACCAATGAAACGATTCAACCATTTGATATCGATTCAAAAGGCATGATGATTGGTGAAGGTATCGGCATGGTTGCACTTAAGCGCCTTGAAGATGCAGAACGTGATGGTGACCGTATTTACTCAGTCATTAAAGGTGTTGGCGCTTCATCAGACGGTAAGTTCAAGAGTATTTATGCTCCGCGCCCTGAAGGCCAAGCAAAAGCACTAAAACGTGCTTATGATGATGCAGGTTTTGCCCCTGAAACTGTTGGCTTAATTGAAGCGCACGGCACAGGCACTGCAGCAGGTGATGTAGCCGAATTCAATGGTCTTAAATCAGTATTTGGTGAAAATGACCCGACTAAACAGCACATTGCGTTAGGTTCGGTTAAATCACAAGTAGGACACACAAAATCAACCGCTGGTACTGCTGGTGTGATTAAAGCTGCGCTTGCACTGCACCACAAAGTGCTGCCGCCAACCATTAACGTCTCAAAGCCAAACCCTAAACTAAACGTTGAAGATTCACCGTTTTTCGTTAATACCGAAACCCGTCCTTGGATGCCTCGCCCTGACGGCACACCACGTCGTGCTGGTATTAGCTCATTTGGTTTTGGTGGCACTAACTTCCACTTAGTCTTGGAAGAATATAGCCCAGAACACGGCCGTGATGACAAATACCGTCAACGCCAAGTGGCTCAAAGCTTATTAATTAGTGCTGATAACAAAACAGCCTTAATTGCAGAAGTGAATAAGTTAACCGCTGAAATCAGCGCGCTTAAAGGTACTGACAATAGCAGTATTGAGCAAGCAGAGCTCACGCGCATTGCCAAGCAATATGCAGTGACTAAAATTGAAAATTCCGCTGCCCGCTTAGGTCTTGTGGTATCAAGCCTTACCGAGCTAACCACTCAGCTTGGTTTAGCGTTAAAGCAACTTAATAACGATTCAGAAGCATGGCAATTGCCATCGGGTACCAGTTACCGCTCATCAGCACTCATCACTGTGACAACTAAGGGTAAAAAAGCAACTAGCGAACCAAAAGTCGCAGCGTTATTTGCCGGCCAAGGCTCGCAATACGTCAACATGGGTATTGAAGTCGCTTGTCATTTCCCTGAAATGCGTCAGCAACTGATCAAAGCCGATAAAGTGTTTGCAAGCTTTGACAAAACACCACTGTCACAAGTGATGTTCCCTATTCCTGCTTTTGAAAAAGCAGATAAAGATGCACAAGTGGCATTACTCACCAGCACCGACAACGCGCAAAGTGCTATTGGCGTAGTCAGCATGAGTCAGTATCAGTTACTGAGTCAGGCAGGCTTTAGCGCGGATATGTTTGCAGGTCATAGTTTTGGTGAGCTTTCAGCATTATGTGCCGCTGGGGTAATTTCAAATGATGATTACTATCAGCTTTCATATGCTCGCGGCGCAGCTATGGCTTCATCGGCTATAGATAAAGACGGTAATGAATTAGATAAAGGCACCATGTACGCCATTATCTTGCCAGCTAATGATGCTGATGCAGCAAACAGCGATAACATCGCTAAGTTAGAAACCTGTATTGCTGAATTTGACGGTGTAAAAGTCGCTAATTACAACTCTGCGACTCAGCTTGTTATCGCAGGTCCTACAGAGTCTTGTGCACAAGCAGCTAAAGCCATTAGCGCATTAGGCTTTAAAGCCATTGCACTGCCTGTATCTGGCGCATTCCATACGCCACTTGTAGGACATGCACAAAAGCCATTCGCTAAAGCCATCGATAAAGCCAAGTTTACTGCCAGCAAAGTTGAATTATTCTCAAATGCCAGCGGTGAAAAACATCCAACGGATGCTAAGTCGATTAAAGCGGCATTTAAACAGCACATGCTACAGTCGGTTCGCTTTACTGATCAGTTAAACAGCATGTATGACGCTGGAGCGCGTGTATTTGTTGAATTCGGGCCTAAAAATATCTTGCAGAAACTGGTTGAAGCCACGCTAGGTAACAAAGCAGAAAGCGTATCAGTGATTAGCATCAACCCCAATCCGAAAGGTAACAGCGATCTGCAGTTACGTATCGCGGCTATGCAACTTAACGTTCTTGGCGCACCGCTAACGGAGGTTGATCCTTATCAAGCAGAAATCGCCGCCCCTGCAGTGCCGAAAGGCATGAACGTCAAGCTAACAGCTTCAAACCATATCAGTGCACCAACCCGCGCTAAAATGGAAAAATCATTAACCACTGGCAAAGTCACTTCACAAATTGTTGAAACAGTTGTCGAAAAAGTGGTTGAAGTACCGGTTGAAAAAGTAGTAGAGAAAATCGTGGAAAAAGAAGTCATTAAAACAGAATACGTTGAAGTTGCCGCATCAGGTTCAATTGCAGTGTCTAACGCTGCTGCTCAAGCGCCTCAAAAAATAGCACCTCAAGCTCCAGCACAAAGTGCTCCAGCTTCAGGCAGCTTAGAAGCGTTCTTCAATGCACAACAGCAAGCCGCTGATTTGCATCAGCAGTTCTTAGCCATTCCACAGCAATATGGTGACACCTTTACTCATCTAATGGCCGAGCAAAGTAAAATGGCTGCTGCAGGACATGCTATTCCTGAGAGCCTACAACGCTCAATGGAGCTATTCCACCAGCATCAAGCTCAAACACTACAAAGTCATACTTTGTTCCTTGAGCAACAAGCACAGTCAAGCCAAAACGCATTAAGCATGCTGACTGGTCAAGCACCAGTAGCGACAGCGCCTGTTGTTGCAGTTCCTGTTATCAATACTCCTAGAGTTAATGCGCCTATCGCTGCAACTCCAGTGATTACTGCGCCAGCACCAGTCGTTGAAACTGTAAAAGTAGCCGCTCCAGTACAAGCGCCTGTTTCCAAACCTGCCGCTATGGCTGCTCCAGCGCCACGTATTGAACCAGTAAAAGCACCTGCCCCAATTACAGCTCCTGTCGTTGCGCCGGTAGTTGCAGCAGCGCCTGCAGGTTTAAACGCAGAAACAGTGCTGAACACTATGCTCGAAGTCGTTGCAGAAAAGACCGGTTACCCGACTGAAATGCTTGAATTAAGCATGGATATGGAAGCAGACCTTGGTATCGATTCAATCAAGCGTGTTGAAATTCTAGGAACCGTTCAAGACGAACTACCAACGCTACCAGAGTTAAGCCCTGAAGATTTAGCTGAATGTCGTACACTTGGCGAAATCGTTGATTATATGAACAGTAAGCTACCCGCTGAAGGGACTCAAATAGCAGCTCAAACTGCTGTTGCAGCACCAGCATCAGGTCTTAGCGCAGAAACCGTGCTTAATACAATGCTTGAAGTCGTAGCTGAAAAAACCGGTTACCCAACTGAAATGCTTGAGCTAAGCATGGATATGGAAGCAGACCTTGGTATTGATTCAATCAAACGTGTTGAAATTTTAGGTACAGTTCAAGACGAACTACCAACACTGCCAGAATTGAGCCCTGAAGATTTAGCTGAGTGTCGTACCCTTGGCGAGATTGTTTCTTATATGAACTCTAAGCTACCAGCTGAAGACTCTAAACTTCCTACAAGTGCCGCTGAAGGCTCTCAGCTACCAACTACTGGTTCTGCTCCAGTAGGTTTAAGCGCTGAACAAGTTCAAAGCACCATGATGACTGTGGTTGCAGAAAAGACGGGTTACCCAACTGAAATGCTTGAGTTGAGCATGGATATGGAAGCGGATTTAGGTATTGATTCAATCAAGCGTGTTGAAATTTTAGGTACCGTTCAAGATGAACTGCCAACATTGCCAGAATTGAGTCCTGAAGATTTAGCTGAGTGTCGTACCTTGGGCGAAATCGTTTCTTATATGAACTCTAAGCTGCCAGCTGAAGGCTCTAAACTGCCTACAAGTGCCGCTGAAGGCTCTCAGCTACCAACTACTGGTTCTGCTCCAGTAGGTTTAAGCGCTGAACAAGTTCAAAGCACCATGATGACTGTGGTTGCTGAAAAGACGGGTTACCCAACTGAAATGCTTGAGCTAAGCATGGATATGGAAGCCGATTTAGGCATCGACTCAATCAAACGTGTTGAAATTCTAGGTACCGTTCAAGATGAACTACCAACACTGCCAGAGTTAAGCCCTGAAGATTTAGCTGAGTGTCGTACCCTTGGTGAGATCGTCAGCTACATGAACAGCAAACTTCCTGCAGTCAGTGCAAATACTGTCACTGCACCAGTGACGCAAGTTGCTCCTGCTAACAATGGTTTATCAGCTCAAGAAGTTCAAAACACCATGATGACTGTGGTTGCAGAAAAGACCGGTTACCCAACGGAAATGCTTGAGTTAAGCATGGATATGGAAGCGGATTTAGGCATCGACTCAATCAAACGTGTTGAGATTTTAGGTACTGTTCAAGACGAGCTACCAGGCTTGCCAGAGCTTAACCCTGAAGATTTAGCTGAGTGTCGTACACTTGGTGAAATCGTCAGCTACATGAACAGCAAGCTTCTTCCTACAAGTGCAGCCGCAGGCGCTAATACACAGGCCGCAGCAGGCGCTTCTCAAGTAGCAGCGCCAGCTGTTAGTGGTTTATCAGCTGAGACAGCCCTGAGCGCGCCGTCAGGTTTATCTGCAGAGCAAGTTCAAAGCACTATGATGACTGTGGTTGCTGAAAAGACCGGCTACCCAACGGAAATGCTTGAACTAAGCATGGATATGGAAGCGGATTTAGGCATCGACTCAATCAAGCGAGTTGAAATCTTAGGTACTGTTCAAGACGAACTACCTGGCTTACCAGACCTAAATCCTGAAGATTTAGCAGAATGTCGCACTTTAGGCGAAATCGTTAGCTACATGAACAGCAAACTAACGACAAGCAGTGTTGTGAACACTGCAGCATCAACGGCAGCTGCACCAACAGCCACAGCAGATTTAGCAAACGACTTACCTCCTCATCAGGAAGTCGCACTAAAAAAGCTACCAGCGGCGGATAAGTTAGTTGACTGTTTTTCAAAAGACGCATGTATCGTTATCAATGATGACGGTCATAACGCAGGTGTTTTAGCTGAAAAATTAGTAGCAACAGGCCTAACCGTCGCCGTTATTCGTAGCCCTGAATCTGTGACATCTGCGCAATCACCGCTAAGTAGCGATATTGCCAGCTTCACTTTATCAACGGTTAGTGATGATGCAATTAGCGATGTAATAGCTAAAATCAGCAAGCAACATAAAATTGCAGGTTTTGTTCACCTGCAGCCTCAACTCGCAACATCAGGCAACTTACCATTAAGTGATGCTGGATTTATCGCAGTTGAGCAAGCTTTCTTAATGGCTAAACATCTACAAAGTCGTTTTAGCGAATTAGCACAATCACAACGCGTAAGCTTTATGACAGTGAGCCGTATTGATGGTGGCTTTGGTTATTTAAATACCACTGAACTGGCAAAAGCTGAGCTTAACCAGGCTGCTTTATCTGGCCTCACCAAAACCCTCGGCCATGAGTGGCCAAACGTGTTTTGTCGAGCATTAGATATTGCACCAAGTTTTGAAGCTGTTGAGCTTGCTCAAGCAGTGATTGCAGAGCTTTATGATGTTGAAACAAGCATTGCAGAAGTCGGTGTTAGCGACCAAGGTCGTCACACACTCACAGCAACAACAGCGGCGCAAACTCGCTACCAAACAACATCGCTCAATAGTAGTGACACAGTACTTGTTACTGGCGGCGCAAAAGGTGTGACGTTTGAGTGCGCCCTAACCCTTGCTAAGCAAACTCAATCACACTTTATTCTTGCAGGTCGTAGTGCACATTTGGCAGCAAACTTGCCGACTTGGGCACAAAACAAGCAAGCATCTGAGCTGAAAGCAGCGGCAATTAAGTTTATTCAATCACAAGGTGACAAACCAACGCCTAAGCAAATTGATGCCTTAGTTTGGCCGATAACCAGCAGTTTGGAAATTGATCGTTCACTCGCAGCCTTTAAAGCCGTTGGCGCAAGTGCTGAATACATCAGCATGGACGTCAGTTCAGATGCAGCGATTAAACAGTCATTAGCAGGTATTAAGCCAATTACTGGCATCATTCACGGTGCAGGCGTACTTGCCGATAAACACATTCAAGACAAAACCTTAGCCGAGTTAGGCCGCGTTTATGGCACTAAAGTGTCGGGTTTTGCCGGAATCATCAATGCGATTGATGCTAGCCAACTAAAACTGGTTGCTATGTTCTCATCTGCAGCGGGTTTCTATGGCAATACGGGTCAAAGTGATTACTCAATGTCGAATGAGATCCTTAACAAGACAGCACTACAACTTGCAGCGAACTACCCGCAAGCAAAAGTGATGAGCTTTAACTGGGGACCTTGGGACGGCGGTATGGTCAGTTCAGCCTTAAAGAAAATGTTTGTTGAACGCGGCGTATATGTGATTCCGCTCGATAAAGGCGCAAACTTGTTTGCTCACAGTCTATTGTCTGAGTCTGGTGTACAGCTATTAATCGGTTCAAGTATGCAAGGTTCAGCATCAACTGAAGGCGCTGCTGTAAAAAAGCTTAATGCGGACTCTTCGCATAATGCCGAGGGTTCGCTGATTCTTTCTTTAAATAATGCTGCAAGTCACCGTGTTGTGAGTAACACGGTGAGTGTTGAACGAGTACTAAATCCTGTTGCAATGCCCTTCATTGAAGATCATTGCATCGCGGGTAATCCGGTACTACCAACAGTGTGCGCCATACAATGGATGCGTGAAACTGCGCAGCAATTGTGTGGCCTGCCTGTATTGGTTCAAGATTATAAGCTGCTAAAAGGCATTATTTTCGAGACTAAAGAGCCACAAGTATTAACGCTGAAACTGACGCAAACTGAATCAGGCTTAACAGCACTGATTGCTAGTCGCATGCAAAGTGATGATGTGGATAGTTTGCTTAGACCTCAGTATCAAGCCAGCCTCCTTGTTAATGAGAAAGTTGTTAATGAGAAAGTTGTTAATGAGAAGCTCGGAAATGTCGCTGTTTCAGACACGCTACCAACAGTGGCAAAAGACGCCCAACAGTTAGTTGAGTCAGGCAAAATCATCAGCACAGATAGCGAGCTATATAGCAACGGCAGCTTATTCCACGGCCCTCGCCTTCAAGGAATAAAGCAGCTGTTAATTGCCGACGATAAGCAGTTGGTTTGTTCGGTTGAATTACCACAAATTGATGCTAAAGATTGTGCAAGCTTTACGCCGCAAACAGGTTTAGGTGGTAGTCAGGCTTTCGCTGAAGATTTGCTACTGCAAGCCATGTTAGTGTGGGCGCGTATCAAGCATGATGCAGCCAGCTTACCGTCAACTATTGGTGAGTTAACCACTTATGCACCGTTTGCATCAGGTGACAGTGGCTACTTAGTGCTGAATGTGGTTAAAAGTACCAGTCGCTCATTAACGGCTGACATTGCTTTATATCATCAAGATGGCCGTCTAAGTTGTACGATGACAAACGCTAAAACGACAATCAGCAAAAGCTTAAATGAGGCTTTTTTAGCCCCAGCTAAAGCATTAGCTGATTTGCAGGAGTCTGTGTGAGTAATCAAACTCTTTCTGCACAAAAAGTACAGTCTACAACATCAGCAAGTGCGGCTAACATGCGCATCGCGTTAAAGTTAGTGGCGAATGAGTCTTTCTCATTCGCCGCGCAAGCTGAAATGAACAGCTCAGCTTTTGCTGCCATCAAGTCATGTTCTTTAGCTGACAGTATTGGTTTGTCAGCTATCGTGCTTGAAATTGATGTGTCATCGTTAGACGACACATCAGCCCCCGCAAACCAAGCTATCAGTTTTAGTGACTATTTAGCCCAAGCAATTGTTCATATAGAACAACAGCAAAGTGTGCTACTCAGCCACCCTGCTATGCCTTATCGTTTATTAATGATGCCAGCTATTGTTGCTGCTAAGCATCGCTGCCACCCCCATGCTTATTTAACAGGTATGGGCGATGATAGTAATGCAAAAACAGCAACCTCTAAGGCATTATCTCAAGCGAAACGCGCTCATATCAGCCCAATCCAAGTGGATGCGACTCATTGCAACAGCTATAAAGATAAGTTTGCTGAATTGATAACGCTAGTTGGCAACATTGCAGCGCGAAGCATGCCTAAAATGCCTGCTAACCTCACTGCAGACAGTTCAACATACTGGTTCAGCGAAATGCATCAAAGCCGCGTGGCTTGCTTCAATATCACTGAAGGCGCCCATCATCATGCAGCTGTGTTAGTTCAAGGAACTGAGCTTGCCCAGGCAAAATCCATGCTGGATGAAAAGCGGATATTTATCCCTTTATCTGCAGATAATTTGCAAGCGTTCAAATTGCAATTAACAGACTTACACGCCCAACTTGATAGCATTAAATCGCAGTCAGATAACATCATGACTTTAATGCTCACTCAGCTTGAAAAGTTTGCTAACAATAACGCGTTATCGGCCGTGATCATGGCGAACTCGGCAGCTGCAGCTTTTACTGAAGCCGAAGCCATGCTATTGGCTGTTGAAACAGCATTAAATAACAACACAACAGAACTCGATTACAAAACGCCGTCTGGGAGCTGTTTACATACTTCACCCCAACAAAAAGATGCGCATAGTGGCGTCTGTTTTGTCTACCCCGGCGTAGGTACTGTTTACCCACAAATGTTTGCTCAATTACCCAGTTACTTTCCAACGCTGTTTTCACAATTAGAACGTGAAGGCGACGTCAAAGCCATGCTGCAAGCAGAAAGCATTTACGCTGAAAATGCCAAAGTATCAGATATGAGCCTAGATAAACTGGCCATTGCTGGTGTCGGTGTGAGTTATATTTTAACTAAGATATTAACCCAGCACTTTGCTATAAAACCAAATTATGCCATGGGTTACTCTATGGGTGAAGCGTCGATGTGGGCCAGTCTTGATGTGTGGAAAACACCGCACAATATGATTGAAGCTACTCAAACCAATAGCATTTTCACCACCGACATTTCAGGTCGATTAGATTGCGTGCGTCAAGCATGGCAATTGAATCATGATGAAGATATTGTCTGGAATAGTTTTGTGGTTCGCGCTGAGCCAAGCATCATAGAAGCGGCATTAAGTGACTACCCTCGTGCTTATCTCGCCATCGTTCAAGGCGACACCTGCGTACTTGCTGGTTGTGAGCAAAGCTGTAAAGCGCTACTTAAGCAAATAGGTAAACGTGGGATTGCTGCGAATCGTGTTACTGCGATGCACACCCAACCTGCGATGCTAATACGCGACAATGTGCAAACATTTTATCAGCAACCGCTTCATGACCAGGCTGTACTTGATGCACAAGCGGCGCAAATACAATTTATGAGCGCTGCCAGCACTATACCTGTTAGCGTCACCAGCGAAGCAATTGCAGACTCTATTGCTGATACATTCTGCCACCCGCTGAATTTTACGGAATTAGTAAACAATACACGTAAACAAGGCGCCAGTTTATTCGTTGAAATTGGTGCAGACAGACAAACCAGCACCTTAATCGATAAAATTGCCCGCACCACTGAAGCCCCCAATACAGTAATGAATTCAGCATGCCAAGCCATTGCAACTAATGCTAAAGGCGGCGATGACCTAACAGCGCTACTGAAATGTATTGCTCAACTTGTGGCTCACAACGTGCCGTTATCACTCAATTATTTAACTGATGGTTTAACCAACCTTTTGACTACGCAACTTATGAGTGCACAAAAAAGTCAAACTGCGATGAGTCAATCAAACTCTCAGTTAGCCTCACAATTAGAAGGAGAACAATCTTGAGTTCTCAATCGAATACACAACACGCGAGTTTGCCAAAAATTGCGATTGTCGGTTTAGCAACCCAATATCCTGATGCGGATACACCGGCAAAGTTTTGGCAGAATCTATTAGATAAAAAAGATTCTCGCACAACCATTAGCAGCCAAAAACTCAATGCTAACCCTGCTGATTTTACTGGTGTACAAGGTCAGTCAGACCGCTTTTATTGTGATAAAGGCGGTTATATTCAAAACTTCAGTTTTGATGCTAATGGTTACAAAATCCCAGCGGCGCAATTTGACGGCCTTGATGACAGCTTTTTATGGGCAACAGATACTGCCCGCAACGCATTAAATGATGCTGGCATTGATATTACAAACCCACAAAATGCAGCTAGCTTAAGCCGTACAGGGATTGTAATGGGAACCTTATCGTTCCCAACAGCAAAATCGAATGAGTTGTTTGTCCCGCTGTATCACAGCGCGGTAGAAAAAGCCTTACAGCATAAACTGCAGCAAGCTGATTTTACCCTGCAAGCATTTGACTCTGAAGGCTTTGCAACGCAGGCGACACCGGCCTCGTTATCTAACGGTGCGATTGCTCATAACGCCTCAAAGTTAGTGGCTGACGCGCTGGGTTTAGGCGCTGCGCAATTAAGCCTAGATGCCGCCTGTGCAAGTTCAGTTTACTCGCTAAAACTTGCCTGTGATTATTTGCATACAGGCAAAGCTGACATGATGCTTGCTGGCGCAGTGTCTGGCGCTGACCCATTCTTTATTAACATGGGTTTCTCCATTTTCCACGCCTACCCTGACCATGGTATTTCAGCGCCTTTTGATAGTAACTCAAAAGGTTTATTTGCTGGTGAAGGCGCTGGTGTTTTAGTGCTAAAACGTCTTGAAGATGCTGAGCGCGATGGCGACCATATCTATGCGTTGGTTAGCGGTATTGGATTATCAAATGACGGCAAAGGTCAATTTGTATTAAGCCCGAATAGCGATGGTCAAGTTAAAGCATTTGAGCGTGCTTATGCTGACGCAGCAATGCACGATGAAAGTGCTGGCTCTGAGCGTTTTGGACCAGACAAAGTGGAAGTGATTGAGTGTCATGCAACAGGCACACCTTTAGGTGATAAAGTTGAACTGACTTCAATGGAGCGCTTTTTCAGTGACAAGCTCAAAGGAAGCAACACGCCGCTCATCGGTTCAGCCAAATCTAACTTAGGCCATTTACTGACTGCAGCGGGTATGCCTGGGATCATGAAAATGATTTTTGCTATGCGCCAAGGCATGTTACCGCCAAGTATTAACATTAGCGCGCCGATTGCATCTCCATCGGAGATGTTTGGCCCAGCCACATTACCCAATGATGTATTACCTTGGCCAGACAAAGCAGGCAATAAAGCCCGCCATGCTGGGGTATCGGTTTTTGGTTTTGGTGGCTGTAATGCTCATTTATTGGTTGAGTCTTACTTTGCTAAAGGTAATGCTAATAACAGCATTAGCACCCCGTCACACTCAACGACTCATTCAACGACTCATTCAACGACAATCAATGCGCAATTACCTATGCATATTACCGGCATGGCATCGCACTTTGGCTCCCTTAGCACCATTAATACATTCGCTAATGCCGTTGCAACTCAGCAAAATGCTTTTAGTGCATTACCAGCAAAACGTTGGAAAGGCCTTGATAAACACCCTGAATTATTAAGCCAATTTGGCATTGCAGAAACAGCGCCAATGGGCGCTTATATCGACCAGTTTGATTTCGACTTTTTACGTTTCAAAGTGCCGCCAAATGAAGATGACCGCTTGATTTCTCAGCAGCTGTTATTAATGAAAGTGGCTGATGAAGCGATACATGATGCCAAGCTTGAGTCAGGTAGTAAGGTAGCCGTGCTTGTGGCAATGGAAACTGAACTTGAATTGCATCAATTCCGCGGTCGAGTCAATTTGCATACCCAAATAGCAGCAAGCCTTAAGGCCCATGGCGTAAGCTTATCTGACTCTGAATACCAAGCACTTGAAACCATTGCCATGGACAGCGTGTTAGATGCCGCTAAGCTCAACCAATATACCAGTTTCATTGGTAATATTATGGCGTCGCGTATCTCATCGTTATGGGATTTCAATGGCCCAGCCTTTACGATTTCAGCGGGCGAGCAGTCGGTTAATCGCTGTATTGATGTGGCGCAAAACTTATTCTCGATGGAATCTCGTCAAGAGCCATTAGATGCAGTGATTATTGCCGCGGTTGATTTATCTGGCAGTATTGAAAATATGGTGCTAAAAACGGCCAACTTAGCGAAAACAGGGGCGAAAACAGGGGCGAAAACAGCTCAGCAGCAAACGCTTAATATTGGTGAAGGTGCTGGTGCAATTGTTCTGCAAACCGCCACACCAAAAGCTGTTAATGTCGAGTCGTTAGATTTAATTCATCAAGCCTTAGGCGCAGTAGAATCACCAATCACTGAACATGACACATCAATATTACTGCAAAATAGCTACGGTACAATTAATACGTTAGCCTTTGGTCATAGCGAACAAGTCAGTAGCATCAGCGATAACTTGTTAACCCCTGCTGGGTTAGCGGCTGAGCAGATTAATGCCCTGGAGCTTAACCAAGCACCAGATGCACAGGTATTGCCAAATAATATCAGTGCAGTGCAGCAGTTATCGCAAATGTTTAGCCAATCAAGCCCGAGCCAAGCGCAGCAGTGCATTGGCCATACGTTTGCAGCATCGGGTATTGCCAGCTTATTGCATGGCGTTTTATCACTTAAAACAGATTCAACAAGTCAAAATCTTGTTGTAGCCACAATGAGTGAAAACCAATGTTCGCAACTGCTCGTTAGTCAATCAGCGCAGCAATCAACAGCGCTTAAGACCCGAATAAACACAAATATTGGCCAGCAAACCGCCAAAAAACTGAGCTTAGTGAAACAAGTCAGCTTAGGTGGCCGCGATATTTATCAACATATTGTCGATGCACCTTTACCTGAGTTAGACAGTATTCGCGCTAAAACGGCCAAATTAACGCCAGTAGCTAAAAGCACTCCGTTAACGATGGCCGAGCGTAACCAGTTTATTGCGCCAGCAAATACAAATGCTGTGACAGCTGACACTACTCCCCCAATTTCAATGACAACAGAGACTTCTATGCCGTTTTCTGATCGTTCAACCCAGTTTAACCCTAAACCAAGCCTGTCAGCGCCGAAGCAAGTCGCTTCGCCTCAAACCGCCATCAGCCAAATGCCAAGTGTTGCCATCAGCCAAGTGCCACCTGCACACTTAACTGCTTTTGAGCAAAACCAATGGTTAGCCCATCAAGCGCAGTTAGCGTTTTTGAAGAGCCGTGAGCAAGGTTTAAAAGTGGCAGACGCGCTCTTAAAGCAAGAGCTAGCCCATGCGAATGGTCAGCCTTATGTTGCCCAATCGATTGCACAAGCTGTTGCACCTATCCAAGCAGCAAACGTGTTAGCTCAGCCAGTAGCACCAGCTCCAGTTTTACGTCCAGATCATGCCAACGTGCCGCCATACACAGCGCCAGTGCCAGCAGATAAGCCATGTATTTGGAATTATGCTGATTTAGTGGAATATGCCGAAGGCGATATTGCCAAAGTATTCGGCCCTGATTACGCTGTGATTGATAACTACTCACGTCGTGTACGCCTTCCTACAACAGATTACTTATTGGTATCTCGTGTAACTAAGCTCGATGCCACCATGAATCAATACAAGCCATGTAGCATGACAACGGAATACGACATCCCTGAAGATGCGCCGTATTTAGTTGACGGACAAATTCCATGGGCAGTAGCCGTTGAGTCAGGCCAATGCGATTTAATGCTGATCAGCTACTTAGGCATTGATTTTGAGAACAAAGGTGAGCGCGTTTATCGTCTTCTTGATTGTACGTTAACCTTCTTAGATGACTTACCTCGTGGCGGCGATACCTTACGTTACGATATTAAAATCAACAACTTTGCTAAAAATGGCGACACCTTATTATTCTTCTTTTCTTACGAGTGCTTTGTTGGCGATAAGATGATCCTGAAAATGGATGGCGGTTGTGCTGGTTTCTTTACCGATCAAGAGTTGGATGATGGCAAAGGCGTTATTCGCACTGATGATGAAATCAAAATCCGTGAAACAGCATTAAACAACCCGAACAAACCTCGTTTTGAACCGCTACTGCATTGCGCGCAAACTGAGTTTGATTATGGACAAATCCATCATCTACTGAATGCCGATATTGGTGGTTGTTTTAGTGGTGAACACCATAACCATCAACAAGCTTCGGGTAAACAAGACTCGTTATGTTTCGCTTCAGAAAAGTTCTTGATGATTGAGCAAGTTGGCAACCTGCAAGTTCATGGCGGCGCTTGGGGTTTAGGCTTTATTGAAGGCCACAAAACCCTAGCACCTGATCATTGGTACTTCCCTTGTCATTTCCAAGGTGACCAAGTGATGGCAGGCTCGCTAATGGCAGAAGGTTGTGGCCAATTACTGCAATTCTTTATGTTGCACATCGGCATGCACACCTTAGTTGAAAACGGTCGCTTCCAACCACTTGAAAATGCGTCGCAAAAAGTACGTTGTCGTGGTCAAGTACTGCCGCAACATGGCGAATTAACGTACCGCATGGAAATCACTGAAATTGGTACTCACCATCGCCCATTTGCAAAAGCAAACATTGATATTTTACTCAATGGTAAAGCGGTAGTTGATTTCCAAAACCTTGGTGTGATGATTAAAGAAGAAGCCGAATGTACCCGTTTCATCGGCGACACTTCTGAGACAAGTGCTATCATTTCAAGCACAGTCCAAAACAACAATAGCCATAATACGCCTGCATCAACAAATGCACCGTTAATGGCGCAAGTGCCTGACTTAAGCGCACCAACCAACAAAGGGGTTATCCCACTGCAGCATGTTGAAGCGCCGCTGATCCCTGACTATCCAAACCGCACCCCTGATACGTTGCCGTTCACTGCTTATCACATGTTTGAATTTGCCACAGGAAACATCGAGAACTGTTTTGGCCCTGACTTCAGTATCTATCGCGGCTTTATTCCACCGCGTACGCCGTGTGGCGACTTACAGTTAACCACTCGTATTATCGATATTGACGGTAAACGTGGCGAACTTAAAAAACCATCGTCATGTATCGCTGAATACGAAGTGCCAACGGATGCATGGTATTTTGCTAAAAACAGCCATGCCTCTGTAATGCCATATTCAGTACTAATGGAAATCTCATTGCAACCAAACGGCTTTATCTCTGGTTACATGGGCACGACATTAGGCTTCCCTGGTGAAGAATTATTCTTCCGTAACCTAGATGGTAGTGGCGAGTTACTCCGCGATGTGGATTTACGCGGTAAAACCATTGTTAACGACTCAAAACTGTTATCTACCGTGATAGCTGGCAGTAACATTATTCAAAGCTTCACCTTTGATTTAAGTGTCGATGGCGAGCCTTTCTACAAAGGCAGTGCGGTATTTGGTTACTTCAAAGGCGATGCACTTAAAAACCAACTGGGTATTGATAATGGCCGCATCACGCAGCCTTGGCATGTTGAAAACAATGTTGCTGCCGATATCAGCGTTGATTTACTGGATAAGCAATCTCGCGTATTCCATGCGCCTGCTAATCAGCCACATTACCGTCTAGCCGGTGGTCAGCTTAACTTTATCGACAAAGCTGAAATCGTTGATAAAGGGGGCAAAAATGGTTTAGGTTACTTGTCTGCATCTCGCACCATTGACCCAAGTGATTGGTTCTTCCAGTTCCATTTCCATCAAGATCCTGTGATGCCGGGTTCATTAGGCGTTGAAGCGATTATCGAGTTAATGCAAACTTACGCCATCAGTAAAGACTTAGGTAAAGGTTTCACTAACCCTAAATTTGGTCAGATTTTATCTGACATCAAATGGAAGTACCGTGGCCAAATTAACCCACTGAATAAACAAATGTCGTTAGATGTGCACATCAGTGCAGTTAAAGATGAAAACGGCAAACGCATTATTGTTGGTGACGCAAACCTAAGCAAAGACGGTTTACGTATATACGAAGTTAAAGACATCGCAATCTGTATCGAAGAGGCATAAAGGAATAATAATGACTATAAGCACTCAAAACGAAAAGCTATCTCCATGGCCTTGGCAAGTTGCCCCAAGTGATGCCAGCTTTGACACTGCCACTATCGGTAAAAAATTAAAAGAACTGACTCAAGCTTGTTACCTGATTAATCACCCTGAAAAGGGCTTGGGTGTTTCACAACATGCCCAAGTGATGACTGAAAGTATCAACAGTCAACAAGATTTACCCGTCAGTGCATTTGCCCCTGCATTAGGAACACAAAGTTTAGGCGACAGTAATTTCCGCCGTGTGCATGGGGTTAAATACGCATACTACGCTGGCGCGATGGCAAATGGCATTTCATCAGAAGAGTTAGTGATTGCGTTAGGTCAAGCTGGCATCTTATGCTCGTTTGGCGCAGCAGGATTAATTCCTTCTCGTGTAGAGCAAGCAATTAACCGTATTCAAACTGCGCTACCAAATGGCCCATACATGTTTAACTTAATCCATAGCCCAAGCGAACCAGCGCTTGAGCGTGGCAGTGTTGAACTATTTTTAAAACATAAAGTGCGCACCGTTGAAGCATCAGCATTTTTAGGGCTAACCCCACAAATTGTGTATTATCGCGCAGCGGGTTTAAGCCGTGATAGTCAAGGCGAAGTCGTTATCGCCAACAAGGTTATCGCTAAAGTGAGCCGCACCGAGGTTGCTATTAAGTTTATGCAACCTGCCCCAGCTAAAATGCTGCAAAAACTGGTTGATGAAGGCTTAATTACGCCAGAGCAAATGGAGCTTGCACAATTAGTCCCAATGGCTGATGACGTAACCGCTGAAGCAGATTCAGGCGGTCACACAGATAACCGTCCGTTAGTGACATTATTGCCAACTATTTTAGCGCTTAAAGATAAAGTGCAAGCTGAGTATCAGTACAAAACACCTATTCGCGTAGGTTGCGGCGGTGGTGTCGGCACCCCTGATGCAGCACTCGCTACCTTTAACATGGGCGCTGCGTACATCGTTACAGGTTCAATTAACCAAGCTTGTGTTGAAGCTGGATCCAGTGAACACACTCGTAAACTGCTTGCAACAACAGAAATGGCTGATGTGACCATGGCGCCAGCAGCTGACATGTTTGAAATGGGCGTAAAACTGCAAGTGGTTAAACGCGGCACATTGTTCCCAATGCGCGCAAACAAGCTTTATGAAATTTACACCCGTTATGAGTCCATTGAAGCCATACCAGCTGAAGAGCGTGAAAAACTTGAAAAACAAGTCTTCCGTTCAACCCTCGATGAGATTTGGGCAGGCACAGTAGCCCACTTTAACGAGCGCGACCCTAAGCAAATCGAGCGTGCTGAAGGAAACCCGAAACGTAAAATGGCACTTATCTTCCGTTGGTATTTAGGTCTTTCAAGCCGTTGGTCAAACTCTGGCGAAGTTGGTCGTGAAATGGATTACCAAATTTGGGCAGGCCCTGCACTTGGCGCGTTCAATGAATGGGCAAAAGGCAGCTATTTAGATGATTATACCCAGCGAAATGCGGTAGACTTAGCCAAACACTTGATGCACGGCGCAGCGTACCAAGCTCGCGTTAACTTATTGACTGCTCAAGGCGTACCGCTTCCGGTTGAACTACAACGTTGGAGCCCGCTTGATCAGGTAAAATAACCTGACTGCTAATCCGCAGCTGTTGTTTTACAATATGAGCCAGTTATCAGTTTATAGCAAGTTAACGGTAAGTTAGCGATAAGTCATGTATCAAACAACAAATTGCGTTATCAGCCTATACCCTTTATCTAGGAATAAATAGTCAAGGAATAGGCAGATGATTAGAACAGTAAAGCGAATTAGGTATCAGTATGAGTGAAACACAAAAATTAGATTTTTCAGCGGTCAATGGCACTACGCTTGAGTCATTTAATCAGCAAAAAAATCTGATAAAACGCATGCTAAAAGGCAATAGCGCCCAGTGTAGTGAGTGCAATAAACCACTGACACTGCAACTCCCGCCTAACTCAGCTAAAGCGAAAGCAAGTGAAAAAGCCCCTGGTATATATTGCGCCAAAGGTTGTACCGATATTGAACTGGATATGGAAGCCGTTGCGTTGATGAAGTAAGACCAGCGATGTCATATGACCATATTATAAAAGCACCTTAGGGTGCTTTTTTTGTATGCTTAGAATCTTAGCCAAATGCCAGTTTATCAACTGTCGTCATGTAAAAAGGCACAAGACTTTACCTAGCTGAAATATTAATGAGTGGGTTACAAAGCAAGACATCAGCTTGCATTGAAGCTTGAAACTGCTAACAAAATTAGGAGTAAACCCCTGTTACCTCCTCCAATGGCGAGTATGTAAAGTTTCAATCTGGAATGTCTCTGCGTCACAAGCAGGTTTCAGTTTAAGACTTCAATATACGTCGATACCAATAACCCTCTTATTTAAGTGCTCTGTTATAAATGTTCAGTCATATGCGCTTTGTAACAAATCAGCACTATGTCGCACTTTTGCTAACAAAAATAATGCGTTAACAAATATTTGACCTAAATCAACAATAAATAACATTAGCTAAGGCAAACTAACTCATTCTTTTTTATGTGGTTATATTTCTATGAGTCATAACAAGGCTAACAACAATATTGAACAACCCCTTACTGATGATTGTATTTTACTTTCTACCACTGACTTAAATGGAAATATAAAGTACGCCAATAAGGCTTTTGCCGATATTTCAGAATTCAGTGCAGACGAATTACATGGAAAGCCCCATAATATTGTTCGCCATCCTGATATGCCCAAAGCCGCCTTCAAGTCCCTGTGGGATAATGTAAAAGAAGGTAAACCATGGTGTGGCATTGTTAAAAATAAAACCAAAACTGGTAAGTTCTACTGGGTGAACGCCTATATATCACCCGTTTACGAAAATGGCCGCTTACATGAACTTCAATCTATTCGCCGTAAACCAAGCCGTGAACATATCGCTACAGCGGAAAAAATCTATCAACAACTCAATGACGGTAAGCAACCTGCAGAACTCAGCCCTCCTCTATTTAGTTTTACTGGTGCACTGTGTTTATGGGCTGTATTTATCTCGTTAATCGCCGCTGTCGCGCCCTTAGTTATGCCAATGCTTGTTGCTGCTATTTTAATTCCAATTCTTGCTGGTATTGGGATTTACTTCCTCACCCGACCATTAAAAAATCTTGAAAACAAAGCGACCCAAATAATTGATGATCCGATTGCTTGTGGTGTTTTTTCATCAAACCAAAACGAGTTAGGCAAAATTGATTTAGCTTTAAATTATTTAATTACTGAAATGGGTGGCGTGGTTGGTCGTATGGCTGATTCTGCCTCGTCAATCAGTGAAGAAAGCCAGCAACTCAATGACACGATTATTCAGACTCGCGAGCGAGTGCAAGAGCAAACCCAACAAACCAGCCAAGCTGCCACGGCGATGGAAGAAATGACCACCAGCTTTGCAGAAGTGAATGACAATACGCACAGTACCGCCCAAGAAATTACCACTAGCCAGGAAGCTGCTAACCTAGGCCATAACAGCATGGTGAAAGTGGTTAACTCAATTGGTGAGCTCAGAAAAGAAGTGGTTCAATTTTCAACTGTGGTTAACACCATCGAGCGCGACAGTAAATCTATTGCTAGCGTGTTGAGCGAAATCAAAGGCATTGCAGAACAAACTAACCTGCTTGCACTCAATGCAGCGATTGAAGCAGCAAGGGCAGGAGAAAGCGGCAGGGGCTTTGCGGTGGTTGCCGATGAAGTAAGACAATTATCGATTCGCACCAGTGAATCCACTGCAGAAATTGAACATATCGTGGCTAATTTCCAACAAAGCACTCAAAAAGCCACCCAAGCAATGGAAGCAGGTCAGCGCCAAGTTGATATTTCTGTATCACTAGCAGAAGAAGCCGATGGTGCTTTTGACCAGCTTTTATCATCGATTAATCGCATTCAAGATATGGCAGCGCTCAACGCAGCAGCAATGAGCCAGCAAACTCTAGTAGCGGAAGATATTAGTCGATCGATTCAGCAAATTGATGAGCTTTCAAACCAAAGTCTAATCCAAACCGAAGATACGCAGAACAAATGTGAACAAATGGGACGGCTGGCCAATAAAACCAGCCACCTTTCAAAGCAATTTTGGAAGCAAACTATTGAGCGGACTAAGTAACCTTACTCGGGATAAGTAAAAACAGCCAAATATGAAAACCGCAATAACATGATTTTGAATATTGTTATTGCGGTTCTCACCTTAAAATCACACACTTAAAATTTCACGATTACACGATTACACTTAAAAGTATCGCTTACACTCATCATATAAAGTCATCGCTTAAAGTCGCATTTAGCAAGCCTTAGTCACCTGCATCAAATATCTAACACCTTAAATCCATGCTAACTCCTCAGTTTCTGCTCACTCTTTGCACACTCTTTAATTAAGCTATTCATTCGTCATCTTACCCAATGGTAATGGTTTCAAGTGGCTCGATTACAGGAGAGAATTATGTCCACACTAGATCGTTTTTTCGACGTTAATACCCCAAACAACAAACCATATTTATCTATTTCTATTATGCTGTTGAGCAGCTTACTTTTGTTCACAGGTTGTGGCAGTAGTGATGATGACAGCACCAGTGAAGATACAGTCATCACAGTACCTGAAGAGACTGTAACCCCAGTTATCGATTACGATTCTGATTTCGAAGCAACCGATTGGACAGAAGCCACACACACCAAAGATGTCGATCCTAATTTTGACGAAGTGTTTGACGATACCCAAGTAAAACGCCTCGATTTTGTCGTCACCGAAGCTAACTGGCAAAGCATGCTAGATGACATGACAGCTCTTTACGGCACTTTTGGTCAATCAACGTCAAACAATGGCTTAACAGATACTGATGAAGACCCAATATTTGTTCCCGCCGAAGTATTTTATAACGACACTCAATGGTACCGAGTTGGGATAAGGTTCAAGGGAAATTCTTCACTGCAAACCAGTTGGCAACAAGGGATTTTAAAACTCTCGTTCAAGTTGGATTTTGATGAGTACGAAGATGACTATCCGCAAATTGATAACCAACGCTTTTATGGTTTCAAAAAATTTAGTCTTAAAAACAACTATAGCGACCCTTCTTTCGTGCGTGAAAAAGTCGCGGCTGATGTGTTCTACGATGCAGGACTTGCAGTGTCGCACACCGCATTTTATACCCTCTATGTTGACCATGGTGACGGCCCTGAATACTTTGGTTTATACACCTTAGTTGAAGAAGTCGACGGCGAAGTTCTCGACACACAATTTAGCAGTGATGATGGTAACCTCTATAAGCCTGAAGACGATGGTGCCACGTTTGCTTATGGCAGTTTTGACGAAGAGAACTTTGAGAAAAAAACCAATGAAGATGATGCTGATTGGTCTGATATCCAAGCATTATTCAGTGCATTACACGATGATACGGCCACCAGCGACCCACAAACTTGGCGGGCTAATTTAGAGGCTGTATTTAATGTTGATGCGTATCTTAACTACTTAGCTGTTAATGGCATTATTCAAAACTGGGACTCTTATGGCGTTATGCCGCACAACTATTATTTATATAATAACCCTGAAACGTCGCAACTCACTTGGATCCCTTGGGATCATAACGAAACTCTTCAAGATGGAAAAATGGGCGGCGCATTAGCGCTAGACTTCTCTGACTTAAATTCAGCAGATTGGCCACTCATTGGCAATATTTATGCGGATGAGGAATACAAAAATCGTTACAACGAGTACCTGCTTTCAGTGTCACAAACTGCATTTGAAACCAATCAAATACAAGCAAAGTATCAAGACTACCAAGCGTTAATTGAACCTTATGCGACATCTGAGCGGTCGGGGTATTCATTCTTAAACAACAGTAATGAATTTTACCAAGCGATAGATGAATTAATTTCTCATGTAGAAGAACGTAATGATGCCGTTGAGCAATATTTGGATAATCAATAAACGATAGAATAGATCAACATTGATTTAAGTTTATAGCAAAGGGATTAACACCAAAGCGCATTTAAAACCAAGTCGCGTTAAACCTAATTAATCGCCTAAAACAAGCGCAACTTAAACAAGCGCCTTGAATAAGAGTGACTTAAACCAAAGCAATTTAAACCAAAGCAATTTAAACAAGAGCAACTTAAACAAGAGCGCCCTAAACCACAGTAGATACACTGTGGTTTAATTTGACTTAGTAACTAAGTCAAATTACAAAGGTGGATCAACTTTATTAGCGACAGAAGTATTTACCCTAAACCAACCTGCTATAGAGCGCCTGTCTCGCTTAGCAGGTAACACTTCATGGGGAAATTCTTCACTTAAAAAAATAACTAAAGAGCCTAACAGTGGCACAATCTTGAGGCCTTGCTTATCTTGCTCATTCATATAGAGCACTAACTCACCACCATCAGCACTGGTCCAGCCTGAATTAAAATAAGCGACAACAGAAAGCACCCGATTAGCTTCACCTTTAAAGGCGTCACAATGGCGTTTGTAATAATCACCAGGCCCATAATGAGCAAAATGGCTTTCGAAAGAAAACAGCCCTAAAAATAACCGCCGATTCAAATAATCTTGTAACCTCGCTGTCCAATCAAGCCATTGATTAGCCGGTGTTGCGCCTTCTGTAATCCAACAGATTTCATCTGTTCTCACAAATTCATTCTGCAGGTATTTTTCACCGCGACCGATACCCGCACTTTTGAAAGCTTCAGCCTCAATAGATAGTTGATAGGTAAGTAATGATTGGGCCAGCGGTTCAGGCAGTGCACCTAGGCGAATGCTGTAACCTTTTTGTTCAAGATCTTGAGCTATCAGTGAGAAAAGCGTTTCGTCATATGAGCTATTAGAGCCATCTGACGCTAAATGATTAACTGCAACCAATTTTAATACCTTCGGTAAAACTTATATCCTCTTAACTAGAAACAACAAAAAAGAGTAATGCTCACCAAGCAAATCCGCCATCATTGGCATATCAGAGTACAAACGCTTAAGTTAAAAACGCTAACTACTTAAGGGTTTGAATATCCTTAATTAAAGTCGGTATTATCGATTCAGCTAAGTCATTTGAGTATACATCAAGTAATATTTTTATATTGAGAAACAGTTAATTATCATCTTGAGTTTAAAGGAGGAAAGTATCGAGAATCTAATAATTGATATAAATCATCGATGAAAGAAGGCTAAGTAATGTTGGTAAGTTTTCAGCTGAAATGAGCAAAACTTGATGAGTTAAATCTAGATATATTCACGACAGCGTCGTGATAACAACTGCCGCTTTATATATTTATGACTTAAAAATTTTTCACAACGCCCAAATATTCACATTCTTGTGAGTTAATAAATTATTTACACCAATCTGCAGCAGAGTCGCTCTGGCTTATGATTTTACTATTATCGGCTAACCATGAATCAATTTCTTTTGATAACCTAAACTCAGAGCCCGTGCCAGGCCAATAGTATGCCCCATGACTATTTTTACACAATGCGATATAAACCGGCGTAGAATTGAATATGACATCTTCACCTGGTTCTACATGCATCTCGTAGCTTATGTTTTGATTAAGCTCCCCTTTGTATGTAGCAAGAACTTCAGCAAAGTAAACTTGTTTTTCTAAATCATCATCTTGGCTGATGACTTTTACTTTAATCACTTTTACTTTAGCAAGGTAATCAACGCTGTTTGTCGCTTGTATAAAGCCTGTTAATTCTGACGAAGAAATATTATCAGCGTTGGCCGAGTCGACTACGAAAATTAAGCTTAATAATATAAAATTTAATTTTTTCATTATGCTTCACTTCCCGCTATCAATGACTTTTGAAATGTTAATTGTGGGTGTTGCTGTTAATTTGAAGGTTAGAGAAGTCATGTTCTATATATTTAACATAATTCTACTTAATCAGTAATAGCAAGTTGAACTTAAAGTTGTTAAAGCTTAGCTAAAATAAAATGCAGTAACGTCATTCCTTTACAACTGCAAAACTAAAATTAAAGAAATTAAAAAAACTAAGCACCGAGCGATGCTTAGCAGTAGTTCAGATTACATATACATTGAAACAGCGGGAATAGCAGCACTAACAACAGTATTAAGCTTATTTAGCATCAATACTAATATATCTTTGATTAATTGGTATGTCATATCGACAATCTTTACGCCTGGTTTACCAACATAATTAAGAATATGACCCAAAATCCCTTTTGTATCCTCTGCATATCTAGACGACATTTGAGAGATTTCAACAAGGCCTCTTGCTAATGCATCATATATAGTTAGAGCACTTCCTACTGCTGCCTGAGTTAGAATACTGGTAATTTTTCCACTATCACGAAGCAAGGTAAGCAGCGCATCCCCTATTTTATCAGCCCAATGAGCATTGAAACTGGCTAAATGTCTTTCCTGATATTTTAATCTTACAATCGCAAGATTTTGGATAGAACCAAGTTGCATTTGTTTGTAGTCTGAATACTTCGATGCGGTGGCGATGTAACCAGGCGCATTACCCAACATCTTATGGGAAGACGCATTAAACGAAACACAAGTGCTTAGGCGATATTCATTACCAGCATGCACAAAGGGCCACACTGGTACCATAGGAACTGGATCGCTTCTATGCACAGCTCGATAGATCCCATTTAGTCTCGTTTCTGTTTGCAATGCAAAAGGGTTAAAACCTACTCTCGGAGCACCAAATGTATACAACTTAACAGGAACTTTATACTGTGATTTAATCCAATTTGCAGCTAAGGTTGCTAATGCACCACCGAGGCTATGCCCTACACAATGGACTGCTCGGTTACCTGCTTTATTAAGTAAAGAAGCTAGCTGAGGTTTTATAGACTCAAATGTCCGATTAAAACCTGCGTGAACAGCTTTATAGTTTGGCCCAACTGTCACTCCGCAATGCAAATCAGTCAAAGTATCAGCTAGCCCTGCAGTACCCCTAAAAGCAATGACTATATCCCCTGCAAATTGACCTTCATTTTTGCCTAAACCAAAAAAACCAAAGCCACTGGCGTGATTTAATAAATGCTCAGCAACTGTACCGCTAACACCATCTAACTTTGAATTTTTAGCGCTAAAAGCGAAGTTCTTATTAATCAACATGCTGGCATCTAGCGCGCCACTTTTATTATTTCTTAAACTTTTATAGGCAAATTCAGCTAGTTCCACAGCAAGGCTAGGAGATAAGATATTCATTACATTCCTTTGTATATATTGTTTTAAAAATTTTCGAAGTAATCGATTCCATCGTCTACTTCATAGATCTCAAAGTCTGTTTCCCAATGGCAAATTCCCGAGCCACTAAAATCTAAATTTCGATTTGTTAGATTAGGAAAAGAAAAGTGTACTTTTGAAGATAATAAATCACAGTCTAAACTTGCTAACTTATTTTTATACTCCACGAGCTCTGTAATGCCCCTTAAACTGGAATTCCAGAGTACGTAAGTTTCCCCATCGTAGGTGACAGTTATAAACTGAGAAGTTGTTTCATGCGAAAACATATCACCTGGGATTTTTGATTTGATATTTATAGCGGGTAAATAAAATTGCCCTTCGGAATCAGTTACTGTTACATCTTCTTTTTCAACTTTATAAGCAAACTCTAAGTTACGATTAATAACTGCACCGACTACAGGATTCCCGTCCAGTAATACAATGCCTTTCACTTCTGAGCACATATGTACATCAAAGCTTTTTATTAAACCAAACATTACACCCCCAAAAAACAGTAACATTGCTAAAAATAGCAATATTTTGTATGGCTTAGTTCAACGAAATAGAACAACCAATGATCTAAGATGCACACTTAAAGGTAAGTCCCTTCAATTAAAAATCGCGGCAATGAGTCGGATTCAACCGTCACGGTGTTGCCTTTGTCATGCCACATGCACGCCATACCTAAAAGCTCTATTGGTAAAAAAGAAGCAACTGGCACTACGTCTTTATCCGCGGCATTCATCCTATACTTTTCTTGATGCACAAGGTTTTTCGCCAGTACTTCATTAAAGTCGAAACCAATGTCGGTGGTTAGCGCTGCGAATGTTTCTAAGTAGCCCATTGCGATACCTAATGCCCAATCATCATTTTGAGCCACCGCTGCACTCATAGTTTCTTGCAATAAGCTCGGGAAATTATCTTTTTTGTGGTGGTATGCTTGAAACACTTCAACAAGCAAATAAGATACTGGGCCAGCTTTGGTACCACTTTGCTTTATTAAGGCCACGGGGAAATTCGCTAAAGTATCCATACTGGCTTCATCGCGTGTTATCACTGCGCAAAAGTATGCCTCGCACCAGTCTGCCGAATTAATTAATCCTGATGCCAATATGCCCTCGCCCGACCAGGTCACCGCCGGTAATTCAGCAATGCTAATGGTATGTTTAAGCTCGGGTTGCTGCGCTATTTGATGAAAAGCCGCTAACATTTTAGCCGCATGTACCAATGCTGAGCTTGACTCTTTGGCTATTCCGGGTGTTTGCTGCTCCCAAGTGAGCCAACGGGCGAGGTTGATTTGGGTATCGGAAAATCGAATCAAATTATCACGACTTTTAACGATATTAACTGGTATTTTTTTAATTCTTCTTCTCGGCGCCTCTAGCCATTCCAATAAAGGGACACATGTCGAAAACTCTGGATCGTATTTTCTTTCTACTTTCATCATTAACCTACTAATTGAGTGGTATCGATATCAAATTCAGATATGCTAACGTCATTGACTGTGCTGCCAGCTGCGGTTTTAGTAATTGGTGTTTCAATATGTAAATACTGAACTTTACTACCATCTTCCGCCGCTTCTTTAATTGCTACAGCCGCTTTTCTGTCGGTGACAGCATTCGCGTTCTTGTTACCTTCCATACTAGCTGTAATCGCCTGCGCATATTTAGTCGTGCCTTGCTGATGATATTCATCATCAATTTTCTTTTTACCCAATGGGCTTTTGCCCCCTTTGGCTTCAACAATAATGACATCACCGTTAGCATTTTGATAAACCATATCAAAATTTCCCGACACTGAAGACGAATTATCTAAATCGTCTGGGTGAATACGTTCAAAGCCCGGGTATTTGTCTTTAACTGCCATATCAGCGGCTTTTTCGCCAATTTTAGCTGATTGATGATTAATTGGGGGGATCTGCTTATTATATTCTGGCGTACCGCGGTCAAACTCATCACGTTTAGTCATTTCTGCGTCACGTTGCTGACAACATTCCTCTAATTCTTTTTGCTGCTTGTCAGTCAGTTTATAAGTTTGAGTTTCATCTTTCTTTTTCGCTTTATTAAGCGGAATATCTTTTTCTTGTACAAAGGAGCCTTTTTTCGCCCAATCTTCATTAACCAATTTTCCGTCAACAAGATGACCACCGGCAAACTCTTCAACGGTTAAAGTAACTTCTCTAACACTGTTTGCCCCTTCAATCTCTTTTGAAATAGTAATCGTGCCCGCGTCTTCATCTAAACCGGTAATATCATATTGATAATCTAACTTGTTCTTACCACCAGGTTTCGTATATTTGACATAAGCATTAGGGTCACCTGCCAAGGCGGCACTGGTAATGGCTGCTTGCAGTATCTTATCTTTTGTTGCTGTATCAATACCTGTATCGTTTACTAGAGTCCCAAGCATTCTTTCTAATTTTTCCTCTCCTTCTTTACACAATAATCCAAACGGATCCACCCAGTTCACATGATTAGGCGCATATTGGTAATGGTTGATACCGCCCACTAAACCAATAGGGTCTTGATGAATAAACCGTGCTTGCTCAGGACTGTAGTATCTAAAGCGGTTGTAATGTAGGCCTGACTCTTCATCAAAGTACTGGCCTTGAAAGCGCAGTGGGTTATCAATGTGATTAGCCACCTCAGCACTATTTTCAATAGCTGTTGAGTCAGCATGACCAAATACATCGAGCTGATTGCGCCATACGGTTTGCGCATTAACATCGGTTAAGCAAATCGGTGTACCGAGTTGGTCTAAATGGTAGTGATAGATTTGGCCATGTTTGACTAATGCTACGGGTAAAAAAGTCTCTGGTTGATAGATGTACCAGGTGTATTCACCTTTGTTGCATTCACCTATTAACTGGTTATTATCCCAAATAAAATCGGTGCGGCCTTGTTCGGTGATTTTGGCGCTGCGCCGACCTAGTGCATCATATTCATATTGGGCCAGCCGGCCATTAACATTAATATGCACCAGTTGGTTTAAGCCATTAAAGCTGCGCTGCTGTTTATCACCTTTAGCTAATTGGTTAATTTGATTGCCGCTAGCATCGTAACGGTAATCTATACCCGCCATGCTTAACAGACGGTCATGTTTAACAATAACCTCATCAAATGGTTTATTTATAGTTTGCTCTGCTGGGCTATTTTCAGTCGAATTTTTATCGGTATCATTATAGACAACACTGTTATCAGCATGAGTGCTGATAGCCGTTCGCGGATTACCGAAGGCATCCCACTGATATTGGTGAATGCCAGAATCTGACGGATTCCCATCACGCTGCCTGGCGATTTGTTCTTTGTCATCAAAGCTGTTGTTATCAAGGATTTTGTTATCAAAACTGTTTTTGTCAAAGGCGTTAATTTCATGCTCAGCGCTATGCACTGCAGTGAATGATTCCCCCATACAAGCTGTGACATCTTTAACTAGCTGGCTGATACGGTTATAGGTAAATTGCTTAACCCTTGGCTGCTGGGCTGCTAACTCAGTTGATAATTGATTTAACTGGTCTTGCTTATCGTATTGGTATTGACGGTATTCAAACGTGGCGGCGTCACATTGATTGGACCATGTTTGCGCGCTTAATCGTGAGAATGCATCAAACTCTTGAACTAACTCAAGTTGATTTGATTGTTGGCTTTTATGTAAAAGCCCCGAGGATAGATATTGATAACTAACAAGTGTATTTAATGTTTGTTTATCAGACCTTGCTACTGCTGCATCTACAGCCGTTTGTGTTCCATCTACAGCCGTTTGCAAACTAATATCTGTTAGTTGGCCATTGGTATTGTATTGATAGCCAATATTACTACCATCGGGCAACACAAGATGCGTGCGCTGACCTTTATCATTATATTGATACTCAAGCTGCCAGCTGCCCTGAGTTGATGTGGCTAAACGGCCTTGAACATCATATTTCTGCTCAACTGTACGATGCTGATTATGAGCACGGGTGATTTGGCCTAACTTGTCATATTGATAAAAGTTTTGGGTATTTAATAGTGGTGATAGTGCATTCGCTTCTATTTTGACATGACTGCTTTGCTTAACAATCCGCCCCATGGCATCACGGCTTAGCTCAATAAAGCGAGTATCACTGTCATTCACGGCAATCAGTTTATCATTAGCATCGTATTGATATTGCTGCTCGCGCCCATCAAAACCGACTAACTTTTTAGGTTGCTCTGTCGGCGTATAATCAATGGCGTATTCAGCACCATCACTGCGGGCGATGCGTTTAAGGTTACGCTCTTTGTCATAATGAAACTTAAGCCAGCTACCATCAGCAAAGGTTTGTTCACTAGGCTGTGATAACCCCTGATAACTGAGCATGGTGTGATTTAACGATAATTCATTTGATTTATTATCTAGCGCATTTGTATTGGTGCTCGCAATCTCATCTGAGTTTGTATCAAGTTGACTGACATCTTGTGAGTGACAAGTCAGCCTCCCCGCATCATCAAACTGAAAGTATTTATTAACCGACTCTTCAGGCGCTGATTGAGGATAAGATTTTTGCTGAACAACTTGGCCTTTGTCATCTCGAATAAATTCGGTGACTAGCCCTTGTGGATCGATAACTGCATTGACTCGACCCAAACGGTCGTGGCTATATCGAGTGAGTGACTCCCCTACTTGCGTTGCGAGTAATTCGCCATCACGATCCCATAAATATTTATGCGTCACACCATCAAACTCAATTTTTTGCGTGACTTGACCAAAATCATTGTATTGATACTGGCGCTGACGACCATCAAAATTAATTTCAGACAAAATCCGACCTGTTGCATCGAATTGCTTTGATAACTTTCGACCCATAGGATCTTGAGTGAGAATACGTTGCCCTAAACGGTTGTATTCAAAACTTGTGACGCCCCCATCAGGTTGAACTATCGAGTCAATTTGACCTAAAGAGTTATACAGGTATTGGGTTTGATTATGATTAGCATCAATCGTGGCAACTTTACGACCCGCTGCATCATACTGATGTCGAGTAATATGCCCATTGGCATTATGATACTCAGTTAATAAACCTTGAGCATTATGAACAAACTCTTCTTTGTTTCCCAAAGAATCAACACAGCTGCTGCGCATTCCGCTTGATTGTTGCTCATAGGCAAAGTGGTAATGATAGGTGTCATTGTCACCCCATTGCTCGATACATTTAGCGCTGGCATCATGGCTATCCCATGCAAAGTGATGACTATAACCCGATGCCCGAGTTCTGCGTTTTAGCAGATAAGTCGATGATTTGGGCCCTAGGGGATGTTTGTGTGGCTCAGCTTGTGTTTTAGGTTTAGCTGCGTCGACATAACTGTACCTTTCTACAAGGCCATTGATATCTGTTGCCGCTATTAACGCTTCAGCATCATCATATTGATAACTGGCTAATAATGATGGATGAACTTCTCGATTACCTTTGTCATTCAGCACATATGATGACACCCGTAACAAATTATTTTGGGCGTTGTAATGTAATAACACCCCACGTTTAGGCCCTGTAGTAATCTGAGCTAAGCGGCCTTTTTTGTCATAGTACAGTTCAAAATATTGACCTTGATGGTTACTGATGGTTTCAAGTAACCATACCGTTTTGCCTTCGATTTCATAAAGCTTGAACGCCCAATGGCTCTCGTCAGGTTTAATCAGTACCTGTCGACCATCCGCTTGATGGACTAACGACCAACCTGTCGAAGTTTGAATGCTTGTTTGACCACGTTTAACGCAGTCAAACACATGTACCCGCCCTTCTTCATCTGTTAATTCATACCATTGCTTTGCTGGTTTTTTAGGGCCAATTTTAGGCGCTTCTTTATATTGATGAGTTAATTGGACACTGAAATTATGTCGCCAACCGAAGCCTAGTCCGATATTGGAATCGATTTTACTAGAGCGATATAAACGTCGCCACGTTAGGGGTAATAGGCCACTGATTTCGAAATCAACCAGCGGTAATATCTCTTCGCCACTTAACATGGAAACAGGATCGCTACGGCACTCTTGCTTATCAATAGCCACTTCTGTTGAGGTATTATTGGTTACAGATCCGGCTGACGCTGCTGAGCTAGCTTTCTTGCCGTTATTCGATTTTGGCGTTTTTTTAGCACTTGAACTTACGCCTGGCGTGGCTGTTTCTGTCGAGTATTGAATTTGCGGTTTAGGCACCTCAACATACACTCTGAGCAATGAACGCTCGATTGCTTCTGTCAGGTTTTTTACAATATTACGTGGCTGTAGCGTGGCAGATAATCCTGCTTGTAAAACTAAATCACGACCATAAATCAACGCGTTACGATCTCGAACTAAATGAGGTGATATCTCATTGATAACGTCTGTTAACTGATTTGCTTTATCAAAGGTTAATAGTTGGAAACCCGCTGGCGTAGACGCGCTTGTTAGCGCTACTACAATATGCCGATTTTGGCCATTAAAGCGAAAGTTACTCATTGTCATGCTTGTTTATGCCTCTATCCATGAGTATGTTGCTAATCCTAAATGCAGCGTTTGAGACACTTCAAGCTGTAAACTTTTCCCTGTTACAGTCTGTTGTTCATAGCGGTTAAAAAGATGCACAAAATTATATAAACCAGAGACACAACCAATGTCTCCTGTGAAATTTGTTGTCTGTGAAATGTCACTATCTGAATCAATTCTACCTGCAAGCTGTTCATATGCATTTAGCCAATTATCGGTCACTGTTTGATTAGCACCGGGTAAATACAATTGATTAAAAAGCTCTGGCTCGCACGCTTTATTTGCCTGCTGAAAAAGGCTTTGAATAGTTTGAGTTTGCTGCACTAAACTGCAGTTATTTTGACTTAATAGGTCAATGCTTAAACCAGTGGTATTAACCCTTAAGTTTGCCACCATTGCGGCTTCTGCTGGACGACTGCCAGATCCTTGTTCCTCGGTAATCAGATTTTCTGTCGCTAACAACTCTGCTAAGTCAAAAAATAAGCTATCAACAGAAATTAACACCACACTTTGTGAATCAAATGACATCGCTTCTAGTGCCTTAAAGGCAAACATTAACGAAGCGCTTCCATTAGGAAAAATCCGAGTGAGTGGATGTTCAAAACAATGTGGTAAATGTTGGTGAAGCACACTCACCCAGTGTTGTAATTCATTGGCAGAAAGGTTTGGCAGCAACCAAAAAACAGGCTTGCCCTGGTATGTTTTCCATACAGTGTCATTTTGTAAATTTAACTTAAATAGCAAGTCTACTAAGCGATCAATTTTGCGTTCAGTAGATAAATTCGCCGCCATGACTGCGACAACATTTTGTGAGTTCTGCTGATATGAGAATTCTAACGGCTCACTAAAAGGTAAGTTAATCAATCGTTCAGTGTCGGTATTATCACCAATACTAAGACGGGTATGTTGGACATCTATAATCATGATGCCAACTTGCTATCTGCTGTGCTGGCAATTGCATTTGAAATAGTGCCGTGCAAACGATACTGGTGAAGTTGCGCTATTTTTTGATGAACCGGACTTGTTTGTGTCAGCAAGAATTCGATAGAACTCTCATTCACTTCAACGCCATTTAGCATTCGGCTGATAGTGTTATTTTGATTATAGTTAAGTGCGATAGCTGGCCAACGGTCAAGCAACTTCGCACTGTAAAACTGTAAATATTCACCACGTTTACCCAAATCGCTTTCAGATTGCCACTGAAGAGAAATTGCTTGTTCAAGCAAGGGACCTAAAATGATTTTGAGTGCATTAAACGCTGCCATTGTTTGCGAGGGTTGTTGCATCGCTTTCGCTAAAAAAGGCACAAACTTAATAAAACCAGAATACCCCATAACCTCAATCACTTTAGCCCTTAATGTATCGTCTTGGCTCATAACATTGAGTATCAAAGTGAGTTGTTCTTCATCTAAGGAGGCGATATAAAAATCAAATAAAATACTGTCTACCATTTCTAATTCAATAACATTTTCGTAGATCTTTAATGGCGCTTTTTTAACTTCCATCAGCAACTCAACATACAGTGTTGTCACTGGCGTTACTGGTGTCATTGACGTAGTTAGTCGTTCACTTGCTTGTTTGCGGTTAAGTCTTTGCCCTTGAAAAATACAAAGCAATAAGTATTGATGAATTTGTGCGGCTGTTTTCCCATCGCTACTCAATACCAATGGATGAATTAAATACTGGCTAGCAAGAAGTGCAAGATTGGGAAAGCTCTGTGCAGAATTGATTACGCTGCTATCAAATAGTCGTTGAAATAATAAACATTGCTGCTGTGAATTTTGCTGACAATGTAATCTTAAAAATAACTGAATGATGACCAACTGGTTTTGAACGTCATAATCCTCTTCAGATTCAAGTGCGCTTACGAGTTCAGTGACATTTTTAGCTTTAAGTAACAGGCTTTGGCTATCATTCTGACAAACATTCTGGCTATCACTTTGGCTAAGAGCAGCACCTTCATTTAACGCTTTATAACTGATAAATAATGCTTGAGTATTATCTATAAGATTTTTAGGCGCACACTCAAAAGACGACATTATCACTTGTCGCTGCGCTAATAAAAAATCAAATCGCTCATGCAAACTCATCAATACATTCCTTGTCGTTTAACCAATCAGCACGGTAGGGTTACCTACAATGATCTTCCCACCATGCGCAGTGCCATCGCCTAAGCGAGCCGCTGGTTTTCCATTGATGAGTACTGAACTTGAGCCGGCATTGATAGTGTCAGGTGGCCCAACACAAATAAGCTTGTCACCTTTGCGCGCTGCAGGCATAGAACCTATTAACACATTGCCTGAACCCATGATAATTGGCCCGCCAACATGAGGTACAGGGCCTGGATTGGTCTTCGGGCAAACATGCATACAAGATAATGTCGCAGCTGGCATTCCCATCAAATATTCCTTTATTTGTTAGCGCAAATAGCATTGGGGCTATAAACATTTAAAACTGGCAGTTCAGATAATCTGGGTTAATCTGAATCGATTAGAATTACCAATAATTGCTTTCTTTCGATTGCATTGGCTATTGCCGTAATCATCTCAGCTTCTGTTATCTGACTACTGCTAAATTCCTCAGCGTTTAAGTATTGATAAATACGCTGCAGAATATCAGTTTGATTATTCCAAGTATGACGACTTTTCAAGAATTGCTCACCAAAAAGGCTGGATGCTGACAATGCTATTTCTGGCTGATTTAGCAGCGGGTCCATTGGCTTATCAATAGGTTTACAAATCAAATAACGATAGCCAAATCGACAAACAATTTCGTGCCCTCGGCAAAATGCGCCTAATTGACCTACGCCAGCATATGATGTCGAGGTCATAACTAATTCAGCTTAATTTGAGCGGCTTTGAGGGCAATACTCGCCCCATTTACTTTAACGTCTGTGCCTTTGATTTTAATATTGGTGCCTTCTATTGAAATCGAACCGTCACTGCTCATTTTGATACTGGCGCCACCCGTTTTAATCACAATTTCATTACCCGCTTCAATATTAAGCACTTTGCCAACTTTAACGGTCTCGTTATTGCCAATATCCTGCTTTCTATCATTGCCAATTTCTAGCTTGCTATCGTTGCCTACTTTTTCATTATCGTTATTGACGACTTCGGTAAACCTGTCATTGCCAACTTTATCTTTTTGGTCATTTTTAACATTTAAATGATGATCTTTTTCGGCCTGAAAAAATAGCAACTCCTTGCCTTTTTCATCATCAAAACGCAACTCATTGAAGTTGTCAGCGCCGCCTTCTTTTGTGCTATGTGACTTAATTCCCGATTGCGTTTTTTTAGCAGGCAAAGCATATGGAGGCATCAAATCAGCATTGTAGACAGCACCACTGATAATAGGCTGGTCTGGGTCGCCATTAATGAATTCAACCAACACTTCTTGGCCAACTCGTGGAAAGAAAAAGGCTCCCCACTTATTGCCAGCCCAGCTTTGTGCGACACGGATCCAACATGAACTTTTTGAATTAAACTCGCCTTCTCTATCCCAATGAAATTGCACCTTAACTCGGCCAAACTTATCAATATGCTGTTCATCACCAGGTTCGCCGGTCACAACAGCGGTTTGAACGCCGTTGATTAACGGCTTTTGCATCAATAGAGAACTACGGTAAGGTGTTGAATTGGGAACACATTCAAAATCATTGTGATAGACAGCATGACTACCTGATTGACTCGCACCCGATTGATTAGGCTGTGTCGCTGATGTTCTTAAAGCGCTCACAAGAAAAGTCTTACCTTTAAAACTGCTATTCTCATGATCTTTAAAGGTAAAAAACTTACCTACAGTAAAGCTGCGGCAATCGCTTTGACCACTGCATTTATTCATATCTTTTTGAAAAGCTTCTAAATGATTATCTGCTAATGGTTGGGAGCGACTATTTAGTTCAGACTCACCAAGGTAATCAAATACTTCTAGATTTTTTTGCTCCGGCAAATCGTTTTTAGTATTGCTGCCAGACGGGAATTTTTTAGGTTGAGTATAATCATATCCCTTTTGAGCAAATCCGCCGCTTACCATGCTCATACCACCTTGCCAGTGAGAAACATGTGACTCGGCTAGATGGCCTGAAAAACAACGAACCTGCGCTTCATCGCAGGCGTTATAAGCAGTGATGTCATCAGCAAGGACTAACTTATGATCGCCTATACTGTGGTCGAAAAAGTAAAAAATACCCTCTTGCTGTAATAAACGTGTCACAAAATCAAGATCTGACTCAAGGTATTGAACACAATATTCGTATTTGGGATAAGTACGGGTTGTCTTATTTTGAAAACTGACGGCATGTTGACCAAATATGTCAGTAAGAATATCGATAACAGACTGATTTTGAAAAATTCGGCAGTTAGTTCGCTGCTTCATTAACGCAGCTCGAGGAACGATAACCGCTTGATAATCAATATAGTCTTGTGCAACATCTGCAGCAGCGGTTCGCATTCCAGCAGATTCAATATGGCTTATTACGCCATGGAAGTATCTAGCTGCACCATCGCTTTCGGCATTTCTCAATGAGATACAAACATTTTTGCCGACTAAGCTCTCAAGTTTGATTTGAGTACCAATAGTAAACATTGAAACACTAATTGAGAACAGCTGGGAAATCGCTTCAGAGGCAGTAAAATGTGTTAGGTAGAGCGTATCTTTACCTAATGGAGTCGTAATACTAATGATATTGTTTTTTTGCGTAGCCTTTAGCATTCCTTGCCTCAGTCTTTTTAGGTAAAGATCTTGGAGGAATTTCTCCTCCAAGATACAAGATCACAAATGGATTACATTTGTTGACCTTTAACACCGCTGTAGCCATAACGTAGCGCTGCAGTGATGTTGTTTTTGTCATCTGTAGGTGTAACTGCCATCATCATCTCTGTGTAGCTGATAGTGATAGTTTCAACAGGGCGGTCACCTTGAATTGACACGCTGTAGCTTGAAATCATTGCATCAGTTAATTCGATCTGCATGATTTCTTCGATTTTGTCACCTTGTTTGGTGATATGGAAAACAGCTTTTTTACCTTTACCGATTGTTGCTTCTTTAAAGATATCTGTTGAAGCATTATCTTGAAGTTTAGTGATTGTAACGTCACCTAAACGAGTTGAACTTGCTTCACGATCTTTAGCAGTACCAGTGAAAGAAGAAATCTCACGGCTTACATTCCAATCTACAGATAAGACAGTGATCATGTCTTTGAATTCTGCAGCAGTTGTTTCGCCTTTAATACCTTCGTAATCTAAATATGTATTCGCTTGCATTATTAATGCTCCTTTTGCGTAAATATCATCCATTAGTGGATAGGTTTATATAAGTTTAAATATAAACTTAATTCAATTTATTAAAAATGCATTCAGACATGCCAAAGTTATTAATGTGGCACATCTAAAATTAAACTCGCGTTTTAAAGCAACGAGATTATATCAAAGACCTTTTTATTATCAACAATACTTTCAATGTAATTTAAAAATAAAAAATAACATCAAAATCAATAACTTATAAGGAAAACCGTTTGATAGCTTTTTGTGTAATACTTTATAACTATCTAACTAAAGCCTCAAACTAATACTTTGTAATAGTATTAATAAAACCTATAGGTGTAAGTAACACTATTTCACGTAAAATTATTTTTTACGCAAAATAGTAGTCATATTATTTAAAATACAATATTAATACTTAATAATATTTTTAAGAACGTCACACACCTATAAGTATGTATTTAGACTTTATAATTAAATTCTTCTTTTTCAATATTCACTTTGACATTTGTGGTTTTTTTATTACCAGCCATGTTTTGTAAAATTTTAATAGAAAGATCAGGCAACATGGTGTTTTGCAAAATATTGTGAACGTTACGTGCACCAGAACCAGCATCCTGGCACATTGAAACAATTTTCGTGACCACATCTTCGCTATAACTAAACTTGGCTTGATAATGATGATTTAATCGCTTACCCACTCGTTGTAATTGCAAAGTCGTAATGTCATTGAGCATAGATTTACTCAGCGGGATGTATGGGATGACATTAAGTCTCCCCAAAAATGCAGGTTTAAAATAAGCTAGCAGGTCATCTTGTAATGCTTTACGTAGGCCATTAATTGAAGGGATGGTTTCCTCATCTTCAAATAATGACATTGTGGTATCTGTACCTGCATTAGATGTCATGATGATAATGGTATTTTTAAAATCAATATCCCTACCTTCACCATCCTTAATCATTCCTTTATCAAACACTTGATAGAATATATCTTGCACACCTGGGTGTGCTTTTTCCATTTCATCAAGCAAAATCACACTGTATGGTTTTCTGCGAACCGCTTCAGTTAATACCCCACCTTCACCATAACCGACATAACCTGGAGGTGAGCCTAGTAACAATGAAACCTTATGCTCTTCTTTAAACTCTGACATGTTAATAACAGTGACATTATCTTCACTGCCATAAACCTGTTCAGCCAAGGTCAATGCGGTTTCAGTTTTACCGACCCCACTTGGGCCAGCTAATAAGAACACGCCTATTGGACGTTTTTCATCGCCCAGTTGTGCACGAGATGTTTGAACTGTTTTAGCAATTAAATCTAAAGCATGATCTTGGCCAATTACGCGTTTTGACATACTGGCTTTAAGATCTAAAATCGTCGCTATTTCATCATCTTGCATTTTACCCGCAGGTATTCCTGTCCAGTCAGAAATCACTTCAGCCACTAATTGTTCATCAACTTGCCAATGCACCATAGGTTGCTTGTTTGCAGCTAAAGTCTGCTTTAGCTTGGTCAATTGAGCCAGGTAATCTGTACTGTCATCATTCTGCGTTTGGATCTGTTCAACAAGCTCCGAGATTTGTTTCACCGTGGCTAATTCAGATTCCCATTGTTTGATTAATGGTTTTAAGCTTTTTTCAAAGCCTTTTTGTGCTTTTGATAGCTCGGCCAATACTTTCTTGTGATCTGAACCGTTTTTTTGTTCGCGAGATAAGATAGCTATTTGGGTATCAAGCTGTTGGATTTGACGTTGTAATGACTCAACAGCGCCTGGTGTTGAAGCTTGGCTCATCGCGACTCTGGCACACGCAGTATCAAGAAGGCTGACCGCTTTATCAGGTAACTGGCGTCCCGTTATATAACGATGTGAAAGGTTTACTGCTGCACATAATGCTTGATCTGAAACTAAGATCTTATGATGCGTCTCCATAACGGGTAATAAACCACGCATCATGGCGACCGCTTGCTCAGGACTAGGCTCTTCAATTTTGACGACTTGGAATCGGCGAGTTAGTGCTGCATCTTTTTCAAAAAATTTCTTATATTCTGCCCATGTTGTTGCGGCTATCGTCCTTAACTCACCACGTGCTAATGCAGGTTTTAGTAAGTTTGCAGCATCATTTTGCCCAGCTGCGCCACCACTACCAATCATGGTATGCGCTTCATCAATAAATAGAATTATTGGCTTAATTGAGCTTTTAACTTCATTAATCAGTGCTTTAAGTCTATTTTCAAACTCACCTTTAACGCCTGCACCAGCCTGTAATAATGCTAAATCTAGAACATGAATACTGACATTAAGCAGTGCATCAGGGACTTCTTGTTGTGCGATTTTTAATGCTAAACCTTCAACAACAGCCGTTTTGCCCACTCCAGCTTCGCCCGTCAGGATAGGGTTATTTTGACGTCTGCGGGTAAGGATATCTATCATCTGCCTGATTTCATTATCACGGCCTAAGATAGGGTCAATTTTACCGAGTTTGGCTTGTTCAGTCAGGTTTTGAGTAAACTGATCCAAGCTAGGTGTTTTACTCGGGGCACTCTGAACTGCTTGTGTTTCTTCAATATCAGAGCTTGATACTTTATGCTCTGTTGACTGCCTAGCCAGTTGGGGCCAAGCATGTTTGAGCTGTGCAGGGTCTATCTTCATTAACTGCTTGGCAGAGCGAGAAACCAATGAATTTAAAGAGTCATCTGTTAATAATGTAAAAATGATATAAGCGGCTCGGATCTCATCATCATTAAATTCAATCGTGGTGTTCAGCCATGTTTGACGCAGTAAGTTAACAATATGCGGTGACAAACTTGGCGCGGCACTATTACCTGTTTTGAACTTTTCTAGTCCATTTCTCACTTCACTTATGAGTTGTTCTTTTTGAATCGAAAAGCTGGCATTAATAATGTTTAAATCACCAGAATCACCTTCGAGTAAAGCAAGTAACCAATGCTCTATTTCGACGGTAAACTGACTGCGACTATGGCAAATACTCGCGGCAGATTCTAAAGATTTTCGACACACTGGATTCAGTTTTTCAACCAGTTTACTTAAGGTCATCGCTGACATGTTTATAGTCCTTTATTATTTATATCATTAGGCGTTTAAGTTGTTGTCCATTATCTGCGCGACTTAATAAACCGCATCCTAGTCCCAGTGGGACAGCAGACATAGACAATTGCGCTTTAGGCGCATCTTGCTGTTTTATTTCTAAATAAACTTTGTGTTTTACTGATTTACCTAAGTAGTTATCCACTAATTCTTTAAGCGGAAGGTACCCAGGTTCTCCAGGTAAAAAAGAAGCAACAGAACCTTTTTCACTGGGTTTGATGTTAATCGTAATACTGGAGTTAATGTCCCACACTTTACTGCCAATACTGGCGTCTTTTCCTAACTGAGCATATTGGCCCTCAGGCATAGCGCGGCTCACCATCCTTGTCTGCTCAGTGTTAGCTAATGACTGCCATCGCCCTTCGAAAGACTTTATCTCAACGATGCAACCCGTGAAATCTTCTAACATCAGCCTCAATGACTCTGCACTAGGAGACTTTCTTTGACTGAAACCACTGTAATAACGGCTATGAGTGCCTCCGCCACTTAATTGGTTCAACACATGACTGAAACTGTCTGATGTGCTTTTTTGTGACGAATCATAATTAACTGCAAAGCGATATTTTTCCCAGGCTCGATAAAACAAGGAAATTAACCGATGATTGAATAAGTCGTAGAAATCACGCATGCCAGTATCTTTTAGGCGCAATCGTTCAAGGACTAATTCGGTATAATGTTGCGGCAATACCCCACTTGGCCCAGTCATCCCCATAAAGGACACATGCATTTCGGCGGCTTGCTTACCTGTACGCTGGCTAAGTTTTGCGTCAATTTTGCTAATTGCTTGGCCTGGGAAACCTAAATGCTGATCCGATTTAAATCGAATTAGTTCTTCAGATGGAATCGCATCGTGACCGACTCTATAGCCTTTATCTTGATGAGATAATTGCAATTGGAATTGATATACCGCTTGATAAAAATCAAACTCAGTCGGCGCTTCAAGGATGGCTTGTAGATTCATAACAGCGGTATCTTCCCTGAACGTGCTGGCCAAGTATGATAAATGGCGTCTTGATCTTTAAATCGCATACTTAAGCGGGTAAAACTATTTACCACTGAAAACTGTGAGAAAAAATGGTCCAAAATACAGCAAAAGAAAAATACACCACTGCCTGAGTAGTGATCTTTAATAAAAGTAATTTCGATATGACTTCCGCTGCAAAAGCTGATTCGGCCATTCTGATTGACTCGAGCAGTATCTTGGCTCACTTCTACATGATGTATATTTTCTATTAAATTTTTATTTTCTGGTGAACACTTAAAGTCATATAACTTAAGCGTTTCTTTTAAGTTGTTTAATGCATTTGGTCCACTAAAACTGTCAATAGAAAGGTGTCTAATTAGCTGCCACCTTGAGGCATCACCTAATGTGGCTCTGACAGGTAAAGTTGGCGCTAATAAGCATTTAACTTGTTTAATGATATCTGCACGCTCTGGTACAAACATCTTAGGTTCGTCAGTGCCAAAAGGTAAATGCGCTGGCAAATTTCGATTACTGCATTGCGCAGTAATACTTAATACCCAAGCGCCGTAATCTTCTTCTGGAGTAAAGCCTTTAAAGTTATGGTCGACTAATGACAAATAGGAGTCTGTGCCTTGTTCAGTGTAGCCACCAGCCCAACTTGCAGATTCTCTTCTTACATTCCAAAACAGATTGTTATGGCCTAAGTATTGAGGATGAGACTCACCGTAAAATGGGGTAACTTCAACTTTATTATCCTTAGGGTCATAAGCAATCACCTCTTGTATATTGATGATTTCAGAGACTTCGGCATCGGCATACTTAGCCGCTAACTTATATTCATATTGAGCGCCTTCAATACTTACAGACTCTAGCTTTTGCTCGAATAAATTGATAACTGGCGTACAACCCAATAAAAAATGGCTGGCAGAGACTTGCTTCTCTAAATCTTGCGAACCTTCTTTTAAGTAGATATAAAGTGAAAATGAGGCATCAATCCCCTTCCATGAATCTTCTAAATCATCGATATCAAAGAATAAAAATTTCTCAGGAAAAATAAAGTTCTCAAGCAATAAACGGTAACCACTGCTACTGCGTTGACTGTAAGGAATAACCTGCTCTTCATCATCAAAACCAACAGTTTTTAAATGACGTTTGGTTAAAAACTTGCACACTGATTGGCTTTCATTAACTAAAGCAAACCCTAGACTATGCTCAAAAAGAAGTTGATATAGCTGGAAGGTTTGATGATCTTGTCCATTAAGAAAAAAACGTAACTTACCAAGCCCCAAGTTTTGCATGCTCATTTCTTTAAATTCACAGGCAATATCAAGCTTAATAATGGCTTTAGCACGTTGTGGCCATTGTGGCTCAGGAGCTGTAAAAGGCGCATTCTGAAATTGAGCTTTTGTCACTTCAATAGGCCATAATTTCATGTCGTAACATGTTTGAAAATGACAGGTTTTCATTCCTTCGACTTGCGTATCAACCTTGGTATTTTTAGCTAATAACACACCCGTCGTCGACAGGTTTTCAGTCGTCACTTGAATAACAGACATCGAAGGTATCGGTGCTTGATAATCTGGGTATAACTGCCCTAGCAATGCTTCAGTTAACTCAGGAAAACTGTCATCTAGCTTTTGTCTAATTTGCGCTGTTAACAAAGAGAAAGCTTCAATCATTCGAGAAACATGTGGGTCTTCAACATGTTCATCACTTAATCGTAATCTGCCCGCGACTTTAGGGTATTGCTCAGCAAACTCTGATCCCATATGCCTGATATAAGCGAGTTCACGATTGTAATATTCTAATAATTCTTGGTTCACAATGATGCCTCATTTACTATCATGGCGAGATGAATAGGTTCTACTTCTGAGTCAAAGGTAATAAATTCAGGTTCTGGATCTGCATATAGCAACGCATTGATTTTCAATCTAAGCACTCGGTCTAATGGCTGTTCGTTATCAACGGTTTCAACCATGACTTCTAAAAATCGAGGTTCAAAGCGTTTGATAGTGTCAGCAACCTGCTGACACAACATTTGACGACCATCTAAACTTGCAACTGGCATTGATGAAAAATCTCTTAGGCCGTAATTCATTAACGACTTATCGAGCTCTGCTAAATGATCAGGCCATGTTTGCCATTGCAATTTAGCATTGAGTAAATTTTCAAGATCCCGACGAACATTAGCCCTAAGTTGCCGTAAATTAAGTCCGCGATGACTATCTTTAATGTCTTGTTCATCAGGCGCATCATCGATTAATCTATCGAGTACGGATGCCATAATTGGTTGAGTGCTTTTCATGAGTTAATTTATTGCAGAGCAGGAGTGTTAATTTTTTGGATTTGATTTAATGCCAAGGCATTATCATCAACAAACCACATTTTTAGCCCTTTGCCCGACATGACATTTGTTGCCACCTCTTCCCAATCGGTTTCGCGGCCAAGCTTTTGCGCATCTGTTTCACTGCCGCCATAGACCATAGGAATATGTGCTTCACCACTAGGGCCATCTTTAATCGCGAGCTCAACACGTCGCCAAACGGTTTCCACTAATGACGAGACGGGTTTGAAGTGGATATAATCAATTTCTGAATGTTGGGCTAGATAGTAGTGACCATCGGTGCCAAATATTTCAATAAATCCACCTAAGGTATCGTCTAGATCTCTAATTTCTTCTTTGGTATTTTCGTCAAAAACTAGGCTAACTTGTGGACGATGGCTTTCAAGGTTTTCAGCACAAACAGTCACATCATCCTGAGCATCAGTTAACGCTAATCTAAGTTTGATTAATGATTCAGAGTGGGTATCAGTTTGGGAAAACAATTTCGGTGTCGCTTGACCTGACATAAAGTCTTGCCTAGCTTGCTCCGCTCTAATGAGTTGACGCAGATTTGATGCCCCTACAAGGAAATCAGGGTGCTTCTGAACTAATAAATTAAGCTGTTTATCAGCACGTTCAAGTGATCCATTGATACATAACAATTCTATTAACGCACTTTTCAGATCGACATTCATCGGATCTTCTTTCAGTTCTGTTTCAACGAATGAAATAGCTTGTTGTAATTGGCCATTATTAAGCATTTGATTGATATTTTTCATTGTAATCCTTTACTAATTTCTTGACGTAAGTTCGGTCACTAACTTGATGCTAGAAACCATTTGATCTAATTGAAAATGCGGTTGAAGTTGTATAATTGAATAGAAATGACCTGGCTTTCCTCGCATTTCTTTAACTTGCACTTGAGCATTTCGAAGTGGGTATTGACTACGTACATCATCAGATGAAACTTCAGACGCTGTCGTGTATTGGTGTAACCATAATTGTAAGTCTCGTTGACATGCTTCAGCAGAATTCAAAGAGCCAATTTTTTCACGGCCAATGACTTTGATGTAATGTGCGAACCGAGAGACGCATAAAATGTATTGCAACATTGACGATAATTTAGCGTTGATGTTGTCTTCTAAAAGCTCATATTTCGGTGGTTCTTGTATAGAGGCGTTACTGTAGAAAACTAAGTGCTCACACCCGGATACTGGAGATAGGGGGATAAAGCCTTGATCAGACAATGCCTTTTCAGCTCTATCACTCACAAGTAAATCCACCGAAGGTTTGTTCCTTTTACGGTATAAATCAGTCTCATACTGACAAACTGCAAGGTCACAAACGAGTCCTTTCTTTCGCGCTCCTGGTTCTAAGCCACGAATATGGCCAAACCAACCAGAGTCACTAAATGAGCGAATAATTATGCCGCCAAAGGCATATGCCGCGTTGCCCCATAAATGGTCCTGATTTGGATTTTTAATCGACTCTTTAAATTTAAAGCCTTCACTGCGAGTGCCGTCTATCAAATAAGGTGAACGCATTAAAATATTTGGCAGGGTTAAGCCTATAAACCGTGCATCGTCCATTTTTCTTAATGAATTCCATTTCAAATATTCATGTTGTTCAAATATTTTGCCGATATTCATATGAGCAGATAAATCAGTAAAATCGTCTGCCCCAAATAATGAAGGACTTGCTGAGGTTATAAAGGGGGCAAATGCCGCTGCAGCTGTGCGAGAAATATCCTTTAAAACATCAATATCGTTTGTCGATACTCCCGGACGATTTTTATGGCTCATTTGATAGTCGCCAATCAACGCACCAAAAGGCTCTCCACCCGACATATCATATTCGTTGTTATAAATGAGTTTAAAAAACTCACTTTGGTCGAACTCTATCGCACGATTAATATCTTTTGATAATGTCAGCCAACAGCAATCTAACAGCTTAACTTTGACCTTTTGGTCTTTATCATGCATTTCTTGCTGGTTAACGATATACAAAATTCCACGCCAACTCGCTTCTAGGGCTTGAAAGGATGCATGGTGAATAATGGTATTTATTTGTTGCTCTAACTGCCTGTCTATTTCCTCAATTGCTTTGATCAAAAAAGGTAATACCGATACTTTATCGAATCGTGACAGTGAATGGTTTGAATTCTCAAGCCATAACAAAAGCGATCTCGTTGAATCAGACTCCCTGAGGAATCGTTCAACAAGATGCTTATTTTTAAGCTTTTGAGGAGTAGAAGACACCGATGTGGGGACATCGGTGCCTTCTTTAAAGATTTCACTTGTAACAAATGAAATAGCTTCTTGCGTCATCGTTTGTTTCTATCCTTGAAAACAAATCCGGCTATCTTTCGCTGATTAGCCTACTTTCGGAATTTTAGCGACTAAACGCAAAGAAGCAGTTAACTCTTCCATTTGTAACCAAGGACGAAGCCATGCAACTGCATTATAAGAACCCGGTTGACCTGGGATCTCTTTAACCTCAACCTTCGCATCTGCAAGTGGATATTTAGAACGAATGTCTTGCCCACCACCTTCAGATGCATTCACAAATGACAGAATCCATCTGTTTAGCCAAGCTTCTACATCATCAGCTTCCATAAAGCTGCCGATTTTATCGCGGGCCATTACTTTTAAATAATGAGCAAAACGAGAAGTCGCCATTAAGTAAGGTAAGCGTGATGAAATTGCTGCGTTAGCGGTTGCATCATGATTTGAGAATATTTTTGGCTTCTGACAAGATTGAGCGCCAAAAAAGACTGCGTAGTCAGTATGTTTATAATGACATAAAGGTAAGAAACCTAACTTACTCAATTCAGCTTCGCGGCGGTCAGTAATGCCAATCTCTGTTGGACACATTAAGTCTGGGTCACCATCATCGCTGGTGAATACATGAGCTGGTAGTCCTTCAACTTTACCACCACCTTCAGCACCACGAATTGCAGTACAGAAACCGTATTGACTAAATGCCTGCCCCATATTGGTCGCCATCACATAAGCCGCATTCATCCAGCAGTAATCGTCATGACCAGCCACTTTTGAGCGCCCGCTTGCTTCGTCAATATCAAACTCTTCGTAGCAAAACTCTTCAACAGGTTTAGTGGCTGAGCCATATGGTAAACGTGCTAATACGCGCGGCATTGTTAATGTAACGAAGCGAGAGTCATCACTGTCTCTGAATGAACGCCATTGCGTATATTCAAGAGACTCGAATACTTTCTCTAAATCACGCGGTTTGCTTAGTTCAGTCCAATCATCAAAACCAAATAAAGAAGCGCCAGATGCTGAAATAAATGGACAGAACCCTGCTGCTGCCACATTCGACATGAGTGAAAGAGACTCAACATCTTCTGGATGGTTACTGAATTCATAATCGCCGACTAAACAGCCATATGGTTCGCCACCTGGTGTGCCAAATTCTGCTTCATAGATTTTTTTGAACATTTGGCTTTGATCAAATTCAACCGCTTTGCTTAAATCTTTATGTAGCTCCTTTTTAGACAAGCTCATCACACGGATTTTCAATGTCGCATTGGTTTCAGAATTCTTAACCGTATGATGAAGTCCACGCCAGCTACCTTCTAGCTTTTGTAGCTCATCGTTATGCATAATGGCTGATAGCTGTTTAGAGATAACTTCATCTAATTGGCTTATCGCTTTATTAAAGGTAACAGTAAGGTTTTTATCCCATTGCACGGTGCCTTTAAGGGCTTCTTCGGTGAGTGAACGAATGAGTTCTTCAGCACGAGTTGAATCAGTCTGTTTAGTGGCACCGATTGCCTGTTCAAGAATCGATGCTTCTATTGTTTGCTCTTCAGATGTCGCATCTAATGTGGCTGCTTCCATGCTCATTACTCTGCTCCTTTAAGGTTAAGTTCACCTGCAAGTTTGTCTAAGCTATTTGTATTGCTTAGTACTTCTTCCAGAATGTTCTCAAGGTTTTCAGAGCGATCGACTTTCGTCATCAAGTCACGCAATTTATTACGCGTTTCCATTAATTTTTTTAATGGCTCAACTTGATTAACAATGGCTGCAGGTTCGAAATCTTCCATGCTATCGAACTTAAGTGAAACATTCATTTCAGAATCATCATCAGCCAATGTATTTGGCACTGCGATGTTTAACTGAGGGCTCATACGCTTTAATACATCATTAAAGTTATCACGATCAATTTGCACAAAGCGGCGATCTTTTAATGGCTTAAGCGTTTCAGTGTTATGTCCAGAGAAGTCACCAGTGATACCGATAACAAATGGCAATTCTTTCTTAACTACTGTGCCTTCAGTTTCAACATCATAGGTAATGTGGACGCGTGGCTTTCTCACTCGTTTTAATCGATCATGTACACTCATTTGAACTCCTTTCAATAATATTGTGAGTAATCAACTAGGGATTATCTTCTGCTTTAATTCCAGATAGTTTGAAGAAGCCATTCCTCGCTTCTCCGTCTTGGATTAGTTCTTGTAGCAACTCAGGTAAACTTAAATCACTCCAACGAACCACTTGTTCAATGGCATAGGACATTGGAGAGTGAGGTTCGGTTTTTTTAAAAAAGGTCGCTATCATTTCTAGGTTATTTATCGCTTGCGCACGTGAATTAAGCTGTTGGCTCATTCCGTTTTGCCCAGCATCACTCACAACACTGTCACTTTCACTCGCTTCGCTTGGGTCAACATCTTCGCTGACATTAACTTTCTCGATAATGGGTGCTGAAATAGTGCGGATCTGTAAAGCGCATGCCTCTAACGCTTTACGGATATAGCTAGTAGGTTGTGGTTGGCCTGACATTGCGCTGTCCATGGCTTCGGACAAACGTAAAAATGCAGCAATGGCATCATCAATGTCTTGATTCAAATCTATATAGAAACTATCTGGCGTTTCTTTAATGCTCAGTTCAACTTCTTCAAGTGATACGGCACCTGAGTCAAAGCGCTTTTCCTGCTTATCTTTATCTAAACGATCCACTTCTAAAGCTTGTTCATATTGCCAAGTGGAAAAGGCATAGCCGCCTTCAGTGATCGGGATTGTTTTAATGGGCTGAATGAGTGAACCTTCACTTTCAATGCCGTTTAGGCCAATAAGTGCAGCTATCCTTTCGGATAAATCATTAGGTTCAGGTGTGGGGTATAGGTTTTCCCAATAGGTTTCAATCAATTCAGCTGCAAGTGTAAAACCAAAACTCAGTCCTTTAAAGCCATGTAACCGACAAGCTGCTTCAATAAACCAAGCAATATATTCAATGTCTTTGGTTTGGTCTTTGAGTACGCCAGGAACTTGTTCAAAAATAGGACGCCAGTCTACTGCGACAGATAAGAGGTCTTCTTCATCAATCAGAGCTTTTCGCTCTTTTGCACGTGCATTATTCCTTACATCTTTTAGTAAGTAATAAGTCGACGTCGGGCTGATATCTTCACGGGGATCAATACCCGTTGCTGAATCTTCAGCAATAGGTAATATTAAATCATTAATGAATAATTCTTTTAGCTGGTTCAATTAAATTCAATCCTTGAATTATAAAAATATTGTCTCTTCCGAATAACTAATACTTTTTAGTGTATTCCTTACTTTAAATAGACATAAATAACACTTACTATTTAAATTTAAAAACCAAACACTTTCCAATAATACTATTTGATGTATTTTATATAAATCAGTAAACATAACAAGATTAAATAAACAGATTAATGTAAATTAAATATCAAACTAATACTTTATAATGTTTTTTAATTGCAAACATACAATTAAAACTCTTTTTAATTAGTTTGGTTTAACTATATTTATTAATATTACTTTTATTAATCGCTGATTATACAAAAACCGGAATTGTTTTATCGCACTCTTCACTTAAACTAGACACTTTATTAGTATGTTTAACTAATATACATGTCACGTTATCACGTGCATTTCTCACTAGCGATGCATGTAACAAAGCTAAACCTGAGTCAATAATGTTTTCAGACTGAATGATTCTTTGAATTTCGTTATCGTTAAGTTCTTTGTTTAGGCCATCGCTGCATAAAAGAAAGATATCACCTTCATTTACTTTATCGCTGCGATAGTCAATGTCCAAATGGACATCTACGCCTACTGCTCGTGTGATGACATTAGCCAAGGGGTGAGTTTCAGCTTCTTCAGGTGCAAGTATACCTTCGTCTACCATGTCATTGACTTGGCTGTGATCTTTAGACAGTTGAGTTAACTGTTGCTCTCTAAACCGATATACTCGGCTATCTCCAACCCATAACATATGATACTGATCATTATCTAACCACAGCACAACCACGGTACTACCGGCGACTTTACCTTCAAACTCAGTTTCGCTCATTTGCTGTAAAATACGATTGCTGTTCTGCAAAGATGATTTCAGTAATTCGATAGTGATTTCATTTGGCTCAACCTGTTCCAATGATTGTTGAATTCCGTCAATAACAGTTTGGCTTGCAACATCACCAGCTGCGTGACCACCCATCCCATCAGCAACAACCCAAACGCCTAAATACGGCAATTCTAAAAATGCATCTTCATTAATTTCTCTTATTGTACCCCGATGGGTCAAAGCATGACTTAAGTGCACGTATGTTCATCCTTATTAAGTTCGGCCATATTCCAACTAGTTTGCTTCCATTGTCCATTTAGCATCGAGATGAATTGGCTCACCTGCGGCAAGCCTTCTGTAATAATGACACAAGGCTCAACATCAGCAGAACCTTCTGTCCACCAAATACTGTAGCGATTAAATTTACGCTTATACTGTTGATCCAGTAGTGACAATAATTCAGGGCTTTGACTACCAGTAAACACCCAAGCTGTTTTGGTTTGATCCTCTGACTCCACTTCAGAGAATGAATACTTGTCCATTGATACTGTCAATGTGTTATCAAGTAATTCAATTAGCCAAGTGTCTATTGCAGTGTCATCCTCTAATACCGATAAAATGTGCTGCTCAAACACTGGGGAACAAGTGTTATCACACCAACCTCTAAGTGCAGATTGAGAATGAAAACCCGCGACTGTAAATGGATAATGCCTGCCGACCTGATCCACACTCGGTATAACAGTACCTATCACCGCCTCTTCACAACATATGCCTGCCGATAAAGAGAAATTCCATATTGGACTTGTAAGGTAATAATCTAGCCACTCATTTGCGGCTTGTTCCTTACTTACAGCAAGCACAGCTTGAAGCCAATCATTCCAATTTTTCAGAAAGTCCTGATTCAAATGTTGTTGAATAAAATCTCCTTTAGCAGGGATTTTTCCACAATAACCAATACTTTTTAAAGGTTCGCAGGACATCTAAATGTCTCCATATTTGCCATCCAAAATGGATTGTTCACACTATTAGCAATCAGTTTTAGTTCAGCGTTATATCCACTCAGGTTAATCATCAACTTTCCGTCCTTTTTAGTTTGTGGACGCTTATTACTCAACTCATCAAGTAATTTGAAGAAAGACCATTCACCTTCATATTTCATATTAATTGAGCGGCCACCATTAGGGGGCGAGAATGCGATGCGCGTTTCGTTGTTTGCACCTTGGCCAGGCCAAATAAACATTTCCTTTCTGGTTGGGCCATGTTGATACTTAAGCTGTTGATTATCCATTTCTAATAAGAACAAGCTGACACTTCGGTCTAATAGCTGAGGCTCTAGCGAGAAATTGATTTTAGGGCGTTTACTACCAGGCTCAAAAAAAGCTTCTTTAATCACTTCAGCACGTTGATACATAATCAACACATCATCTTGAATGCCAATATTTCGAATGAATCGCCACGGCTTTTTACTGGTATCAACATGCATTGCTAAATATTGATCCCAAAACTTATCGAGTGTGCCGCCATAGCCAAAGAATTTACTGAAGTCATTCAATCTCACATCAACTTTAGATTTACGATTAAATGGATAACGTCCATCAATCGCGCCTTTAAACTCAGCTAAAACCTGTGAACGCCAAATACCATTAAAGCGTTGATTTTGATTTGATTTGGCAAAAGTACGTGTTTGATATGCAACCCCACCTAGCCAACCTTTCACTGGATGTGGAAGATCAATTAATTGTTCTGATAGATTGCTGCCCATTTGAGCAAAACTTTCTTCTACAGATTGATTCATCACGTTACCGCGAATATCTGACTGCAACATGAGTTTGGCGTAGTTACGGTTAAGCGCTCTGAGGGTTGTTTGAATTTTATCGACATCAGTTAACTTGATTTCTATAAGCTCTGCAAACGCCACTTCAACTTCTTTACCTGGTAATTCCACATCTAATTCAATCGCGGTATCAGGTAACAAGCGATTTAACTGCGCTTTTTTAGAACGAAAAGCAACATCAGTAACATTGCCAGCCACTTCAGATGCCGCTTTTAAGTTATTGGATTCCATGGGTAGTTTTGTCAATTGCACATTTTTTTGCACTGCTGCAATAATGGTTTTAATCGGTTGATCTGGACTTGCTAATGCTGCAGTAACTCTTTCAGCTTCCTCGAGAGTCGAGTAGGGTTTAACCGTGATATCACTTAAAAAGTCTTCCCAGTAAAAAATATAATCTCGAATATACTTTCTCTCAAGATCAGCTGTTAAGCGGTTTCGTGCTTGCTCGTCTAAATTTGCTAACTCATCACCATAAACCCAACTATCTGCCGTTAAGTTTTTAATAATTTTATTTTTCTCAATATTAAAAATGCCATGGAAACCATTGAAGGTGTATAGGCCAGGAATACCTTGATTAAACTGACGTCCACTTCCAAAAACTAACCCATCTAAACTGTCAGAACTGAGGATATCGACCAATTCAAAATCTGGAATACTGCTTTGCGAATAGTCACTTTTTAAACGCTGATACGCACGTTCAACTAGGGGTAGCATGGTTAAATTGGCCCTAGCACCACCAACAACCATGTCGTCATAGTTGTCGCCCCTAATCCCTAAATTAAGTAAGGTTTCAATATGAAGGTTAAGCTGTTGGCGCACTTCAGCGTTTACATTGCCGATCACATTGCGGTCAATGTAAGCAGAAAACCAAATCTTAATGTCTTCAGCTTGATAGTACTCAGGTAAATACAACATTAAATAGGTTTTTAATGTTTCATAGAGATAATTAAGGTGGTGGCCATTAGCATCCATTTCTTCACTGAGAATAGATAGCATTAAAGGTCTTAAGTGGGACTCAAGTGCCCTTACATAAGCGGCTGTCGCTGGCTGCTTTAATTTATCGCCTTGATAAAGCCCTAATGTATGAGCATCTTCCGATTTTTCAGTACCATAGCCAACAGGTAAATCTCGAATAATCGTTAAGCCTTTCGTTAAAGTGACAATATCCGTCTTAGAAGACAAGCCACCTTGGGTAACGTCTTCATATTTAGTAAGCTCTTGGTAAGTATTGTCTATCAGCTGTCGATTCCAGTCGTAACTCTCCCACCAAAAATAACTCGCTACTAAAGTGACCGAAGCAGCAATAGCTAACGATGCCTTTCTCAATAATTTGTTTTGGTTAGTATGTTTTCTGTTGCTTGAAGCGAGGTCTTTTTCTGGAAAAACAACATCTTCTAATAAACGTTTTATAAAGTAGCTTCTTACTTTGCCATTGGAACTTGCCTTGGTTTTACTTTTAATCCCGCTCGATAAATGAGTTGAAAGATGATCTATCGGTGTGCCTTCTTGTGTGGCACTCGTCAAGTAAACCCCACGAAGTAACGGTGCTTCTTCGTATGCATTTGGTGCAAAGATTTCTTTCAAAAAGTCATCTGCCGAGCTTTGTAACAGCCTTAATTGCTTAGGAAACTCGTAAATCGCAGCTCGACGTTCCAAATCTCGCTCATGCCTTAATCGGGTATTTAATCTTGCGTTTAAAGTCAGCAGTAAATGATGAAACTCTTTATTGAATGTACTAACAATGTCAGTTTCTTCATCCACATCAAGTGGGAAAGTTACGCCCCAAATTTGCTCACAGTCTTCCTTTGTTAAATCATCAAAAAACTCGTTAAAGCCTGCTACTAAATCCGATTTAGATAACAAAACATAAACAGGAAACGTCATGCCTAATTGGTTTTGTAGCTCCTGTAAACGTTGTTTAATCGCTCTGGCATGCATGTTACGTTCGGTTTTAGTCTGGTTAAGCAATTCAGACATTCCCATACTAATAATCACACCATTAATAGGCCTAATTGGACGATACTTTTTCAGTAAGCCCAAAAAGCCCTGCCACGCTCTAGAATCTTGTTTTACATGACTATCTTGCGTGGTATAGCGACCTGCGGTATCTATCAACACGGCTTTGTTAGTAAACCACCAATCGCAATGACGTGTGCCGCCGACGCCTTCAATCATATCCACACCCATTTTTTCTTTTAATGGGTACTCTAAACCTGAATGTTGAATAGCTGTCGTTTTACCACTACCTGGAGGGCCAATCATGATGTACCAAGGGAGCTCGTATATACTTTTATTCTTTGTCAGTTTAGTCTGCTTTAAGATGTCTAAAGCTTGGGTCATCTTATTTTGTAGAACATCTATTTCGTTTTTAACGAGATCATCACCAGAAACCGTTTCACCCTCACCATTAATGAGGCTATCGACCATTTCATCACTTTGTTTTTTATTTTTGACCTGCTGCATAAAGTGCAGCCCACCCCAAATGATGACAATGACCAATAGTACGATCACTCTCACTGCTGTTGATGCAAGCGGTTCATAACCAGCAATAGCCACTAAGGGGCCACCAAACCAAATCAATAACGCTAAACATGTAAATCCAATGATTGTGATAACCCATTTGGATTTAAAAATATCGACAATCCTTTTGCCAATTGATTTTGCAGACATTATTACAATTCCTTTGTGTAATGCTAAAACAGTAAGTCTATTTCGATACGACGATTAAATGCGCGGTTTTGCTCACTGTCATTGGCAACTCTCGGTTCTGACTCGCCTCTTCCTTCTGGCCATAAACGACCTCGTAAAGACGCATTTTGAGCCAAAACATTACCTATTGAAGTTGCTCTTGCTAGAGATAGATGCCAGTTCGAAGGGTATTTTGAGGTAAAGATAGGTTCATCGTCAGTATGACCTGTAATCAGAATTTTCCCTGAAGTGCCTTCAAGCGTTCTGGCAATTTTTGCCAGAATAGCTTCAAAGTCAGAACGAGGCTGAGTATTACCTGATGCAAATAACTCCCCCGCTTCAATTCTAATTCTCACCCGATCGGTTAACTGTTCAACTTCTAATAAGTTTTTAGAAATCTCAGTTTGTAATAACTGCTGCAGTAACAAGGCTTCATCGCGACTGATCAACTGTTCTTCAACGGTGTCTTCCCATGGCACAATACTGGTAAGTTGCTTATAAGCTGTTGATGAGTAGTCATTAATGCTGTATCTAAATCCTAAATAAATAAACAATAACAACACACCAAAAAGCGCACCAATAACCCACAATGGAAATGGCTGCTCAAAGGTTTGGTTTGAGGCTATGTTCTGTCGCCAAGAAGGTGACAACTCACGATGTAAATCATCTTTCGTCGATTGAATCACCAAAAATGTTCTTTCTCTTAATGCCTCTAACTGTTGATCACCTTGTGGCTCAACGCGCATCTTTCCAACAAATCCAAGGGTTAAACATAAATACATTAACTCTAATAAATTACACTTTTGTTCGGGCTGTCTTAATGATGCATCGAGTAATGTATAAAAGTACTCACCACCTAAGGTTTCATTATGAAAGGTTGATAATAAACTGTCGGAGGCCCAGTAACTTTGTTCCCCCCAAGGTGAATTCAATACAACTTCATCAATGAAACAACACAAACAGTAACGCGCAGACTTTATATCTTCTGCACTCACATCAGCGCTTCGTAGTTGCTGCTCATAATTTTTAATTAACTCAACACAATGAACTCGTAATGTATCAATATCGTCATGCTGAGCACTGGTGCGCAATTGGGTACATATCGATAATAATGTTCCTGCAAAATCAACAATCGGATTTTGCGCTAAACTTAACACCGCACTTTGTGCACGGTTATCAAATTTGATTTCTTGTACCAATGTTTTCTGACTGTCATCATTAACTTTGGGTTTACTGGTTGCTAATCCAGCCCCTCTCCCAGGGCGAGGTTTAACAATAGTTTTATCTTCCACAACAAATATCCTTATACATTGTGTTTATTACGTGTTGATAGCCCAAAGCTCTATCTGTAACTCAGGGTATGCACCTGAAATATGCATAGCTAACCCACCACTAGATTTCAGCTTTACCCAATGGCTGTTATTTTTATCAAGCTGAAAGTAGTGATAACCGGCATGATACGGCACTTGTCGTGGTGCTATTGGTAAGGTTGAGATACCGATACCCGCCAGTTGGTTATTGACTAATTCTCGTATCGTTTCTACTGAACCAATTTTTATTTGTGATGGCAGCCTTTGGCGAAGCTCCTCACTCGGCACGTTCGCTTTCACAGCCAGAATAAAGTCTGCATTATCAAGCATGCTTTTATCTGAAATGGTGGCAAAATATACGCCGAACTTGGTCTTTTCTAACGCAAACTCTGTTGCACTTTGTTCAAGAACAGTACTTAAACCATGGTTGGTAATCACCATCACATTACTGAATACATACGTAAGATTGTCATGTTGGTAGATAGGAAATTTAGGCGGGCGTTTATCTGGGCTACTAAACGTAGCTAATTCACCAGAGAATGACAGCAAAGAGCAAAAAAAGGTTTCAGGGTGAACATGGCTAACTACAGAGTAATGTTCAAATATAGGTTGATACTTATTCAACAATTGCAGCATTAAAAAGTCTGCAATCGAACTTGAAGCACTTTGGGATTGATTTAATCTGCCAGCGATAGCATCTGCTCGTTGCTGGATCATGCCATTGATTTCGGTATTTATATTTTGCAGGGCTTTAATGTGGGAAATACCGGTACAGGCAGGAATAAACTTTTTATCAAGTTTAACTACACCTTCATCAGAAACATCAATGACTCTTGCTATCGCTATGGATACATAGCCTGAACGGTCTTCACTTTGCAATTTCAATCGACAATCTAATTTGGCCACCTGCAGCACTTCTGTAGCATCAGAGCCAAAACTGGTATCCACAATATTATGATCATCAAACACATATCTTGTTATTTGATTTTGTTCTTCCGACGAAATATTAAGACTGTTACTTTTAGATACAGGCAGAACAATATAAATCAGTTGATCAATGGTGCCAGCAGGAATTGAAATCGCTTTAGGTAAAGGACTTTGCTCTGGTAATAATGCCAGCGTGTGATCCTGGAACATACATTCAATTCTGTCTAAACCAAATTGTCCTAGGGGTAATAATCCATGATTCACTTCAAAGCTGGTCACTCCCCACGCAAAAGGGTTAAGTTTATTGACCGCATGAGTTTGCTGATATTGTAAGAATCGCTCTTGTTGTTGCATGTGTTGTGGACGCAGGAACATCCCTTCCGTCCATGCTACAGGACTAAAATCACTCATAATTTCCCTATTATATAATGACGTTCAATGTCTTTATTTTTATTCTATAAAACGTTAATGCAATTTCTCTAAACCAGAAAGCTTCATCAAAAATGCATTATTGTTCAGAGTTATAAACGGCTATTTTTTCGATGTTTATCGTAATACTGTCATAGCCTGTAGGATCAACTTCAACCACTGAACGCCAGCGCGATGAGTCAATATCACGATACGCGACAACCACACCGACATAACGGGTATTTGCCCCTAAAGACATTGGGTACTCACGAATTTCAGAAGGCTGAAGCTCTAATTGATCTTTGCGTATTAAATCTGGGCCTAATACAGACTCAGCATCTTCATATAAAGTAAAAAAGTCTTGGGTATCAAAAATGGTTCTTGAAGACAATTCGAACACTTTTACTACGACCGGTGATGGACGAAGGTTAATATCAGGATTAATATCTTTACTGGCTTGAAAAGTAATATCCGTATAAGGCGGTACAACAGCATTAATCGTTTTGCAGCCAGTGCTGAATAATAGCGTGCAGACCAAAGCAATATAATAAATACTAATTTTAAGTTTCATTTTACCGTTTCTCCCTAAAGTAATTTAAGTTTACTGTCATATGCTTTCACGAAATCATCTGATAACGCTGCAGAATTATCTCTCATGAATTCATTTTTATAATCTTGATGTAAGCTTTTGTAGACTTTCCATTGTCTTGTTTGCTTTTGACCTGGCAACATATCAGTTATCGTTTGACTCTGACTTTTTTGCTCTATCGCCTGAGGGTCTAACTCATTAAGTAAGCCTTGCAATGCGCCAATGGTGCCGGCAGTTAAAGCAATATCATGCTTGCGCCCGTCATTGAAGGCTTCAGTAATCGCCTGCTGTGAAGACAAGAAACTCGCGCTGTTACGTAAGAATAAATTTTGAAATACATCATCAATATTGGCCGAAAATTTCAACGGATTATTTTCTCTTTGTTGAAATGTCGTCTGATTAATTCTGAATTCCATTTTAAGCTGAGAGCGTTGACGCAAAGAATCCATTAAACCTGTCAGCATTAAATGCATACTTTGGCCTAATTCCAGCATTAACGATTCATTCAGCACTTTGCCATAGTCTTGTTCATCTACCCCCAAGCCTTTAAAAAAAGCTTGAGTGAGAGACGTTACCGGCTGAACTTGTGTATTAGCTTCTTGTGCTGGTGTTGTACGCGGCGTGCTTCGAGCGACGGGGTTAACTTGAGCTTGCGCTTGCGGTGCCGCTTGAGGCCTTGGCGTTTCCACTAAAGGTTTAGCAGCAACTGTTGGAGTCGCTGCTGGAGTGCTTTTTTGCTCAAAGAAATCCTTATCCCATTCTTCTGGGATTGTAGATTCTGGTGGCTTAAAGTGATCCTGTAGGTCGGCATTAACTTCAGATAATAGTGCTGAGTTTGAACTCGCTTTACCTAATAATTCTTGAGCATCAAAACCAGTAATATCATTATTAAAATCGTTGTTAAAAGCAGGCTCACTCGAACTAATGACTGCCTCTGCAGGTAAAATGTTCGATTGCTGAACTCCAGCAGACATATGCCCATTATGAGCAGAGTCAGTTGCCGAAATTAGCTTCGCACTGACCTCATAGTCACCGAAAGTTAACAAATCTTCGTGCTCAATCTTGTGGGCGGCACCCGAACCTAGCGCTTCAACAGCACGATTGATGAATAAACCATTAGTTGATAAATCTTCGATGTAAAAACCATCATTTCGTTTAGATATTTGAGCATGCTTACCTGATACCACTTTATCAGGATCAGGCATATGCCAATCGCAAGTCTCAGACCTTCCTAAGCTCAAAACATTACCAACATTAATAACCTTGACCTGCTCGGGCGATAGTCTGTGATAACTTACAATCTCTAACGTTAATTCCATTTTATTACTCGTCTCATAATCCATTAAACTTAGTCACGTTCACCAACATATTTATAAGCGTTGTACGCCATTCAAACGTTCATAAAGCTCATTTCCGCGGGCAAATAATTCACGAGCAGTTTTTAAGTACTGTTTTTCTAAATAGATATTCGCTTGACGTAAAAAAGAAGCCGCTAAACGTTTCTCAAGAGTCAGTAAGGGTTCAAAGTCGGCAGGCATACTTGTCGCTAAAATGGCTACTTCTTTGTCAAAAGCATGCAGTTTCTTTGGTTCATCAATAAGATCAAGTTGTTCTGTAAGCACCTTGAACGTATCACGATAAAATACCTCGGCAGCTTCATAAGGATATTCAGCAGCAGAACCACTTTCAGTATCACGGTTGAAATCATTAAGCTTTTTAACAGCAACACGCATTGATGCACCATATTTCAATAATGGTTCAGCTTCAGGACTTGCTGAAAAAACAACTTCTCCAGTGGTAATAAGTGCATTGATTTGTTCAACATCACGAAGTTTTAACGCCTGCTCAAATGAAGAAGTATATAAAACTAACGCCTCTTCATTAGGCATATACTTAAATTTAGGCTCTACGAAAGCTAAACCTTCTACAATCAACTTAATATTGTTATCCCCGGTCTCGTTATAGCGAGATTGCGACAACAACACAGTCAGACGATCAGACAAAGAATCGATGACTGATTGTTTACTTCGCTTCATCTGATTATTGATTTGCAACAACCTCACAGAGTCGGGGTAGTAACGGCTAATGTCTGCAATTATTAACTCAATTTGACCGTAATTTTGATATAAGCCATTGTCACTTTTAGGCACAGCTGCTATTTGCTTTTCAATTAAATCCAAGACTTCGATTTGATGTTTTCTCAATAAACCATCGCGGATCAAATTTTTCTCGATCGGAAGACCATCAATTTGCTCAAATAGCGTCGAGGCAGTGATAAACTCGTATGCATCAGACTCATTTTTGACTTGCTCATTAGCTGAAATGATATTTTCTAAATCGCCAATTTTTTGTTCAGAAGCTTGATGCATCTGAAAACCTACAACACCAATCAAAGCAGCAGCGGCTAATGAAACAGGCACAGGCCAGGTCTTACTTTGAAACTTGGTGATTAATGATTGTATATCGAGTTCTCTTTGCGCTTTATGAATCGCTAAGCCTTTTTTTAAGCTTAACCAAAGGCGAAAACTGAGGTGTTTTGGTTTAGTCAGTTTTTGTTTGTTGGTATCGACTTCGTTAGCAGCGACTCTTAAATATGGGTGTTTACTTGTCAATAATTCATAGGTTATACAAGAAAACGCAAAAACATCATCCGCAGCACATGCTTCTTCGCCTAAAAGCTGTTCATAGCTTGCATATGCAGGGGTATAACCCGTTAAAGAAGGATCAGAATCGGCTTCAGCTAATGCGTACTGATCTACGTTTTGCTGAAAGTTTTTAGCAACACCAAAATCAAAGACTTTAATGTCACCCTTTCGAGTGAGAAAGATATTGGAAGGTTTTAAATCGGTATGAACAATCCCTTGTTTGTGTGCATAAGACAGAGCCGAGCCAATCTGCTCAATGATTTGCATTGTGCCTTTAAAGTTAATGCCCGATGGTTTAGAGCGCTTGATGACCTGCTCTAATGTCTCACCATCTAGCCACTCCATGACCATAAAATGGTAAGCATCATCGCTATCCACATCATAAACACGAATAATATTTGGATGGGAAAGTTGCTGTGTTTGAATCGACTCTTTAATTAACACTTGCTGCGCCTCAGGTGCATCAGCAAATTCCGATAATAATACTTTTATTGCCACAAAAGGCTCAGAAACATTAAGTGATTCGAGGTATAAATCTTTTGCTCGATATATGTCACTCATGCCACCATGGCCAATTCTAGATTCAATTAAATAACGTTTTTTCAAACATTTTCCAATCAAATTAGTTTTATTCTCAATTGTTTTAGTTTGGTTTATTCCAGCCACAAAAGTTTTATCATCAATTGATGGGCTCGATTCTTGACACTTATCCATAAGTACAGGTTTATCCCTAAATATAATCAAAAGGTATGTAAACTAACTACCTAGTAATAAAAAAACTATAATATGGTGCAGCATCGCATATAAAAAAACAACATTTAAAATAATTACAATTAATTTAAATTACCAATCAAACAAAACAAACACACCCAATAGTATGTACTAATAACGAAAGTAATCATTAAGTATGTTGTGATATTAATTTTTTAATCAACAAACGCTAAAATTAATGTAATTACTATTGACCCGCAATTATAGAATAGGTAATTTTACGACTTCTTTTTTAATGGACTAAATATAGATATGAAACATTTAAAATATTCAGCGATAATATTAGCATTTACTGTCATTTCAGGGTGTAAATCAACACCAGAAAAAGCCCCCGAAACGCCGCAAAAGGTTTCTTTATCTCCAGCTTGCTTAAGTTACGCATTACAAAATGAGCAAGAAACCGAAGTAACAGGCTTTAGACCGGTATTTTTTGAGGTGAACAGTGACAAACCATACAGCCGATTAGACAGTAACATGTCTTGTATAGTGACTTACCTGTCAAACAACCCTAACAAATCGATTGATATTCAAGGTTACACGGATGATAAAGGCACCATTGAATACAATAAAGCGCTTGCTAAACGTCGTGCAGAAGGGTTAGTTGAACATCTTGTCGTACTTGGTGCCTCTCCAAATCAGTTAGCTTCAAGTGCCCATATCATTCAAGATAAAGGTAAAAAGCTTACTAAAGCTGAGCGCTCAAAAATCCGCAGAGTCAATTTTGAAGTGACAACTAAGTTATAAAGCCCTACTTATCCATAGGTATTATATATGGGTATCGAGTATGGATTTTTATTATGGGTGTTAGGTGTGGGTGTTAAGTATTAATATCAAGCAATTGTTACTTTTCACCCTCCAATCATCTCTCATATTATTGACTCGGTTATCCTCCCAGTTCACAGCGTTTCATTATTCTAAATTTCCCTTATTAATAACCAATTCTGCTAATCTATTTTTCGTCCTACACTTTTTTATTTTAGTTTTGCCCTAATATCTTTTACATAGCACGAGAAATGTATCCCAGTCGGCAGAAGCTAGATAAAAGCATTGATGGTAATCTTTTAGCTAGTGTCAAATTAATGAGGTTTTACAATGACGAACGAATTCACTCCGCCTAAAGTTTGGAAAATGGAAGATGAAAATGGTGGAAAATGGGCAAGTATCAATCGACCTGATTCTGGTGCCCGTTTTGATAAAGCGCTGCCTAAAGGTAAGCATGCTCTGCAGCTTTACTCTTTGGGCACGCCTAACGGACAGAAAATCACTATCATGCTTGAAGAACTACTGGCAGCTGGAGTAACTGAAGCCGAGTATGATGCTTATATCATTAATATTGGCGAAAGTGATCAATTCTCTTCAGGCTTTGTTGCAGTCAATCCTAACTCTAAAATCCCTGCATTACTCGACAACACCACGGATGAACCTATTAATGTTTTTGAGTCTGGTGCTATTTTAGTTTATCTGGCTGAAAAGTTTGGTCACTTTTTACCTAAAGAACTAGCGAGTCGTACTCAAGTAATGAATTGGCTATTTTGGCTTCAAGGCTCTGCACCTTATCTTGGTGGTGGCTTTGGCCATTTCTATGCCTATGCGCCTGAAAAATTTGAATACCCAATTAATCGCTTTTCAATGGAAGCCAAAAGACAGCTAGATGTATTAGATAAGCAACTGGCAAATAATCAGTATCTTGCAGGCGACGAATACAGTATTGCCGATATTGCTACCTGGCCTTGGTATGGCAATTTAGTCTTAGGTAATCTCTACGATGCCGCTGAATTTTTGGATGTGGAAAGTTATCCTAACTTACTTCGCTGGGCAAAAGAGATAGAGCAGCGCTCTGCTGTAGAGCGCGGAAGAATTGTGAACCGTTCATGGGGAGAAGAATGGGAACAAGTCCCTAACCGCAATAGCGCTGAAGATATTGATAAGGCATTAAACCTAAAACCTAAAACCTAAAGTTTAGATGTTATAAATTAAAACAAGCTTCACCACTTTAACCCTATTAGATAGGTTCACCATTTCAAGGGTTAAATAGTGACAGAGTGCTAAGACGGCAAAGTAATTACTTTGTCGTTTTAAAAGACATAATAAAGCAAGGATGTTCAAGGAATAACTCAATATTAGTTGGCCAATACACACATTGAATAAGTTCACGTTATATGCCCCTAAACATCACTGACACTCGCTAAGTTTTTAACTTAGAAGGGAATTCATTTCAACCGTCTTTGATTTTCTCTTAGAGATAGTTTTATGTTAGTGTTTTGTAAAGTTTATCATTAGAATATCTTTCATGTTTTGGTTGAACGACTCACTAAACTCTCGCATTACTTTACAAAAACGGGCTTTGCTAACTGCCAGTATTACAGTGCTGATCTTATGTGTCTTTCAGCCTTTTGGCACTTATGAGTCAGAGTTATCATTTAAATACCTACGCTTAGCAGGCTATGGCGTTGCCACATTCCTAGCCGTCTTTATTGCAGGGATGATTGAGATAGCCTTATCTCACCATAGAGCCAAAATAAAACCTTATCCTCTATTAATCATTAGCCTATACATCACAATCGCAGCGCTGTTCAATCATAGCTATTTCGTTGTTGCCGTTTATGATAGTTGGCACTGGGAAAATCAGCTGATATTTGTATTTTACGTATCGACTATTGCGATATTTCCAGTTTCGATTATGTATTTTCGTAACAATAATAATGTGACATCAACGAGTAAACCCACTCCATCTGCCCCTTTATCTAATTCTCGCTTAACTGATACTCAATCAACAGATACTCAGTTAACAAATTCTCGGTTAACAAAAGCTTCGTTAACAGAAGATAAAGCCCAAAAAACAACCGATAATTCTGTTGTCATTCAAATAACGGGCGAGAACAAGTCAGACTTTTTATCTGTCAGCTTAGCCGATATTATTTTGATCAAATCAGCCGATAACTACTGTGAAATCATTACAATAAAAGACAACCAAGCGACTGTTAACTTACTGCGCATGACACTGATTAAAGCGCTAGAACAATTACCACACGATAGCGATATTGTTCGATGCCATCGCTCTTACGGGGTAAATTTATCACACGTGAAATCATTCCACGGAAATGCCAATGGTTTAAAACTAACAATGCAGTTTAGTGACGTTATCGTTCCTGTGTCTCGATCATATATTGCTGTAATTAAAACCGCTTTGTCACTCGCCCCTAGTTAATGTTATTCGTCCCTATTCGACAGGTTTCACCACTAAAATTTTAAGCTAATCCCAAAAGTATTGTGACTTACTCACTCGTTGTTAACACTGTCATTCGATAAACACTAAATGACGACTGGGTAGAAGATGACAAATAAAATCAGAGCAACACTTTTGTTGGCGGCATTCATTTGTAGCCATTTATTGATAAGAAATTTATGGGGTGAAACATGGACAGAAACACTACTAGCTTTAGATAACCATTCTTATGTTCTGCACTCACTAACCAGATGGCTTTTTATCTACGGCCCTTTTGTTTTTTTCACTTTGTACATCTTTCGAGATGAGCCTGTTTTAGCCGTGTTAGGGCTCAATTCTGATCGCAAAGACTGCTACTTAACCTCCGCCTTATTATGTTGCGTTCCTATGACGCTCGGTTACGCTTATTTATCGACAGACTTAAACCTATCTATCGCGGCAGTAATAACAGGATCGGTTTACCCTGCATTGTTTGAAGAGATTATTTTTAGAGCCATTTTATTTGGTCTACTATTTCGGGTTTGTAAATGGGGCTTTATTCCTGCAGCAATAACCACTTCACTGATTTTTGGTTTTGGACACCTTTACCAAAGCCATGATGTCATATCTGCATTGATGTTGTTTGCTTTTATGGCTGTCGCTGGTTCTTGGTTTGCTTGGCTCTATTGTGAGTGTGGTTACAGCATTTGGTACCCTATGTGGATGCATCTTTTTATGAACGCCACTTACGGTATTTTTGGTATGTCAGGTGGTGCAATGGGAGAAGCTAGCGCCAACATATTTAAAGGCCTAACCATTGTTTTGAGCCTTGTTTACGTTTATTGGTTAATAAAAAAAGGAAAGCCAAGAGCGGTGACAAAACAGCGCCTCTGGAAAAGCTAATATAGCTAAGCTAATACAGTAAAATCAGCTAATTAAACGATAAAACAATGACTCGCAGCCTAATACTGTTAAACCTAAGCATTAGGCTATTTTTGCAAAATAACTTAGCGTGTAACGCAAGTTAATCAATGATGCCAAATTGAGATAATTATTGTTCTGCCATATTAATGCCATATGAACAATTTTCTCTATTTCAGTTTCTTGTTCATTCAAAAACTGGCACCCCAATGCGGTGCCATCATCCGAGGGCTTCACATTGCAAATCCTTGCCTTTACCCTGATGGTCTCTTGCTCGTTTTCAGCGACTTCTATGACGATTTCTTCACCTTCATTTAATCCTTTCTTTTGCTGCTCCAGTTCAAGCTGGCACCCTGATAAAGAAACATCTGTCATTGACCCAGATAATTGAACAGTTGTAGTGCAAATTTTCATTGATAAGTCTGTCAACACACGTTTAGTCGAACGCAAATTATGAATGATCATTTTACCCTTCAAGTTAAACCGTACTTAAAACCCATAATAATTATCAACAAATAATCACCTTCTTTATTGATTTAGCTCCGGTTGATTTACTTGAGATTGATTTAACTTATGTAAAACCGCATTGTGAATATCAACTATCATGATTTAAAGCGAGTGTACGGTGCTAATTTAGTCAGAGAGGGAGTATCTTATGAAGCAATTAACAAACTTAAATTTAGGTTTTATTGAATTCCCTTCATTCAATACAGAGGCTCCGTTAATTACAACCTTTCGTATTCACTCTTATGTTAACTTACTGATTATATTATGCTCTATTTATTCAAGTAGCATCTATGCTACTACGATTAATCTTGAAAAATATATAGGGGGATATAGTACTGAACTTGCAGGAAAACCTGCTCTTACATTTAAATTCACTGATATAAATAGTGATGATTATTGCAATATCATCACTACCGAAGAGCATATGTTTAGTTCAAATAACCTGCTAGAAAATATAAATTTAAGTGAAAAGAATTTTTACTTAGATTGTGAAGTAGACGGCCAGTTTTATATGCTCTCTAATCATTACCGTACCTATGCACAGGTGTTAATAAAACAACCTGATATAAAGTTCCCTATGTCGATGCATATTGAAGCTAAACTGGTTACGATAAACGGTGAGTACCTTAATGTAATAAGCGGTGATATATCACTTAGGAAATAATCTAATCAGCTAAATTTTGGAATATATTATGGAGTTTGATCAAGTTAGAGCCTATTTACTCTCGAAGCCATTCACTACAGAAAGCTTTCCTTTTGGCGAAGGAGCCCATGTATTTAAAGTAAACTCGAAAATGTTTGCATTAGTTGGCTGGCGTAAGAATGCTTTGATGATTAACCTTAAATGCGATCCTGATGAATCTTGTGCTTTACGGGATATTTTCAACTCAATTACCACTGGTTATCACATGGATAAAAAACACTGGATTTCAGTTTATTACCCAAATGATGTTGAAAATCAGAGAATAATAGAAAGTTCAGTTGCAAATAACTCTGCACCAATTAATCTAGTGCCCGCTGGTGAGTTAGAAAGGATAATTGATAATTCATTTATGTTAGTAGTCAGTAAGATGGCTAAAAAAGAACAAACATCGATATTGCTTCACATGTAATCTAGATTCTTTCTTAACTAATTACTTTTCAGCTAAGAGAGCTATATGAACCAGTTTTTCTACCTGTTTATCTTGTTCGCTAATAAACTGACAGCCTAATTTAATCCCTTCTTCTGAAGTTTTTGCGTTACAAATACGGGCTATGAGTGAGATTTGGGGTTCATCATCTCCATCAACATAAATATTAATAGTTTCACCTTCGACAAGTTCATCTTGCCCCCCTTCACTGACTTCTACGTGGCAGCCTGTCAGTGAGACATCTGTTAACTGTGCTCCCCAAGACTCCTCTTTTATTTTTATACTTGCGGTGAGCTCTGTTAACACACGTTTAGTCGAACGCAAATTATGAATGATCATTTTATCAGGAAAGTTAAGTGCCATCATTCTTGTTGGCGTGCTCAAGGTTTGTTTTATTGTTGATGAAAATGCAATAACAGATGCTTCGTGACCTTCAACTAGCCCTCTAACAATGACTTCACTCCCCTGAACAAAATATTGGCCAAAGTTACCTAATTTATTAGAGTCAGGAAATTGAATTAATATAAATTGCTCAGGTAAGTAGCCTATAAAAATGGTTCTAAACCGACCTTTCTGCCCTGCTGGACTGACGATATCAATATTAACTGACGTGCCTGCCAGTAAATACTTAAACTCCTTCGATAATCCATCTTTGCTAGTGATTTGTTTGGTCGGCATTTTGTCGTCCTTGCGTTATTACCCACTAGAATGTTAGCACAAAATTTAACATACACAACAGTAGCTTAACCTAAATTAAATGTTCTTCATGTACTTGCTTCACTTGCATCCACAGGTCTATTGTTATTAACACAAGGTTAAGGTTTTTTGATGTTAAACATATAAAGGACGTTGCACCAATCCTGAATAATAGCGGTCGCTACTTTCAGTAACCTAAGCCGTTTACATAGCGTAACGGAACAAAACACATGAGAAATTTAGAATTATTTAGTACAGCATCTATCGATCACCTTTTATGGTCATCAGAGTCAACAACACCCAATTTAGACTCTTCAGCTTTAGAGATTTTTACTGATTTTGATGTATCTAGACCCATCATTGTTGATGCCTCTACCAGTGCAGTTGGTACTGCTAAAATCATGGAAAAAACTCACGCATATATGCGCTTGGTCGTGGATAAAAATGATAAATTTCTGGGTATCATTACCCAACAAGAACTATCTCATCACAATCTGATGCTCACAGCTAAGCGTCTCTCTTTAACGATTGATGAGTTATTGGTAACTGAAATTATGGTGCCAAGAGAAGAACTACAAGCTTTTGATTACAATCAAATATCAACTGCAAAAGTGAGTGATATTGTTCGATTACTGCAAGAGAATAACCTTCACCACATGCTGGTAATTGATCAAGAATTGCATCACATCAGAGGATTAATTGCAGCAAGTGATCTGGCAAGAAAGCTCAATCAACCTATAGAAATTCACAAGCGCCCATCGTTTAGCCAGATATTTGCCCAATCGAATTAGACATTAGTTATTAGTTATTAGTTATTAGTTATTAGTTATTAGTTATTAGTTATTAGTTATTAGGCATTACCATAAGATTTATAATTAAATATCGCTAACGGCATAATTGGTGTTCATACATAATCATCAACATCGATTTTGCCTGTTTTCTTAGGTTAATATCGCTCAGTTTCAGCCTTTTCAATCAGATATCTGCGCAGTGATCTTTTGCGGCGTACATGAAGTAAACCCAAACTTACACTCACCACTTTGCTACACTTTTATGGGCGGCAATAGCTAGGCTTTCAACCTTGCCCTTTATATCTTCAGCTAAAACAACAATATCTGTTATGAGTGTCATAACAGGTGATTGCAAACTTTTAAGCGCTATAACAACAATCAACATCAGTTAGGCGCACGCAAACATGGGCTATCGTGCCAGCTAAATTAAATCAAACTATTCTGCGACCCATGACTGACATATCATAGGTTGAGCTTTGTTAACGTCTGCTAATAATTGCTCATAAGAATGGTATTCAATGCCAGGCCAAAGCTTCATTTCAAAAACTGCGCCTTTAGTGACCTCACCGACTCCTTTTGGGGTACCAGTCATCACAATATCACCATCAACCAATGACATAAACTCGCTAATAGAACGGTGGATCTGATCAACCGAATACATCATCAAATCACTATGGCCTAATTGAATCAGTTCATCATCAATCGTGAGCATAAAGCAAAAACTCGCATTCGCCTTGAGTGATGATGTCGATAAACTGATAAATTGGCTAAATATTGCTGAGCCGTCAAATGCCTTAGCACGCTCCCAGGGTAATTGCTGACTTTTAAGGCTTGATTGTAAAGCACGTTTAGTAAGATCCAACCCAAGCCCTACTGCAGCAAACTGACCATTTTCCACTTTAAAGCAAAGCTCTGTTTCATAATGAATCGGCTCTTGTATAAATGACGGCAGACTTTGACCAATAGCTGAGTTCGGTTTAACAAATACCACCATATCTGAGGGGATTTCGTTGCCTAACTCTTTGATATGATCGACGTAGTTGCGCCCTACGCATACGATTTTAGACGGGGTAAAAGATGCTTCACCCTCATCTTGTTCAATTACTTGTAATGTCACTTAGCATCCTTATCATTGCATTCAGCTTTATATTATTGAAATACAAACATAAAAACCACCTATAAAAAGTCATCTTTATTTACTTTTCAATGAGTTTATATCTTGAAACGTTAACATCTGTGGCAGTTTTCTCGAAGCTCCATCAAAAAAACCAATTTCCTTAGCAAACGTTTTAGGATTATTGAACGTGCCAAAAATCATATCAAAGATGGGTAAATCAGAATAATTGAAAGCATGCACGCCTTTTTCATGGTGCACTGAATGGCTTTCAGGCCTTTGTATGATATACCCGAGCCATTGGGGTGTATTAATATTGAGGTGAGGAAAAATAGCTAACACCATAGTGCTATAAAAAAACCAAGTTGTTGCTTCTGGCGATAACCCAACAAAGATATTCAGAGCTATACTTCCAATCAAAGTAAAGCCAATCATGTCGAAGGGACTAAAGTAAAAAGCGCCAAAACTATCAAGCCGCTCAGCACTATGATGCATCTGGTGAAATATTCGCCACAGGCTTTTATGTTTATGCATTGCCTTATGCCAAATATAAATCAATAACTCGAAAATTAAGATGGCGAAAATAGTACCAAGAAAAGAGTTCCGGTCATCTAAATTAGCTATCTGAAACGGTTTTAAGTATGGGTCAATCAATAATGGCAGGTAGCTAGATAGCAAAAAATAAAAACTAAATACGGCTAAAGATATCGGGATCCAACCCGTCACTTTCGGCAGTTTTCGTGCAGGGAAGCTAATTTCAATCACAATTAATGTGCCGTATATAGCTAGCAGTGTGAGCGATACGGGATCTAGAATAAGTTCAGTTAATGTCGGCATAGTGTTCGTCCTTTTCACTGGCAAATTGAACTTCTAGTATTAATTAGCGGTGCTAAACAACATGAAGATTGGATAATCTTTAGCTAATTATTTGTTCACATTTCTGTCGACAAACAGATTCAGGATGAAAACTCATTGTGATTTATCGATATAACCAAACAGAAATCGATCTCATTCAATTCGAAATCCGCATTGATGGGAACGTTATTGCTGTAGAGCCTAAAGTATTCGATTTGATCGTATACTTAATTGAGAATCGCCAAAGGGTTATTTCAAGAGATGAGTTATTTCAAAATATTTGGGCAAATAGAGAAGTTTCAGATACGACCTTAAGTAACCATATTAAAACCGCTCGCAATGTATTAGGTGATGATGGTGAAAGGCAGCAAATTATCAACACAATACGCTCAAGAGGTTATCAGTTTATAGCTCAAATTGAAGAAAACCCAAAGCAAATATCATTTAACGTACAACCTTCTAGTTTAAGCAATAAAGTACCTATACTGGCCACTCTCTACCATCGTAAGTGGGAATGGCTAATGATATTATTAGTCACCGTGATAACCCTTACTTTCTGGTTTTACTATCAAAAAACCGGCACAAAAAGTCACGCGCCAATACTGTTAGTTGTGCCCTTCTCAACAATTACGAACAATGAAAACTGGGTGCCTTTTACCGAACAAATGACCCGAGAAATCATTCAAGATCTCAGAAAAATTGAGGGTATTACGACTCTCCCACCACCAACTTCCTCCACCTTTAGCAATAATAAAATTCGAAGTCATATTCTGAACAAACTACCTCAAATAGAATATGTATTAGACGGTGCTGTGAGCGAGAGTGTCAATGGTCAAGTACGTGTAACTGTTGAACTTGAGAACATTCAAACAAAGGAACTCATCTGGGTAAATGATTTTGACATCAGCTCGGATAGTCTCAATATATTTGCTGTGCAGGCAAAAATAGCAACATTGGTCTCAGACACATTGAAAGTTATGGTACTTTCACAACAAAAAAAGCAACTAGCATCACCGCCAACCGAAAATATGCAAGCCTATCAGTTTTACATTAAAGGGCAGCACGCCTTGTCAAAAATGACGCTTTCCTCCACAGAGCAAGCGATTACAATGTTTAATCAGGCCATTGAACTAGACGCTAAGTTCGTCCAAGCTTACAAAGCAAAGTCAGATGCTTACAGGCTATTAATGACATTTTTTAAATCCCCAAAAAAAGTCATGCCCGATGTGATCAGTTCATCCTTACAAGTTCTTGCAATTAAACCAGACTCAGCACAAGTGCTTTCATCATTGGGTTTAGCTTACGTACATAACTGGCAATGGCAAGAAGCTTGGAACATGTTAAATAAGGCTAAACAACTTCAACCAGACTTAGCGACGACCGAACTAGGATTTGCATTATATTACGCAGCATTGGGAAATAAAAAAAAGTTGAAGCAAGCATTAGAGTCTGCCAATACCCTTGACCCCCTTAATTTAGAAATTGCAGAATGGGGGATGTGGGCGTTAATGATGGTTAATGATATAGAGGGTGCTATAGCCTGGGGAACAGAAAAGCATCGATTACTTCCTGAACAACCTTATCCTTTATTAAGTTTAGCGGTCGCAAAATATATAAATCAACAGGGACAAGAAAGTATCAAACTTTCTGAACAGGGAGTCTCTTTAAGTCTCAACGACTCATTACCTCTCGTATTATTAGCACAGTCCTATGCAGCATCAAATTTTGGTTCTAAAGCACTTAATTTAGTCGCGCAAGCTCAATCAATGGACCAATATGTTTGTCCTTATGAAACAGCTGTTGTCTATGCCTTGTTAGACGACAAAGAATTAATGTTTCAGTACCTTGAAGATGCGGTTTACCATCAATCAAATTGTCTTATATTTAGTAGAAACGATCCGAGATTAGTTAAATACCATCAGGAAAAGAGATTTAAAGTTATCCTAAAAAAGGTAGGTTTAGATGATGAATCTATTAAAAAGTATCCTCAATAGCTAATAAGCAACCAATAGCGTTATTTGTTCGCATATAGCAATAAGCCACTGAATAGAAATAACTAATCAGTGGCTCATAAAGGATTAATCCTAGGTAATTCTGTTAAGCGTAAGTCGAAATAAACTCGTCTAAGTGCTCGTTAGCAATTTCAATATCATCACCAACAAACTGCGCAATATGAAACAGCGCCTCACCTTCATTGGCAACTGGAATGTTTGTCAGTCCAATAATGATGCCATCAGTTGGCGATCTTAATTCGGTTACTTCGCCGCCAAACGGGTTGACCACATTAGCCAGCAAGCAACCTTTGCTTACCCGAGAGCCAATTTTACGTTTCACATTCACTAAGCCATCCGCTTCACTTCTTAACCAATAGCTTCGACTGGCATTAATCGAAGCGGTGGGTTTAAGCTTACTGCTTAGCATGCCTAAATAGCGCATCACGTTAAGCACACCTGTGACACCCGATTTTATCGACAGCTCGCTAAAACGCAGTGCTTCTCCAGCTTCATATAAAATACAGGCAATACCTTTGTCATTAGCGTAGCCACGCATTGAGCCTTTTACAGACTTAGAGTCCATGATCACTGGCGCACCAAACGCCGTCGCCATTGCCATCATTGTTTCATCATCAGTATCACAACGGATCTGCGGGAAATTATCACGATGGATTGCACCAGTGTGTAAGTCAACAATATGAGTGGCTTTTGAAATCAACTCGCTCGAAAACAAATGTGCTAAACGACTCGCAAGCGCCCCTTTCGCACTACCAGGAAAACAGCGATTTAAATCGCGTCTATCTGGCAGATAACGAGACTGATGAATAAAGCCAAACACATTGACGATAGGAACAACCACCAAAGTCCCCGTTAAGGTTCTGATGCTCATCTTATCAATCAACCTGCGGCATATCTCAATGCCATTTAACTCATCACCATGAATGGCGGCGCACACTAACAGCACAGGGCCAGGCTTTTTACTATGAAACACTTCAGCATGCAGCTCTAAAGGCGTGTCGTTATACAATTTTGCTGCGGGCAGTTTGATACTGGCACGTGTGCCAGCATCAATACTAAACTCACCAATGGTAAACGCTTCACGCTTTGGCGCCATTAACCAATACCTTTGGTTTTGGTGCTGCTTGGCTTGGCATTTTTCTCAATAAACTGAATAATTTTTTCAGCCACGTCGATACCCGTTGATTGCTCTATGCCTTCAAGCCCCGGAGATGAATTAACCTCCATCACTAAAGGGCCATGTTTTGAACGTAAAATGTCTACACCAGCCACATTTAACCCCATGGTTTTAGCTGCTCGAATTGCAGTTGAACGTTCTTCAGGTGTTAACTTAACAACTGTAGCGCTGCCGCCTCGATGCAGGTTAGAGCGAAACTCGCCTTCAGCGCCTTGACGTTTCATTGCTGCAATCACTTTATCGCCAATAACGAAACAACGAATATCAGCACCACCAGCCTCTTCAATATATTCTTGCACCATGATATTGGCTTTAAGGCCCATAAAAGCTTCAATCACACTTTCAGCCGCTTTACGGGTTTCAGCTAAAACAACGCCAATACCTTGGGTACCTTCTAGCAGTTTAATCACGCAAGGGGCACCGCCAACCATGTCTAATAAATCAGGTACATCTGCAGGCTTATTAGCAAAACCAGTCACTGGTAAACCGATGTTTTTACGTGACAACAATTGTAATGAACGTAATTTATCCCGCGAGCGAGAAATGGCTACCGATTCATTTAAGGGGTGTACACCCATCATTTCAAACTGACGTAATACTGCTGTACCGTAAAATGTCACTGATGCGCCAATACGCGGAATAACAGCATCAAATGTAGGCAACTCTTCACCACGCATATGAATGCTTGGCGCCATCATATTAATGTTCATATAACATGCTAACGGATCGATGATTTGAACATCATGACCGCGAGCAACCGCAGCTTCTCGAAGGCGACGAGTTGAATATAAATTCCCGTTTCGAGACATAATGGCAATGCGCATGGGCTTAGGCTCCTGTTAAGTATGATGCTGATGAGTCAACTAAGTAGCGTCCAGCTAGTGCTCTGCGACCTAATAGCATTCTAAATTGCATGTTGTCACGCTGTGTAAGCGTGAGTTCAATATCAAATTGTTGTTCGCCAATAATGATTGGCGTTTTAATGACATAGCGATGAGTAATATGACCACCTGAATCTTTTACATGGCGACGGTCAAACACTGCAAACTCACAAATCAATTCTCTATCTGACTCTTGCTCTGGGTGAAACCAGACTTTAATCCAGTCTTCACCTGCTTTTGTAAACGGTTTAATCCTGAAAGCGTGTAAACATGACGTCTTAGCACCGGAATCAACTTTCATATTGATCCGTTCATTGCCAAGTTCAGGAAACGTCGCCCATTCACACCAGCCAAGAATTTGTAATGCATTTTTTGTCATGTTCAAGCCTTTTTACAGAACCTTGTTTAATAGCGTTAAATTAGAAAAGCTAGAGTAGAATAAATGAGTTTGTTAGGTAATATCACCGTTCAAGCATCATCAACTTAAGCCAAAACAACAATTTAACAGAGTTAATATCGAGTTAAAAAATTACTCTCAATCAGTTTGGAAGCGCATAATACTCCTAAAGATTAAAAATACTACTAAAAAAATACAAATGATATAAAAAAACTATCACCAACAGTCGCTAACCTTATTAACGCTATATTCTCAAAGCGCCAAAAGTAGCAGCTAACTTTATATATTTCCTAAAAAAGTACACCTATAACTTAAATTTGATGTTTTAACACTCAACATAAATCATCTCATTCGAGTATGAGTTTAGGCATAGGTCAGCCTTTATTATTGCTACTCGTATACATCAACTGAATATAGCAAGTTAAGGTCATATATTGTCGAGGTAAAGCTAATCATAGATTGAAATTCAATGCCTTTATGGCACACTTTACCTTCATCATTTTTAGGACTTGTTATGTATACTCAGCAAAGTTTCGATTTTCTCACCTTACTTGCCAATAACAATGATCGTGAATGGTTTAAAGCCAACCAACAAGATTATGAAGACAAAGTCAGAACCCCTACACTTAAATTTATCGAAGCAATGCAGGGTCCGATTTTAAATTTGTCCCCTCGCCTAACCGCAGTCCCTAAAAAAGTGGGCGGCAGCATGATGCGCCCCCAACGAGACAGCCGTTTTAGTAAAGACAAAAGCCCTTATAAGTTGAATGTTGGCATTCAGTTTAGACACTTTCAGGGTAAAGATGTTCATGCTCCAGGCTTATATTTACACTTAGCTAATGATGGCTGTTTTCTTGCTGCTGGCATTTGGCATCCTGAATCAAAGGCATTAAATGCAATTAGACATTGTATTGATGAAAACCCTAACGGCTATCAAAAAGCCTTACTAGCGTTAGAAAAAGCTGGGTTTGAATTATCTGGTGATAGCTTAGTAAGGCCACCACGAGGTTTTGATAAAGCGCACCCTCTTATTGAGGAACTAAAGCGTAAGGATTTTATTGCTATAAAGCCCATTACAATTGAACAAGTTTGCGCTAATGATTTTGTCGATTATTGCGCCCAAGAATTTAACAAGACCATCAACTTGATGAGCTACCTTTGCTTTGCACTCGATTTAGATTTTTAAATTAACGATTCGGTTCGGTGAAATCCAATATGGAGCACCGAGCCATTCAGTTTTTAATATGCTCCTGCTTTAATGTACTTATTCTTTAATATTCTTTTTCTTTAATATACTTTTTCCTTTATATACAAGGGAATAAAAGCTTATTAAAAGAGGGAGTGAGCAATTTCGACTTTACTTTAATGTGTTTACGATCATTTATACGGCTAACTAAACTTCGTAAATTCCGCCGACTATTCAAACATTGTCACACTGTGTTGCTACGTGGCGATAATTGATTTCTAAGCTGTATCTTTCCGATATAACAATCTATATTATTCAATGTAATAGAAACAAATAATCAACAAAACACTTCCTTAGAACTCTCCCCTTTGAACTCGATAGCTTGTATGTTCGAAGAAACGACAAGGCTAGTAGATGATGAAACAATACCTCAGTACCGCCAAAGCGATAGCGATTCAGCAGCACATTTTTTTCATCAGCCTAATAGCCTTTACCGCGCTATTGACCCAACCTTCTGCCATAGCAGCACCTGCAAACGTCAAATCAGCAGTTAATCGCGTCGAAACCAAAGATACAGGGGTTGAGAAACTGATCCTTCCTTACGTATTTAGCACTGACTCTATGGGATTAAATTTGGGCGTGGGCGCCATGGTAAGTGGTTACCATCAAGAGCAAATGACCATTGGTGGTACCGTCTATGGCGGCGATGTCAGTTATGGTGCGGGCGCTGGTGTTTGGAATTATCGTTTACCTAAAACAGACCGATTTTTTATGAGCCTAGTCGGCTTTATGGGCTATTACCCGCAACAAAAAGCCTATGCTGGCGGAGCTGGTGAATACATTCCAATTGGAACACCATTGCCAGGCAGCAATGACTCATCCAATGAGCAATTTCTGCAAGCGGATGGCGCCTCAAATTGGTGGGATATAAAAATTGAATACACGCTTCCTATTGGCGCAACCCGTGATAAAAGCACTGTGACCTATGACTTAACTAGAGGCTTACTCACCTCTGAGCCCACTGGAGGCAGTGTGTGGAATCCGATGGAATCAGGCGCTACTGTTGCCGTGCTAAGGCAATTTAACCGCTACGAAAGTTTTGAGCTTGATGATGGTGAGCTTGATGGCGCAATTCACGCTATTGAGTTAGGGCTTTTATACGACAACACTGATTTTTCAATCAACCCCAGTTACGGTAGTAAACAGTATGTCGCTATCTCTCATGACGCAGGTTGGTTCGAATCAGAAAAGCAATGGACCTTTATTGAGTTTGAAGCCAGTAAATACTTTTCATTTGGTGAATCGGATTACGCATCGCAGCGTATTCTTGCATTAAATTTTTGGACAGGCTATTCGCCCACCTGGGAGCTTGAATACGACGATGAAGGTGGAAGAATTGTTACCAATAACGCACCTTACAGCGAAGGAGCAACCTTAGGTGGTTTTTATCGCATGCGCGGATTTGATAATAAACGTTTCCATGATAAAGCAGTGATTTATGGCAGTGCTGAGTACCGTTACACCCTGAAATACAATCCGATTGAAGACGTTAACTGGCTCAAGTTTCTTCGTTTAGACTGGTTCCAATTGGTTGGTTTTGTTGAAGCTGGGCGTGTAGGTGAGTCTTACACTAGCGATGAGCTACTGACTGACATGAAATACGATTATGGCGTATCACTAAGAGCATTAACCGCAGGGATTGTTGTAAGACTTGATGTTGCCCAATCAGATGAAAGCACTAATGCGTGGGTCATGGTCGATCATCCTTTTTAATTTTATTGGCATATATTTCTATGATTAAGGTATGTCATTAAGGCCTTGAATGAGTTCTGTCCTGTTCCCTAGCTTGAACGCAAGCTAAAACGGACCTAATACATAACCGAAAACACAGTCATCTAACAATAAAGGTGGCTTGTTTTTCCACCAAATTTATTAAGCTCGACATAATCTCAGCGATAACTTTAATCCACTCTATTAGCCATGTTAAACTCACCTATTATTTTATTGATATGCGGCCGAGTAAACGCCTCATTCCTTTCTTGAGTGAACCATGAACCAAGCAGATATCCAAGCCAATACACCCGCTGAAAAAAGAGCCCTAAGTTATTCAGCGACCATCAAAAAACTGTTTGATGAAGTATTAGACACTAAAATGCCTGCGGATAGGATTGTGGCCAATTACTTCCGTGAGCATAAAAAGCATGGTTCAAAAGATCGCAGGGTGATACGTGAAACCTTATTCGGGTTATTTCGTTGGTGGGGTTGGCTTAAGCAGTTAGGCTCGCAACATGATGAGCAAACATGGTTCAAAATGCTCAGTAGTTGTGCCATTCTAGAATTACATACTTGGCGAAGCTTTGCTGAGGCATGGCAGCAGTTTGGCCAATTATCCCCTTCTCAGTTAGACATTATTAATAATGTGCTGAATGAACAGTTAAACAGTGCTGCTGAACCTATAACTGAAGTAAACACTTACACAGTCGTTGAAAAAACACAGTTAATGGCCAGCATTTATAACCCTGTTGCTTTCAGTGAATCACAACTATTACCAGATTGGTTTTGGGAAGTGTGCCCGATAAGTGATGAGTCACAGAAAATACAGCTCATCGAGGCAATGAGCTCTCGCCCACCGATATGGGCAAGAGCACAAAATATTGATACCCAAGTCGCAGTAAAGCAGTTACAGCAAGCAGGGATAGATGCCAGTGCTAGTGAATACTTTGCTGATGCATTAAGTCTTGGCAATAAAAGTATTAACCTCAATGACGTCGCATTATACAAGCAAGGCCAAGTTGAAATACAAGATTTAGCTTCGCAAGTGATTGGCAATACTTGCCAGCCAAAGGCTGATGATAAATGGTGGGATACTTGCAGTGGCGCAGGCGGGAAAACCTTACAGCTTCATTCGCTTATGCTACAAAATGCGAGCTCAAATTTAAGTTCAAATTCAATAGCCATACTAACCGGCTCTATTGTGTCTTCGGACATTCGCTCAAAAGCGTTAGAAGAGCTTAAAAAACGCGCCAAAAGAGCAAACTTCAAAGGCATTACTGTTGCACGCTGGAAAAGCGACGACTTACCTGTCGACGCTAACAGTTTTGATGGTGTTTTAGTGGATGCTCCATGCAGCTGCACAGGCACTTGGCGTAGAAACCCTGACATGCGTTGGATTGATGATAGAAGCTGCGTAGATAATAAATCAGAACTACAGCTTGATATATTGTCTCGTAGTTCAAAAGCCGTTAAAACAGGCGCGCACCTCGTATATGCCACTTGCTCATTATCACCGATAGAAAACGAACAAGTGGTAGAGCAGTTTTTACAACACAACCCAAGCTTTGATCTCGTGTTGAGTACACACCCATTCACCCAAGCTCAACAAAAACACGTTACAGTGTGGCCTAATGAAGCGAATTCAGACGGCATGTATGTGGCGAGAATGGTAAAGCGATAGATGTTAGTTGGTATGTGTTAAGTGCTAAGTACTAAGTAATGAGCTGCTATGTGTTGAGTGCTAGTGAGAAGTTCTTAGTAATAAGTGCTTAGTGATAAGTGCTTAGTGATAAGTACTTTTACGAGTATAAGTGCTTAAAGGTTATTTTGGCCAATACGCTTGTGTGATAAGAATAGCCTGCTATTGCTATCACATCTTTTGGTTCAAAGGCCTTGTCTCAAAGTCCTTAGCACAAAGGGCTCATCTCAAAGGGCTCATCAAAAAGAGTTTCTTTCAAGCTTATCTCCCAGAGCAATCTTTATAACTGGCTTACAATGCGCTTTAAAGCATGCTGCCAATCACAAATCCCCCCCCCCCAGGTCTTAGCTATTTTACTGCAATCTAGAGCGGAATATTGTGGACGTTTAGCAGGAAGTGGGAAATCTTCAGTATTTATAGCAACGAGCTTAGGTGATGCAGTTAACTTCCCCTGACTCATCGCTTCAGCAACAATCGCACTTGATAACCTAAACCAGGTCGTCGGCGAAGAGCCACAATAATGAAAAGTTCCCCAGTGATATTTACCCTCTGCAATTTTCATCGAAATGGTAAGGATAACGTCAGCCAAATCATGTGCTGATGTCGGGCAGCCCATTTGATCATCAACAATACGTAACTCATTTCTATTCTGAGCGAGTCTAATAATGGTTTTAGCAAAATTATTACCATATTCGCTGATTAACCAAGATGTTCGAATAATGACATGTTGAGAACACGCTTGTTGAATAGCTAACTCACCTTGACGTTTTGACGCGCCATACACATTTATAGGACGCGAAGAGTGAGTTTCTAGATAGGGAATTGTCGCTTGACCATCAAATACAAAATCAGTCGAAATATGAATAATAGGGATATTGGATTGATTAGCAACCAAGGCTAAATTTCTAGCGCCTTTATGATTAACATTATAAGCCTTATCAATATTCGACTCCGCATTATCTACCTCAGTATAAGCTGCTGTATTGATAATGAGTTGAGGCTTATGAGTAAGAACAAAGAGCATTACCGCATCAAAATCGGTGATATCAAGCTTGAACGGTTTCGTTCTCGAGGCTTTCAAGTAAAAAGGTTCCGAACTAGGATAGTCAGGGTTAGTGTGGACTGATTTAACCAGATCAATAGATGAAAAAACCTGATTGTCTATCAACGCTTGTTGTAAACATTGCCCCAACTGACCACTCGCACCAACTAACCAACATTTCACTTTAGCAGGTCCTTAAATCGCAAACCTTTCTCGTCTTTGTCAGACAATATGACACTCTTAATGGGCCAAGTAATGCCTAAATCAGGATCATTCCACTTAATACAAGCTTCATTGCTGGGGTCATAATAATCTGTGCATTTATATTCAACATCAGCTATTTCAGTGAGCGCGACAAATCCATGAGCAAAACCTTCAGGAATATAAAGCTGGCGCATATTAGTCTCTGTTAACTCTACGCCGACCCATTGGCCAAAGGTAACTGAGCCTTTGCGAATATCAACGGCCACATCAAAAATGGCACCTCTCACAACACGAACCAATTTAGCTTGAGGATTTACTTTTTGAAAGTGTAAGCCACGCAAAACACCTTTTCTAGAGCGAGAGTAGTTATCCTGAACAAACGCTTTATCGATACCTAACAAACGCTGATATCTATCGGCTTGGAAAGTCTCGATAAAATAACCACGAGCATCATTAAACACTGAAGGTTCAATCATTTTAACGTCAGCAATCTTAGTATCAATAACCTTCAAAATTGGGGTTCCTTGCATAATGACATTAAGTAATCCCCATAAGCGGTTTTGCAATGAAACTTGGCCTGGATAATTAATTCATCTCGAGTGAGCCAACCATTGCCGTAGGCAATTTCTTCTAAACAAGCGACCTTTAAGCCTTGTCTTTTCTCAACGGTTTGCACAAAGTGACTCGCTTCAAGTAACGAATCATGCGTACCGGTATCTAACCAGGCAAAACCACGACCTAAGGTTTCGACACTTAAATCACCACGCTGTAAATAAGCCATGTTCACATCGGTAATTTCAAGCTCCCCTCGGGCTGAAGGAGTAATAGATTTAGCTATGTTAATGGCATCATTATCGAAAAAGTATAAGCCTGTTACGGCATATTGAGATTTAGGCAATGATGGTTTTTCATCAATGCTGAGCGCTTTTCCGTCAGCGTCAAACTCTATTACACCGAAACGTTCTGGATCGCAAACATGATAACCAAAAATCGTCGCACCTTTAGTTTTAGAGGCAGCATTTAGTAGCTTATCTCTAAAATGATGGCCATAAAAAATGTTATCGCCCAACACTAAAGCCACATTATCTTCAGCAATAAAGTCTTCTGCGATAATCAATGATTGCGCAATACCTTCAGGTGCTGCTTGTACCTCATAACTAAGGTTAATACCGAACCTTTCCCCTGTACCAAGTAGTCTTTTAAAGCTTGATAAATCTTCTTCGGTACTGATGATTAACACATCTTTTATACCTGCCAGCATTAACACAGAAATTGGGTAATAAATCATGGGCTTGTCATACACAGGTAATAGTTGTTTAGACGTACCTAAAGTAAGCGGAAATAAACGGCTACCAGTGCCTCCCGCCAATACGACTCCTTTATAGGCTTGCTGATTAATTTTGTGCATCAGCTTTGCCCTTTTCACCATCAGTAATACTTTTAATGCTCTCTTCTTCACGCACACTATCAATATCAATATGATTTTTAAACAGAGTATTTTGAGGTAATGGTAACCACATCCCAGCATTCGCGATATACCATTTAACCGTTTTTCTAAGGCCTGTTATAAAGGTTTCTTTCGCAGACCAAGCTAAATCATTTTTGATTTTAGAAGCATCAATAGCATAACGTTTATCATGGCCTGGTCGATCGTTAACGTATGTGATCAAATCCCTAAATTGATCGCCTGTTTTGTATTCTGGTGCTAACTCCTCCAGCAAATCACAGATCAGATTAATCACATCAATATTAGTGTATTCGTTATTTCCACCGATATTATAGGTTTGCCCGACTTGCCCTTTTTTGATGACGTTATATAAAGCATCGACATGATCATCAACAAACAGCCAATCTCTGACTTGTAAGCCATCACCATAAACCGGTAAAGACTTGCCAGCTAAGGCACTTAAAATCATGTGCGGAATTAATTTTTCAGGAAATTGATAAGCACCGTAATTATTAGAGCAATTACTGATGATAATAGGGAGACCATAGGTTCGATGCCAAGCACAGACTAGATGATCTGCAGAAGCTTTTGATGCCGAATAAGGTGAACTTGGCGCATACGGGGATGATTCAGAGAAAGGTTCATCTGTTGGCGATAAATCACCATAAACCTCATCAGTAGAAATATGAAGGAAACGAAATTGAGATTTTTTGTCACCACTCATCTTATGCCAGTAGGTTCTAGATGCTTCAAGCAACTGAAAAGTACCTACAATATTAGTTTGTATAAACTCCGAAGGTCCTGAAATAGAACGATCAACATGACTCTCTGCCGCTAAGTGCATCACAACTGAAGGTTGATAATGTTCGAGAATTCTCTGCAACGCCTCAGCATCACAAATATTAGCTTGAACAAAGTGGTAACGAGGTGAGTCAGAAACCTCTTTTAAAGCATCTAAATTACTTGCGTAAGTTAACACGTCAAGATTTAACACTTGCTCTTGAGTGTGATTTATAAGGTAGCGTATTAGTGCGCTGCCAATAAACCCCGCCCCACCGGTTATCAAAATCATTCTTGTATCTGACCTAATTCTATATCGCAAACACTGAAGGAATGCGCTTTATTACCTATATAGTAACAAATAAAACAAAAATGCCAGAGCATCGCTCTGGCATTTTTAATTTGTATTTAGTTAAGTCAGTTAACCCCGACTAAACAATGATGTTCAAGCTAATAAATCAATTAGCTGCAGATACTGCATCGGCAATACTTTGAGCTTGAGTCTGCGTCATATCTTCACAAGTTGATTCAACCATAACGCGAATTAACGGCTCTGTGCCTGATTTTCGTAACAAGACGCGGCCATTATCACCCATTACAACCTCAGCAGCTTTAACAGCTGCTTGAACCTGCTCAGATGCAATAATTTCATCAGCGTTATCTGCTTTAAGACGCACGTTAATCAAGATTTGCGGCAGTTTAGTCATCCCAGATTTGACTTCAGATAAGTTTTTACCTGAATCAATCAAAGCATTTAACACTTGAAGCGAAGCAACAATACCATCACCTGTGGTGGTGTGTTTAAGGCTTAATATATGGCCTGAACCTTCACCACCTAAAAGCCAACCGGTATTTTTAAGTTGCTCAACAACATAACGATCGCCAACTTTTGCACGAACAAAAGGAATATCCATTTCTTTAAGTGCTAACTCTAGCCCTAAGTTCGACATTAATGTACCAACGACACCGCCACTTAGTTCACCAGAAGTTTTAGCCGCTTGTGCCAAGATAAATAATATCTCATCACCGTCTACAGCGTGACCATTGTGATCAACAAACAACACCCTGTCGGCATCACCATCAAGAGCAATGCCCAAATCAGCTTCATGAACCATGACAGCAGTTTGAAGACTATCTAAATGGGTTGCACCACAACGTTCATTAATATTTAAACCATCAGGCTTATCATTGATACTAATCACTTCAGCGCCAAGTTCAGCATACACTTCTTTAGCAATGTGGTATGCCGCGCCATTAGCTGAATCCACCACTATCTTGAGGCCCATTAATGACTTGTTTTTATCAAACGTGCCTTTACAGAATTCAATATAACGCCCAGCAGCATCGCTGATCCTACGTACTTTACCTAGCTTTGCAGAATCTACACACGTCATGGCGCCGTGATTAATCGCTTGATCTAGTAAATGCTCAATTTCTAACTCTTGCGCATCATTAAGCTTAGTGCCTGAATTTGAGAACAGCTTAATGCCATTGTCATAATAAGGGTTGTGCGATGCACTAATCACTACTCCTGCGTCAGCACGGAACGTTGAAGTTAAATATGCAATCGCAGGTGTCGGCATAGGCCCAACTAACGCACAATTAATACCAGCTGCCGAAAAGCCAGCTTGCATTGCCGTTTCAAGCATATAACCACTAATACGGGTATCTTTACCAATAATCACTTCTTTGGTACCAGCAGAGGCTAAAACCGTACCTGCCGCCCAACCTAACTTCATCGCAAACGATGGGTTAATCGGAAACTCACCCACTTTGCCACGCACCCCATCGGTGCCAAAATACTTACGAGACATTATCACTCCATTAAAAACTACAAGCTCATGGCCGACTGCTGATGGCACTTAACACATAGCTAACAGCTCACAGCTCTTTTAAAAAATCGAATGCTTTGATTCACTGTGGCTAAGTTTACCTAATTTTTAGCCAAGTTTAACCATATTTATTGACAGGACATCATTGAGTTCGAGTTATGTCGCACAAATTTAATTTCAGTGACCGACGTAGCATTAGCTAAACAACTTATCTGTTGCTAACTTTAGAGTAACCTGAGCATGGCTAAACACTATTATACAGGTCTTGCTAATGCCAGCTGCTTTATAGGCGAAGTTACAAAAGGCGCTGACATTAAGACTTAAGATGAGATTTTTTGAGGTGATGTGCTGTTAGCTGTTAGCTGTTAGCTGTTAGTAATAAAATAACTTACTTCCCATAATGCAGATTCATTATGGGAATAGAATTAAACACATCAAAATCCATCGACATATCACTTCACAGTGATGTAGTGATTAGCAATTAAATAGTTAATCACTTGCTTGGCGCAGGATTCAATGTCTTTTTCGGCCGTTTTAACGTGGATTTCAGGCGTTAAAGGGATGTCATAATCCGAGTCGATACCTGTGAAGTGTTTAATCTCGCCTGCTCGTGCTTTTTTATAAAGCCCTTTAGGGTCTCGCTGCTCGCAAATTGCAATAGGCGTATCAATAAAAACTTCAATAAATTGTCCTTGATTAAGCTGCGCTCGCACCATTTCTCTGTCTTGTAAAAATGGCGAGATAAATGCTGTAGAAACAATCAACCCAGCATCCACAAATAGCTTTGACACTTCACCAATACGACGAATATTTTCAACTCGGTCAGTATCACTAAAACCTAAATCGCCATTTAAGCCATGACGAACGTTATCACCATCTAACACATAGGTTTTACAGCCCAAATCATAGAGCATTTTATCTACAGCATTGGCAACGGTAGATTTACCTGAGCCACTTAATCCTGTAAACCACAACACCGCAGCGCTATGTCCATTGAGCTTGGCGCGTTCATCATTGCTAACACTAGTAAGGTGCCAGACAACATCGGTTGATTTTTCAGCGCTAACGTCAATAGACTGATAAGGCGTTTGTGACATGGTAAATCCTTGTAATACTTAAGTCGTTAAAAAGGAAAGAAATAAGGCACTGCCAGAATAACAATCGCGCCATAAACTATACTGACGGGCAAACCAACTTTAATAAAGTCGTTAAACTTATACTGACCGGCGTTAAACACCATCAAATTGGTTTGATATCCATAGGGGCTAATAAAACTGCCACTGGCGGCAAATGCAACCGTCATAACAAACGGTAAGACATCGACCCCAAAACCCAACGCCACACTGTACGCAATTGGAAACATCAGTGCGGCCGCAGCATTGTTAGTGACAAGTTCTGTCATAAACCAAGTTAAAAAATAAATAATAATCAAAGCTAAGTAAACATGATTACTGTCAAATCCATCACTTATCCAATCACCCAACAAGCTCACAACACCGGCATTGGCTAATGCATGAGATAACAAAATAGCCGCTGAAACAATTAACCAAATATCAATGGGCAGCCTACGCATAATTTCATTAACGCTAATCGACTGAGATAAAATAAGACAGCCAAGTAAAATCACTAACCCTTGAAATAATTCAACCCATCCCAAAGCCGCTAACGCAACAGTAGAAACAAAACCTCCCACCGCTAACCACGCCCGCCAGCCATTTAATCTAACTTCAGTTTCAACACCACTCAAAAAGATAAAGTTTTTACTGATATTACGGCGAGATTTAAAATCTTCACCGACAGCAAGTACTAAAAAATCACCCGCTTTAATGCACACTTCACCTAACTTACCCGACACTTGCTCACCATCACGTCTAATCGCAACAACAGCAGCATCGAACAAGGCTCTGAAGCCAACATGTTTAAGTGTTTTTCTAATTAAAATACTTTCAGGTCGAACAACGACTTCAGTCAAATTGGCCGTTGTCAGTTCATTTTGATGGGCAAAAGTTTTAAGGCCTGAGAACTGAGCTAGTTGTTCAACTTTAGTTATGTCACCTGAAAAAATTAATCTGTCATCTTGCCTGAGTATTTCACTAGGAGAAACAGGGCTGATTAAACATCCATCACGCACCACTTCCACCAAAAATAATGACTCTAAATTGCGCAAGCCATTGTTTTCGACAGTTCTTCCTATCAGCTCAGAATGCTCGGTTATTTTGGCATCAATAAAATAGCCCTTACTACAATCCGACACGGGCGCATTTTCAGGTAAAAACCTGACAGAAAATGCTAATACCCCACCACAACCAACAACCAATAAACAACCAATGGCTGTAAATGAGAAAAAAGATAACGATTGCCCTGCAGTATCCAAATAGAGACTGTTGATAATTAAATTAGTAGATGTACCAATCAGGGTTAATGTTCCCCCTAAAATGGCTGCATAGGACAAGGGCAGTAATAATCGACTAGCGAAATGGTGTGGGTTATTTCGAATCGGCGAAAGTAGTGTCGCCACGACCGCGGTATTATTTAACAAAGCAGAACTGATTGTTGTTAACGAAAACAGCCGAATAAAAGTAGCCTTGTAGCTTTTTAAAATCACTTTAGAGGCTATAAGGCGTAAGAGACGGGTTTTTTCTAATGCGAAAGAGCAAATGATCAATAACACTAAAGTGATCAACCCAGGATTAGCAATACTAGATAACAGCTGTTGCTGGGTTACTAAGCCTGAAGCCACTAGTAGTAATAAGGTTACGCCAAAAACGGCGCCAGGCCGATTCTGAAAGCGCAATAATGCCACGATAGTGGCGACAAAAATAAATACTGTAACGTAGGCTTCAAATGACATATAACAATGGTTCACGCTAAGTAAGTAAAAAAGAAATAGGACTAAAAAGCACCACATCTTAGTAAAGTATTTAGATACTATCTAGATGTGGTGGCCTCAGAGACAAGAACGCTGTATTGGTACCCTAAAAGAATACGGTAGTTCAAACCGCTAGCTTTAAACGGTTAATTGCCTTAAGCATTAGTCGCCTTAAACATTAGTCACCTTAAACGTTAATTGGCTTCAAACATGAAACAAATCAACGTGCTCGCACTTACCAATCACATCCATGCGAGCACTTCTATACGATCACCCTACAAGCTAGCCAATCACTTTGGCACCCCAATGCGGAAAGTGCTTACGTACTAATGCATTGAACTCAACTTCAAACTCAGAGTATTGGTGCTTTGAACTTACCTCGCCTTCAACCGCCGAGCGGATCATTGCAGCGCCCACTGTCACGTTAGTCAGCCTATCAATAATAATAAATGCGCCCGTTGAACGATTTTGGCTGTATGAGTCAAATTGAACTGGCGCTGTTAAGGTAAAATGACAGTTACCCATTTCATTGAGTGCCAGTTGTTGGGTACTTTCGGTAGCTAATGTATTAACATCAACTTTAAAGTTAAAAGCATCCACATAACCGTATACCGACTTGCTGCCCGCTTTGATTTCATACTCACGGTCTAGTTGAAGTGGTTCTTCAGCCATCCAAACAACATCAGCTTCAAGGTGGTTAGATGAATGAGGTTGATCATGGGGCCTAACAAGCATGTCTCCACGGCCAACATCAATTTCATCCTCTAAGGTAAGCGTTACTGACATACCAGCTGAGGCTTTTTCTAAGTCACCATCAAAAGTCACTATCGATTTAATTTTGCTTTCTTTACCTGATGGTAGTGCAACTATGGTGTCACCTACCCGGATTTCACCTGACGCTACAGTGCCGCAAAAACCTCTAAAGTTCAGGTTTGGGCGGTTAACATATTGAACCTGAAAACGGAAAGATGCATTGGTATCTTCAGTAATAGATACCGTATTAAGCAACTTAAGTAACGTAGAACCTGGATACCATTTCATATTGTCACTTTCGTTGACGACGTTATCGCCTTTTAAAGCAGAAATAGGCACAAAACGGATATCATCAAAGGCTAAATCTTGGGCAAACTCACGGTAATCTTTTTTAATTTTTTGATAAACAGATTGGTCATAATCAACGGCATCCATTTTATTAATCGCGATAACAACGTGCTTAATGCCTAATTGTGAACAAATAAAACTGTGTCTGCGAGTTTGAACTTGAACCCCATGGCGAGCATCAATCAAAATAATCGCTAAATCGGAAGTCGATGCGCCGGTCGCCATATTACGGGTGTACTGCTCATGGCCTGGTGTATCAGCAATGATAAATTTACGTTGCTCAGTAGCAAAATAGCGATAAGCAACATCAATGGTGATCCCTTGCTCACGCTCAGACTGCAAACCGTCAACTAATAAGGCTAAATCAAAAGCTTCATCAGTGGTATTAAAGCGCTTTGAATCTTTCTCAATGGCCGCCATTTGATCTTCAAAAATCATTTTGCTATCAAACAATAAACGACCAATTAACGTAGATTTACCGTCATCAACACTGCCACACGTTAATACTCTGAGCATGTCTTTATTTTCATGAACGTTTAGATATGCTTCGATATCAGATGCAATTAGGCTTGTGCTATCACTCATTTCTTTTCCTTAGCTATCGCCGTACATGCTGCGCAGCTTCATCAATTCTTTAGGGGTATTTAGATGGATTAAAATAGATATATTTCTGTTATTAGAAATACCCTTCCATTTTTTTCTTCTCCATTGAGCCTGCTGAGTCATTATCAATAACTCGACCTTGTCGCTCAGATGTGGTGCATAACAACATCTCTTGAATAATTTCAGGTAGAGTTGTCGCTTCTGATTCCACTGCGCCCGTTAATGGGTAACAGCCTAAAGTACGAAAACGAACCATTTTTTGTTCTACCACTTCATTAGGTTCAATTGGCATACGCTCATCATCGACCATAATCAAGGTGCCATCGCGCTCTACCACAGGGCGAGGCTTTGACAAATATAGCGATGGGATTTCAATGCCTTCAAGGTAAATGTATTGCCAGATATCCAGCTCAGTCCAGTTTGAAAGCGGAAATACACGAATACTCTCGCCTTTATCAACCTTGCCGTTATAAATGTTCCAAAGTTCTGGTCGCTGGTTTTTGGGGTCCCAGCGATGCTTACTGTCGCGGAATGAATAAACACGCTCTTTTGCGCGAGACTTTTCTTCATCACGTCTTGCACCGCCAAAAGCAGCGTCAAAGCCATGTTCATCTAGCGCTTGTTTAAGCCCTTCAGTCTTCATAATGTCGGTGTGTTTGGCACTACCATGTGTAAAGGGGCCAACATTCATCGCCACTCCGCGGGGATTCTTGTGCACAATTAAATCAAAGCCATATTTTTCGGCCATTTGATCACGAAAAGCGATCATTTCTTTAAATTTCCAGTTGGTATCGACGTGCATCAACGGGAATGGAATTTTTCCTGGGTAAAAGGCTTTTCGAGCCAAATGAAGCAATACTGAGGAGTCTTTGCCCACTGAGTACAACATCACGGGATTATCAAATTCAGCGGCGACTTCACGCATGATTTGTATCGATTCTGCTTCAAGTTGCTTTAAATGAGTCAATTGTGTCGACATATCAGTTCCAATAAACCTTCAATAATTCATATGAGAAAAAGAGACCCAAATGTCAGAGTCATCCCTTTAATAATTGTTAAGCTGAATTTACATATAATTATATTACCAGCATCAAACAATAGTAAAAGTTATTAATGAAAAGTTTAGTATAACGAAAAGGAATATAAAGGAATGAAAGGTTTGCAAAGTAACTCGCCGCGGACAGCTTGTGTCTGTAAGTGGCACAAGTGAGGCAAAATGAAGGAAGAATTATTGATGATAAGAAAGGTGGGATGAAAAACAAGCTTGATTAACTTAAATAGTGACGCTAACTCAAACAGAAAAAGTATTTACATTATATCGAATATAGCATGCTTCATTGACCGTCAAGGTCATTACTAACGCTGCAACAAAATTCGATAAAGCAACTCTCTTGGATAGCCAAAAATTTGAAAGCCTATAACTGAAAGGCTCTAACTTAAAAGCGATTAACTTGAAAGCCAACTCCTTAAAAGTTTGCAATAGAGGAGGCTATTATTCTTTGCCTATAACAACCTCACAATCAGGTAATAATTGCTGGTATTTTTCAGCCAAGGCTAGCTTAGCTTCATCATCACCATGAACAATGCGAATATGCTTAGGCTTGTGATGCATACGTTTTACAAAATTAACTAAATTAGTTTGGTCTGCATGGGCAGAATAACCACTAATGGTATAAACCCCTGCTTTAATATCGATTCTGGTATCATCAAGCACCACATACCCACCTTTAGGTCCGTAAATTTGAATATCGCGCCCCGGGGTACCTTGCGCTTGATAACCGACAAATAATACATCTGCTGTTGGCATAGCTAAAAAACGTTTTAAATAATTCATTATTCGCCCGCCACTACACATACCCGATGCCGCAATAACAATTGCAGGTTTGCTACGATTACTCAGGTAATTAATTACAGCTAAATGGTCTTTATGGCTGTCTATGGTATATAGCTGCTTAAAATCTAAGGGATGCCGGCCAGTGCTAACCACCTTTTTAGCCTCTTTATCCCATAATTTCTGGAACTCAAGGTACTTCTCGGTGAATTTAGCCGCCATGGGTGAGTCAACAACAATATCAATTTCTTGCCACATAGGGTTATCTGGGTTGCGATTAATGATTTGTTCAAATTCGTATAATAATTCTTGGGTGCGGCCAATACTAAATGCAGGTATTAAGACTACGCCATTGTCCGCCACGCATTTAGTCACGATCTGCTTGAGCAGTTCAGTGCGGTGCTTACGACCTTGATGGGTTTTATCCCCATAAGTGGACTCAATCACTAAGGTATCTGCACGATAAGGGCTACGGGGACTCGCTAATAAAGGGGTATAAGTTGCGCCTAAATCACCAGAAAATACCACTCTGTGTTTATCCTTACCCATCAAGTCAAACTCAACATACGCCGAGCCTAAAATATGTCCCGCAGGTTTAAATTTAAGCTTGATTGAAGAGACATCACACTGAGATGGCACAGCATTATTCTTGGCTGCAGGACTAGCGAAATCATTAGAATTCGCTTTAGAGTTGGAGCAATGTCTTTGACTTAAGTTGGCGTTAAGGGAAACGCTAGAATTAGTATTAAGCTTAAGGCTAGCCCACTGGCTATATTCAACTGGACGAATAAGAGACCGCAGTTTTTTCAAAAACGTTTTAATTAAGCTTTTGTCACGAGTAACACCAACTTTAAGGGCATCTTCAATTACCAAAGGTAACAAAGCTGCTGTGGCTGTTGTTGCGTATATGGGTTTATTAAAGCCTGCAGCAATGAGATACGGTATACGTCCCACATGATCAATGTGGCAATGAGTCACAATAAGCGCTTGCACAGCACTTATATCAAAATCAATCTGTAATTGCTGCGCCGAAGATTTACCAGCTGTTTCAGCCCCTTGAAACAAGCCGCAATCAATAAGATAACTTGAAACAACACCTGACTCATTCACATCTAACTGATGACATGAGCCAGTGACACCATTCACAGCGCCATGATGAAGTATCCGCATATAAAATCCATTTTATGATTTAGATACCATTAACTTAACATAAATAAGTTATAAAACGATATGTGCTTAATAAAGTAATGCCTTAAAAGTTCCCTTCTATATTTCCCCTTATCAAATACACATAAAAAAGCCCTGAGTGTCAACTCAAGGCTTATTAATTAAAGCTAACAGACGAATTAACTATTCAGCATAACCATTAGGATTCAATGACTGCCATTTCCAACTGCTATTAACCATATCGTCAAGATTATGTGTCGCAGTCCAATTTAACTCTGCTTTGGCTTTTGTAGGGTCAGCATAACAAGCACCTATATCACCAGGGCGACGAGCTACGATATCGAAATTAATGACTTTATCAGAAGCTTTTTCAAAAGCTTTGACCATATCTAAAACACTATAACCTTGGCCTGTCCCCAAATTATAGGTAACTAAGCCACTACTGGTTTTTAACTTCTCTAATGCCTTTAAATGCCCAACAGCTAAATCAACAACATGAATATAATCCCTAACGCCAGTACCGTCTGGTGTTGCATAATCATCACCAAACACCATTAGCTTTTCTCTTTTACCTATGGCAACTTGAGAGATAAATGGCATTAAATTATTCGGTATATCATTTGGGTCTTCACCAATCAAACCACTCTCATGAGCACCGACTGGGTTAAAATATCGTAGACATGCGATATTCCAGCTAGGATCTGAATGATGTAAATCGGCAAGTACATGCTCAACGACTAATTTAGATTGACCATAAGGATTAGTTGCTGAAGTAGGGAAAGACTCTAAAATAGGCAAACTCGCAGGGTCACCATAAACCGTTGCAGAAGAACTAAACACCAAATTCTTTATACCAAACTCAGCCATGACTTCGCATAAAACGATGGTACCTGTGACGTTGTTGGTATAATACTTTAATGGCTGTTCAACAGATTCACCTACTGCTTTTAGCCCTGCAAAATGAATAATGGCTTCAATATCATTTTCACTGAATATTTTTCGCAATAATGCTTTATCTAAAATATCACCTTCATAGAAAGTAACTTGCTGTGCTGTAATGCTTTTAACACGGTATAAACTTTCTAAACTTGAATTAGATAAATTATCAATAACAACAACATCTGTACCGATTTTTAGTAATTCTACAATCGTATGGCTACCAATATAACCTGCACCACCAGTTACAAGAACAGACATTACTCACAACCCTTAACCAAACTTGTTACTTCAGCTAAAAAGTCACTTCCGAGTTTTTTATCTCTTAGGCCATATTCAACAAAGGCTTTCATGTAACCCAGTTTGTCGCCGCAATCATGTGATTTACCGGTCATATTGAACGCTTCAACTGTATCTTGTTCAATTAGCATATCAATCGCATCTGTTAACTGAATTTCGTCACCCGCGCCCGCTGGTGTTTTAGCTAATAGATTCCAGATTTTTTCAGATAGCACATAACGACCAACAACAGCTAAGTTTGATGGAGCAGTCCCAATGGCAGGCTTTTCAACCATAGCTTTGATTTTAGCTGAATCACCTGGGGCGATTTCTTCACCATTACAATCTGCAATACCGTATTTGTTCACTTCATTATCTGGTACTGGCGCAACCATAATCTGACTAGCAAAACTGGTATGGTAACGTGCCATCATCGCAGCTAAATTTTCAGTTTTTTGGTTTGCTGTATATTCATCTAAAATAACATCAGGCAATACCACTGCAAAAGGTTCATTACCGATACAAGGTTTAGCACACAACACTGCATGCCCTAGGCCTTTAGCCTCACCTTGACGAACACTGATGACAGAAACGTCTTTGGGACAAATTGATTGTACTTCTTCTAACAGCTGACGTTTAACACGCTTTTCAAGCGTTGATTCAAGCTCGTAAGATTTATCAAAGTGGTTTTCAATGGCATTTTTACTGGCATGGGTAACCAGTACAATTTCTTTAACGCCAGCAGCTACACACTCATTAACGATATACTGAATAAGCGGCTTGTCCACGATAGGAAGCATTTCTTTTGGAATCGCTTTAGTTGCAGGAAGCATACGTGTGCCAAGGCCTGCAACGGGAATAACAACTTTCATGAAAAACCTTATTTAATTAGGTGACTGAAAAACAATGATAAAAATATACTAGACTAAATTAACCACATTTTGAACAGCTGGTTTGTTTTTTTCTGTTTGCTGATAAAGCAAATCACAAATACCATCCGTTGGCGCAAAACCTGTTGGCGTGGTTAATAAAATGTCTCGTATTGTGGCATGGTCAAAAGCATGACAAGCGGAATCTAAGCGCTCAAGAATTTTCGAATACTCTGCCCATGAGAGATAAAGCTCATTGGCTGTCATAATCCGCTCATGCTCTGTGCCCGTAACGTCATCACCAATAAGCAATTCTTCATAGAGCTTTTCACCAGGGCGTAATCCACTATATTCAATCGCTATTTCGCCTTCTGGGTTAAACTCATCACGGACATCAAAACCACTCAGTCGGATCATTTTACTGGCTAAATCGATAATTTTGACTGATTTACCCATATCCAATACAAATACATCACCGCCTTTACCCATTGCACCAGCCTGAATAACAAGCTGCGAAGCTTCAGGAATGGTCATAAAGAAACGGGTGATTTCTGGGTGAGTCACAGTAACTGGACCGCCATTAGCAATTTGCGTTCTAAAAAGCGGCACTACTGAGCCAGATGACCCTAAAACATTACCAAATCGAACCATACAAAAACGAGTTTGATGCTTCTCTTTTGAAAAAGCTTGTAACACAAGCTCTGCCATACGCTTGGTCGTGCCCATAACATTAGTTGGACGTACTGCTTTATCAGTTGACACTAAAACAAAGGTTTCGACTTTGGCTGCAATAGCCGCTCTTGCGGTATACAGGGTGCCAAAAACGTTATTTCGAATCCCTTCAACAACATTGTGCTCAACCAGTGGCACATGCTTATAAGCCGCTGCGTGATAAACCGTTTGAACACCAAAAGATTCCATAATCGCTTGGACACGATTCTCACGCTGAACCGAGCCCATCATCGGCAAAATGCGTACATTGAGGCCAAGCTCTTTTGCTGTAGCAGATAGCTCTCTTTCAATGGCATAAAGCGAATATTCAGACAGTTCGAATAAAACTAACTTTTTTGGTGATTTTTTTAAAATTTGACGACATAATTCTGAGCCGATAGAGCCGCCAGCACCAGTCACCATAACCACTTTATCGGTAATATTGGCGATTAATAAATCTTGTCTAGGCGCGACCGAATCACGCCCTAATAAATCATCAATTTCAACTTCTTTAATATCACTATAAAGTTTATTACCACTTACCAGATCGGCCATTGCAGGAATGGTTAACACCTGAGTAGATAGCGACTCTAAACGATTAAGAATGTCTTTACGTTTGGCTCTGGTTGCACTGGGTATTGCAAGCAACACTTTGGTTGCTGCTTTTTGAGTGATGAGTTTACGTATGATTGAGGGTGAATGAACGTGGACACCTTGGATTACACTGCCATGTAGCGCTTCATCATCATCGACGAAAGCGTAAGGATAATATTCATGGCTTAGCACCAAAGAGTTCAGTAATTGACGACCACTGACCCCTGCACCATAAATAATCACTGGCTCACCGTTACGTTTAATACCTGAGCCAACTAAAGAACGAACAAGTGCACGCGTTCCCCCTACAAACACCAAAGCGAACATGGCATATATGATAGGAACAGTGCGAGGCAGATGCGCTTCAGTAAAATAAGAGACGAACACTAAAGTGACAGTTGACGCGACAATACCAAGTAAAATAGCCGTTATTGCTTGTAAGCTCATATAACGCAATACCGCGCGGTACAAACCAAGCTTGGCGAACGCTAAAATGCTGAAAGGAATACTTGTAGCAACCAAAGCCCAGTAATGCCCATTAAGCAACACACTGACATCATCAACTCTGACTAATAACGCAGCCCAAAAGGCAAAGCTTAGAAAAACAGTGTCAATTGCGATACTCACTAAACGTTTTTGACTACGCTCTAAACGAAACAACTTTTGCAAAAAATCCATTTTCCGCTCCATAAACTTAAAAATCATAGTGTATTACTTCTTTAAATACGAACGCCTCACCACTATACCATTTACAGGGAAATATGAGTAATGCGTACAACTAGCTTAGGATATTATATGTGAGAGCATGAAAGAACACGAAGAAAAAACTTAACTTGTGCACTACTCTGGAATTGTAGGAATAAATGTGAACAAAAAACCAATGAGACACATTTTTATCGACATTGTTGATAATGAGACAGAAAAAATTAGCGCTATTATAAGTAAATCAATATTCTAGCGCTAAAATCATAATAGATAGATGGTCATATTCAGCCGGCACAAAGAATATTAATCAGAACCGAATAAATCGCGAGTGTACACTTTATCCGCAACATCACGAATTTCATCAACCATACGGTTTGACACAATCACATCACAACTCGCTTTAAACTCTTCAAGAGATTTAATGACTTTAGAGTGGAAGAACTCATCTTCTTCTAAAACAGGTTCATAAACAATCACTTCAATGCCTTTTGCCTTTAAGCGCTTCATGATCCCCTGAATACTCGATGCTCTAAAATTGTCAGAACCTGACTTCATTATTAGGCGATAAATACCTACTCGGTTAGGGTTACGCTTTAAAATTGACTCCGCTACAAAATCTTTACGAGTCGTATTAGATTCAACAATGGCACTAATGATGTTGTTAGGTACATCTGCATAGTTAGCCCGCAATTGTTTCGTGTCTTTAGGCAAGCAATAACCACCATAACCAAATGACGGATTATTATAATGATTACCGATACGAGGGTCCAAACCAACCCCTTCGATTATCTGGCGAGCATTTAGACCATGCGATTCAGCGTAAGAATCAAGCTCGTTGAAGTAAGCCACACGAAGAGCTAAATAAGTGTTTGAAAATAATTTAACTGCTTCGGCTTCTGTTGAGTCAGTAAACAATACTTCTATGTTTTCTTTTACTGCACCTTGCACCAATAGGTTCGCAAACACTTGAGCACGTTCTGAACGCTCACCTACAATAATACGGGATGGGTGCAAGTTGTCATATAAAGCACGACCTTCACGCAAAAACTCTGGTGAAAAGATTAAATTATCACAACCTAGCTCGTCTTTAATGCGAGCAGTATAACCGACAGGTACAGTCGACTTTATAACCATTACTGCCGAAGGATTTATTGCCATTACATCTTTTATTACCGCCTCAACAGATGATGTGTTGAAATAATTTGTTTCAGCATCATAATCTGTAGGAGTTGCAATGATTACATACTCTGCATCTTTATACGCGATTTCTTTATCAAGAGTAGCTTTAAAATTAAGAGATTTATTAGCTAAGAAATCTTCAATTTCTATATCAACAATCGGGGCTTTTTTTTCATTGAGCATCTTAACTTTTTCAGAAACGATATCAACCGCAACAACTTGATGATTTTGCGCCAAAAGCATTGCGTTTGATAAACCGACGTAACCTGTACCAGCAACTGCAACTTTCATTATTATTTATCTTCCAACTAGAAACTATTTACGCTTTACAGCGTCACCTGAACCACTGCCTGTAACAGTCATCATAATATACTTGAAGTAATCTTTAACCGTTAGACTGTCAATCATCTGTTTATCAGTTTTAGCTAACAAAGCAGGTGTAGACATATCAATGTTTTGAACTTGAGCTAAACCAGTAACACCTGGCAACACATTGTATACACCTAATGCATCACGCTCTTTAATTAACTCTTCTTGGTTAAATAAATTTGGACGCGGACCGACTAAACTCATTTCACCTTTAACCACATTAATAAGTTGCGGCAATTCATCAATCTTAGTTTTACGCAGAAAACTACCCAATTTAGTAATAGAAGCGTTATTTGCCAAATGACTAGCCACTGATTTGGTTTCAACTGACATAGTGCGAAACTTAATCAATTTAAATGGCTTTCTATTACGTCCTACACGTTCTTGAACAAAAATAGGAGAGCCTGTATCAAACAAACCAATAATAACCACAATAAGCAGAATGGGCCAAAGGAGTAATAAGCCGAAAAAAGCGGCGAGGAAGTCTATAATACGGATCATAATATGCTCTAATTATTTTTGTTTAGAAGGGCCATCGACTCTTCCATGGTATGAGGTGGTGTCCAGTCTAGTACCTTTTTCAAATTGGACGAATCAACTTGTAAGTCGCCAACTAGTTGTTCAACCATCTGTGACTTACCGAGTATTCTACCTACTAATCGCATTAAACAAACTGGCACCGGAAGCTGTACTACTTTGGTTCCTAAACCTTTTGCAATTGCGTTGGTGAACTCTTTGATTGAAACTGTCACACCATCACTGGCTAAAAAGGTATGCCCTGCAGCATTAGGGTGATTGGCGCAAGTAATCAATAAGTCAGCTAAATTATGAACAGAAATAAAATCTCTTCGATTATTAGTTAAGCCGAAAGGTAAAATTGGACTTTTGTTAACTAATTTAGTTAATGAACCAAAGTTGCCAGGAGCGTTAGCACCGTATACTAATGTAGGTCTGACGATAACAAGTTCCATCCCACTATCTTCTGCTATTTTCTTCAAACCATTTTCAGCATCATACTTTGATTTTGCGTAATCATTATGTGGGACTGGTGGCGTATTCTCAGAAAAAGAAATACCTTTGGTGTAGGTTCCATTAACCCCAATTGAACTAACAAAAACAAAACGAGAGACACCAGCTTCAGCAGCAGCTTTTGCAAGACACAACGTCCCATCTACATTTATACGTTGATAGTCAATATTTGAAAAAGCATTTGAGTGTGCAAGTCCGGCTAAATGAATAACTTTAGTTACTCCAATAAAAGCCTTATCCCAAGATGTGGTACTGTCAAGCTGATTAATTATAAATGGAGAACGCAAAGGAAGTAATTCATTATTTCGAATAACAACTTTGAAATCATCACCTAATCTTAGAAGTCTTGAACCAATAAATCCTGTAGCCCCAGTTAACAACGTGCTCACGATTCCCCCCTCTTTTTTATGGCATTAAACACATAAGAACTATAACAAAATAATCGTTTGGGAACTGATATACTCGTAACACTCATATAGACTTGAAAGGTGACCCACAACATTTTGATTTTATTACTACTTACACTGCCATTTCTCACTCGGTATTTAACTAGTGGAATATCAATTCCGTGAGATAAATAACCACATCCCAATAGTTCAATCCAAAGTTTTAAATCCTGTCGAGCACGGATATGACTAAATCTTACCCTATGTTTGACTAAGTCTAAGTCAATCATCGCCGTTGAGGTTCCAATTTCTGTATGCTTAAGATTATGTTCTAAATCGACAATTTTGTTAGCTTTGACTCTTCCTGGTCTTTTGTCCCCTAGCTCATTAATAAATGAGAATGACGTATGACAAATAGGGGCTCTAATACTGATCATATAGTCAATTTGAGTCTCAAGCTTAGTTGATTCCCAAATGTCATCTGAATCTAAAAAAGCAATAAACCTCCCTTTAGCTGTATCAAGTCCAATATTTCTACTTGCACCCGCCCCTTTATTAACTTCAGACAAGACCAATATAATTCTAGGATCTGTTGCACAAATATTAATTAATATATTCACTGTATTATCAGTAGAAGCATCATCAACAATAATTAGTTCCCAATCTTTATAAGTTTGGCTTAAAACGCTTTCAATTGTCTCTTGTACAATATTACCTACATTATACGTAGGCATAATAATTGAAACTTTACTATTTTTTTTTGTCACGATTATCAATCCACACATTAAAAGCTAAAGGACGCACATATTATTTATTATTAACAAATAAAAAAGCTTTAAGAAACAAAAAACCTATTTTTTGACTTTCTTCAATAAGAGCAAAAGAGGGCTAAGACCTAAATATAAAATAATTGAGAAAACTTTTGTTTTAAGTGGGAAGTGGAAAAGTAAAAAGAAAGTTTTTAAGTAACTAACACTATATTTACTCTTAAGGTAACTTATTTCTTTTATATAATTAAGAGTACTACCATTATTTAGATTACTAAGAAATATAAGTTTAGACATATTTATAAACCTGAACAACTTAAATTCATGAGAAAAACCTTCTCCATTATTGACTAAAGTATCCCCATTATATATTTCATCTATTTTCATGCAACCATAGGATGCTGAGTACTTTTTAGAAGAATTTTCAAATGAAGATAAAGAACCTAATCTTTGTCTATAAAAATAAATCGATGTTGAGGAAAAACCACTTCGTAAATCACCAGTAAATTGCAACCTAGTTAGTGAAGTTTCACCTTGTAAAAAGCTATAATTGTATTTATCAAGTACAGACTTTTTAGTCATCCTCGACCAAGATGAATATGGTAAAGATAACGCTCTTTTTAAATTATCTTTATTGAAAAGAAAATCATCTTTAAAAACACGATACTCACTATCAATAGGACGACCGTCCTCGTCAACAGATATCACATTTGATAAAACCATTTCCAAATTATTATCAATAGCAAGCTCATACAAACCTTTCAAAAATCCAGGTGAAATATAATCATCTGAATCAATGTTAATTATAAAGTCCCCAGTAGCCAGCTTAAAAGCATCCTGTCTAGCTTGCATCTCACCTTGATTTAATTTTTTATTTATATATTTGAATCGACTATCTACTTCTAAATACTTAATTATTATATCATGTGAATTATCGGGAGAAGCATCATTAACTACGATAAACTCACAATCAATTAAAGTTTGCGCGCACAAACTTTTTAAAAATACATCTAAAAACTTTTCAACCCCATAGACAGGAATTAAAACACTTACTTTCATTGAAGTCACCACTAGAATATTTTACTGAACTTTATAAATCTTACTATTACATTTATCAGTAAGAATCGAATTATAGTAGAGCAATCACTACTACTAAAAGATCATGTGAAACATAATCATAACAAATAAGGTAAAAGGTAAAAGGTAAAAGGTAAAAGGTAAAAGGTAAAAGGTATAAATGATAAAAGAAAGTCCGTAAAAGTCTATTAATTACTTTAAAAATGCTTTAAGCATTTTTAACACATTCATAATTGAAACGCCATTTAACAAAGCTTTATAAGACCATCTTAAACATAGCGCCGATCCGATGAGCAAACCAAACCGACTAGCTAATAACCCTTTAGACTCAGGATAACCATTTTTCATCCATAGTTTTCTAGGGTCTCTCTTTAGTTCATGACAAGGATGAAACAAACCAATTTCATTCGTCTCGGTAAAACCGACACCTACATCGAATAGTTTTAACAAGAAATCATTCTCTTCACCAGAAGGATAACGTGCACCTAAACCTAAATGTTCATCAAACTTAATATTTTCACGAAAAATTACACTTGTAGGAGCTATAATTTCCACAGAGCTAACCTTAAGCAAACTCAATTTATTTATCCTGGGCTCTCGGTATTCTTTATAAAACTTCTTATCATCACTACAATAAATACAACAAAAATAAACAAACTGTTTATCCAAACCATTTTTTATAAGACTATAAATAAAATCATTTTTTAAAATAACATCATCATCAAGAAACCAAATGTGATCAGCCCTTGAATTTTTAATCGCTATGTTTCTACTTTTACTCAGCCCCAGACTATTAGTAAAGATAACCTTACAAAATACGGGTGAATTATAGGTTACTACTTTGTCTAATTTCCCTTGACATACGATTACAACTTCAACATTTTCATACATTTCTATTGGTAATGAGCGAAAAATCTCCATGGCATTGTGCAAGCCATTTTCCATTGTTGAAACTGCAAGTGTTAAGGATTTGTTTTTTTCCATAATGGATTTAACTACTCCATAAATAACTAAGTATGATTAATATCAAAAAATGAATTGGTAAAATATGAGTATATTATTATGATACGCTGTTACTTTCACATTTTTTCAAAATCTTTAGCGGTGCTCCTGCCACTATACAATTAGAATCCACATTTTTACTTACAACTGAATTTGCACCTATAACGACATTAGAACCAATGTTGACATCTTGAACAATAATTACATTTGCACCAATCCAGACGTTATCTCCAATAGTAACATCCCCAACTTTTAAACTTAATGCTCTATTATTCATGATATCAACTGGATTTCTGTTTGACGTGTAAATACGAACATTATGTGAAATGCTCACATTATTACCAATGACTATTTTCTGACCTGTTTCGCAATTAAAACCACAGTTTGTTCCACAATACGAGTTTGCTCCTACATAAAAAGAGCCATCACCATAAACCTTTGTCCACTGGCCTTTGAAAAAAGCTGATGATTTAATATCTCTATCTCTATAGTAAACTTTATAACGTACTACATGTGGTAACATTAACAATCTGTCTAAAATAGAATTAATTATTCTTAGCATCTCTTCTCACCCAAATATATATATACATAAAAGAAATAAAGCTCGCAATAACTATACCAATGGCAAAGCTTGTAATACCGAACAAAGATGACAAACCGACTACAATCACATAAATAAAAACTGAGATGATATTAATTTTTAACAAATCGAGTGTTTTGTCAAAGAACTGAAAGTATATAGTTAAAAAACTAGACATAGACTGAAACAAGAAAAAGAGAGTTAATAAAGAAAATACACGATATGGAGCAAAATCATCCCCCATAAGCATAGGAACAAAACAGAAAATCGTGAAAAGGAAAACAAAAGTGACCGCAGTTAGAACTTTATAGCTAGAAATTACTAATTTAAAAAAACCATCAACATTTGATTCATTTAAACATTTTGACAAGTTAGGGATTGTACTTTTTATTATTGTAGCTGAAAACATTTGGACAACTGATGACATTTGATAATAACCAGCATATACACCAGCTATTGCAGTGGTTGAAATATACATCAGTATATAACGGTCTAAAGCTGTCCTAGCCGGGGATAATGCAATATTTGGAAGTAATGGCAAACCAAATTTCATCATGTTCATAAAAAAATTAAGATTAAAACTTAACTTAAATGTATTTATTTGTTTATAAACATATCTAATACTAACTAAAGACAAAGCCATATATGAGGCTAAAAACGAAAAAATAATGAATTCTAGGTCGACTTTGTCAAGGTAAATACCAATTAAGATAGTAATACAAAAAAAACTAATTCTAGCCAAATTACTAATAAAAAAAACTATGACTTTTGATTGAATTTGTAGCAAAGAAAAATATAGAGTATTTATTGAACATAGACAACCTAATGCTATCCATAATAAAACTTCTGATGAATCGCTTTCAACTATAATAAGGAGAGCATAAATCACAAATGTAAAAGCAACAAAAGTGAACCAAAATAACAAATAGTTCAACAAACCATTTTGATAAATAAACTTATCTTTGATTAAGTTCACTGTTAAAAAAGAAACAAAGGGAGTAGAAAAAAGTGCTTGTACCAACGTGAAGACTAATATGAAATTTGAATATTTAAATAATGCCTCAGTACCGAAATAGTTTGAAATGAAAGGTAAAAGAAGGAATGGAATTACCTTATTCAACAAATCACTCGACAAGTATAAATATACAGCTTTATTTTTTGTAAACATCTAAGCTAAATTCCATCACTTTAATAAATAGTTATAATTGCTATCTGATATATTAATTTCGCCAAATTTAGCTACTAATTTTCTGTTAAAAGCGGTACCTAAACTAACTAATTCAATATTTGTATTAGGCTCAAACGTTAAACTTGAAAAAAGTGTTATAACTGTTTTTAGATTACTGATTAAATGAATTGTTTCTGTAAGCTTGTGGCTATCTAAAACATATACATCTAAATCAGAAAAACAAATGTGATAATTTGTCTTTTCTCTTGGGTGCGGCTTTATTATTACCTTTTTATTGATATTTTCAATTATGTGCCTATATATGACTAGTTTCTCTGACTCATTAACTATACCGTCCTCACTTAAAGGTTGGGTAACTAGAACAACAAATTCATTACCATCTCTTGTTTCATAAGGTGCATCAATTTTAAAATATGAGTCAAATATATCATTTATACTTTCTAAAAGTTTTCGCCGATCGACTAATACTACTTTATCGCAAATATCAGGATGAACGTCTTGAAGATTAGTTAAATATATCTTTTTTATTCTATGATCAAAACCGTATGGTTTATAATCCAAACCTAAAAACTTAGTTACCAAACCCTTTAATAAAGTTACCTTTTGAGGACGGTAATTTGACAAGCCATCTTCAATAATAGTGAATTTTTTACATCTTAAAAATATAGATAGTTTTAAGTGGTCATGCCCAAAATATTCAACATCATAAGCAGTTAAGCTTTCTACTCCTTTTAATCTACTAGGTATCATGCCAAACTTAAAACTAACTTGTTCAATTAAACTTAATGGTTGAATATCGGTGTTTACAACGATGCAATCGTCAAACTTATCAAATAATTCGTCACTGCATATATTGGAACCAAGTATATACATTGTTTTTACTGTTTTACTTTTAACGAACTCATATAAACATAGTGAGAACAACGACTCTACATATAAAACATTCTCAATAACATTATTACTTTTTTTACTTCTCACAATTAGATTCACTATTGATTAACCTCATAGTAAAATATATCTTTCAAACTATATATCAACAATTCCTCATCACCGAAAGACAAATGCCTTAATGAAGAAATAAAATAAAGATTAGAATATGAAAAAAGTGATATAAAAAGGAAAACATATAGAGCAATAACCTTTTTGGAATTAAGTTTGTAACTCTTAAAACATGCATATATATATGGTAAGAAAAACATTACACCTAGTTGTAAATATCGTCCACCGATTGTGGAAGATAACACAAACGGAATGCAAACTAAAATATATGAAAATATAAAGTTATGATATAAAATAAACTTCTTGTTTTTAAACTTTATATTTCTTTCATGATGAATATATATATAAGAAAAAAAAGCCAGATTCAATATATTATATATCGTATTAACAAGGCTAACCTCATTATTAATCACTAAGTATGAGATTACCTTTTTAAAAATCATTGATATATACGGTATATCCATGGACGCAATGCTATTTGTAAAGCTCAATACAAATGACACTAATGAAGTAGTAATGATTAAACTTAAAAACTTATGCTTTAATATAAATTTAAACTTCGAGAAAAAGTAAATTAAAAATGGAACTGTTGATGCATTATGTATTAAAAGTGCCAATGTAGAAGAAAGTATAGCCCCCACGTATCGACTTTTTATATAAAAATAAATAAATAAATAAATAAAAGCAAACGAAAGCGCATTAGCAAATGAATAAAACACTGTAAATGGTATTAGTGAAACAAGTAAAAACAAGAATAATAACCAGTCTATTCTTGTAGTGATACAATAACCGAAAAGTTTTAAAAAACGAACAGAAGTAAACGAGTAAATCAAAAAAGTAGCACTTACTGAAATAGCCCCATAAATATTTTGCATCAAGTTATTATCTTCAATATATTGAAAAAAATATGCTTGATAAAGATTAAACCTCAGGAAGGAGTTGTTATAGCCATTGTTAAGCAATTCATAATACCTGGCTATATCTCCAACTTCAATACCATTTAAATTCAATGTATATTGAAAAATAAAGATCAAAATAGAAATTGAGATCAGCAATGGATATATTTTGTATTTACTAAAAACATATGAATTAATTGCAAATAAAAACATTATCATAACAACAGGAAAATAAAATAATCCTATAGCCATTATTAATAAGCTAAAAGCAATGATAAAACTGCTTTTGCTATTTTCTAACATAGATCACCATTTACTCACTAAACGAAAGAAATTCATATTTAATTTATCAATAGTCAATTTACTTTGCTTAAATTCATCAACTCTATGATTAACTGTTGAACATAAAAGCAGTCCATTTTAAATACTAGGAAAATCACTATCAACAAATACCTTTTGATTAGATGTTTGCCAAATCATTTTACCTTCTAGAGCTTCAATAAATAATTGGTCACTGTTGCCTGAACCGTACTCTTTTTCAGGTTCGAATTTTAAATCTTTAATTTTTAAAATCGTATCGACTATAGAACTAGAATTTTCTTCAATGTTAAATATTGAAATTGCATTCGAACGATTATTTTGACGCGTACCAAGATTTATAGAGGGCAACCCATAGAAAGGGATTTCTCTCACACCTGCACTTGAGTTACCAATCATAAATGATGAATTTTTTAATAAAGTTAAAAAACATTCAAAACGAACACTAGGAAACACCGCGAAATTGGAATTGCTTTTCAGTCGATTAAATTCATTTATAATAATTTCTGAGCCTAAATCATTATTTGGGTAAATAACCACATATTGGCATTTACTTTGTATTAAACCATCAACTACTTGCTTTATGTTTTCATGTAATGAATCAACTGCTGTAGTAACAGGGTGATACATGAAAATCGCATAATCATTGAACTTAATATCATAGCGTTTTTTGACTTCGCTTAATGTTGGTAGGTTTGGAGAGGTCATTATATCCAAATCTGGAGAACCTATAATATGAATATTAGATTTATGTTCTCCTAATTGTATTAACCTCTTCTTAGCTGTAACATTAGAAACAAAATGAATATGAGACAGTTTGCTTACCGAATGACGAATGAGCTCATCAATTGTTCCCGAAACTTCACCACCCTCCACATGTGAAACAAGGATGTTATTGAGAGAGCCTACAATAGCCCCAGCTAAAGCTTCCACTCGATCACCATGAACAACTATCATATCAGGTTTCAACTCTTTAACGTAATCAGACAGACCTTGAATAGTTTTAGCTAATATTAAGTCCATCGAATCCATGGAATTTTGATTAATGTATTTAAAGATTGATTCATAATTAGACTTTTCAACTTCTCTTGCCGTCATTCCGTATTTAGATATCATATGCATACCAGTCACGAAAATATGAGCTTCAAGTTTATCCGAATACTCAACTTTATTGATTAAACTTTTTAATTTACCAAAATCAGCTCGTGTACCAGTGAGGAATAAAATTTTCTTTTTCATCTCATTTCACGCTTTTTTTCTGTAATTGTACATCAGACGCAATATTTTCAGAGGCAGTTTTACCAAGGATCTTTTCATAATCTTCAGCTAAGAAATCACCAGTACCAGGACGTTTTACCCAAAGATTATTGCGACTAAAGATCTCGCCTTCTTTAATCTCAGCAATAGTAACAACACTTGCGTAAGCAAAATCAATAGTTACTTGTTCTTCTTTGGCGGCTTCTTTTTTACCACCACGCATTTTCGCCATTCTTGCAGATTGTGAAATTAACTGTGCACATTCCTTTGCATCCATTGAACAACAAATATCAGGACCAGGTCTTTCCTTACTGTCTGTGAAGTGACGTTCTAACACAGAAGCACCTGAAGCTACTGCACCTAAACATGCTAGGTTATCGATACTGTGATCTGATAAACCTACAACCGCATCAGGAAACGCTTTTTGCAATTCTTCCATAGCACCAATGCGAATTAGGTGATCTGGTGTCGGATAGAGATTAGTAGTATGCAATAAACAAAAAGGAGTTTTATGTTTTCTAAAGATATTTACTGCTTTTTCAATTGACGGAATATCATTCATTCCTGTACTTAAAATCACAGGTTTACCGTAACTAGCGATAAGATCTAATAAAGGATAATTATTGCATTCACCAGAGCCAATTTTATAAGCGGTTACATTCATCCGTTCTAGTCGTTCTGCTGCTGCACGTGAAAAAGGAGTGCTTATGAAAATGGCACCTTTTGATTCAACATATTCTTTTAATTTTGTTTCATCTTCTTCATTTAATGAGCAACGCTCCATTATTTCATATATGGATACATTAGCATTGCCAGGAATAACTTTCTTAGCCTCACCACTCATTTCATCTGCTACAACATGAGTTTGATGCTTTATTATTTCAGCACCACCTTCAATTGCAGCATCAACCATTTCGAATGCAACTTTAAGTGAGCCTTCATGATTGATCCCTATTTCAGCAATCACTAATGGAGGGAAGTCTAAACCAACTTTGCGACCTGAAATTTCAAATACTGGATTTATCATTTTTATTACTCTTTATAAGTTGTTCAACATGGATCAAATCTTCGCTTGTATCAATATCAACAGATTGAAGTTCTGACATTAAATAAGGAAATACATTTTCACGTGGTATTGTTTTATGTAGCATAAATTTATCAACAGCGAATACATAAATAGCACCATTTGGTTGGTAACTTCTAGGAAGATCTTGTCTTCTGGTATATGGAGCACTTGGACTAAACAATCCTGTTATTTTCCCATCACTTTGTTCTATATATGCTTTAACTGGTGTGTGGGAAGGTTCAAAAACGCTTATTACACAATCAGCACCTTTTTGATTGAATAATTTAATTGCTTCATCAATGTGCTCAAAAGTTCTCAATGGAGAGGTTGGTTGAAGTAAAATAACTGTATCAAACTTTAAACCTTGAGTTATTAACTGTTCAATGGCGTGTTCAATAACCTCATTACTCCCAGAGTTATCAGCAGCAAGCTCAACAGGCCTATTAATTATTTTAGCACCAAACTGCAAGCTGACCGTTTTGATTTCATCATCTTCAGTCGTTACAAAAACATGACTAATGTCTTCACTTTTAAGTGCTGCTTGTATCGTATATCCAATTAATGGAACACCGTTTATTGGTAAGATATTTTTTCTAGGTAGACCTTTAGATCCACCACGAGCTGTAATTAGCGCTATATTCATACCGGATTAAACCTTATTACGGAATGTGAATCGGAATTATGATTTGAAAAAATTAACTTCTTTATCTCAGCCCTTAAAACCAAACTGAGACACTTTTTAACCATTTTGAGACAGTCGAATCTTCGCTATCCCTTGCAGAACCTAGGTTTCACTGTTTTTATCAAAACAGTCCCAATAGGCTCTTTCTTTTTTAAAAAAACCTTAATCTTCTTTCTTTACGAAGTGACGAATTAACACAATCATAATCGCTAACATACCACCAAGCATCGTTCCTAACACGCAAATCAGTGCTCGTTTAGGGCCTGATTTTTCTTCTGGTACTAATGCTGGATCAATTGTTTTAAATACATATTCATCACGCACTTCAGCAAACATAATGGTTTTAGTTTGCTCTTCAATTAATTGATACAAAATAGTACGGATATCGGCCACGTTAGTTTGTGCAATTTGGTTCTGTAAAAATTCAGTGCTGCGCTGCGCTTCTGCAACATCACGTTGCTTCATCTCTAAATTAATATCTTCTATTAACCATGTGACCCATTGCTGTGCAACTGTAGGTGATAAATGCTCAACAGCAACTTTAACCATGCCAGTTTCTTTATCAGTACTTATCGATATTAACTGACTAAATTCTTTAAATGCCTCTTGCATTGATGGCTCAGGTTTAAATGGTGCATTGACCTCCCTCACCCACTTTTTGTTTTCAACATCATACAATTCTGGGTTATACATCAGAGTATCGTTGCCCATATCCCACTCTTCAGCGGCCATCAAGTCAGCAAGAATTTTATGTTTTTGAATAAACTCGCTAGTGAATTGACGAGATTTAGCCACTTCGATAGCCATTTGTGTTTTATCAACACCGCCACCGCCGCCTAAATTTATCCCAGCCATACTAGCAAGGCCGCCAAACTGACCAGCGAGCGCTGATAAGCCGCCACTTTGCTCTGAATCTGCTGGAGATAACAATGCCTCTGATTTATAGGTATTTGGCTGACTTAAAGCAAATAAAACAGAGCCAACTGCAAAGACAGCAGTTACAGCAATAATTAACCATTTTCCTTGCCAAATAACGGCAAACAGTTCTCTTAAATCAATTTCGTCATCATTAGTGTTTTGAGAAAACTGAGCATCTTGTTTATATGTTTCTATATCATTTGACATTTAACGCTTGTCTCATTATTAACTTTTAAAGAAAAGTAAGTGCAGTTAAGCAACAGCACTTACTCAAGACTATTGGTAATCAGAAGCCAAATATTTTCTACAGGGTTGATATGGTCGCAACAGCAATCGCACTATTGTAGATAATCGTTGTCACCTGAGTCCAAAGCGTTAAGTTATCTTTATATTCAGTATCAAGTGGAACGATAATTGTGTCACCTGCTTCAATTTCAGCATTAGCACCAAACCAGAAATTACTTGATGGCATTTTAACCGAGCCGTCAGCTTTAATAATGTAAGTTCTGCCATCATCCGCTCGTTTACGTGGCCCGCCAGCAAGTTCCATATATTGGCTAAAGGTAATGCCTTTTTTGTATCTATGGGTACTCGGGTGCTGTACTTGCCCCATAACTGATACGGTCTGGTTTTTAGCTGGAATATAAAGTTTATCAGCAGACTCTAAATCTAAATCCGCATCTTCGATTCCAAGTTGGATAGCAGTAATATCAACGACCAGACGACCGACTACAGCAACATTCTCAAGTTCATTTAGCATGAGCTGAGCATCATTGTAATTTAACACTCCACCGTCTTTAGTTAAGGCTTTAGCTGCAATTTCACGACGCAAATCATTTGACAGCATTTGCAGTTCTCTTTGTTCTTTTTCTTTAATCGACTCTCGTAAAAAGACTGCACTTCTTGGTGCTGCATCATCGGTTAAACCGCCAGCTCGAGCTATGACATCTTTTAATGACTCTCCACGTTGAATACTGTACGTACCAGGAAACTTGACTTCTCCTTTAATATCAACCCAACGAGTTTCTTGCCAATCTGGGAGTGTACGCACAGTTAAAATATCGCGGCTCTGTAATGCAATATTAGAACTAGTTACGTTATTAGAAACCTCATCTAAACTCAGCTGTATATGTTCAATCGATACACCGCTAGTTTCAGAAACGTTTTGTCTCGTTAACTCTGCTGCTAAGGTATAAGCGCCCTCTTCAAGGCCGCCTGCAGCAATTAATAGCTCTTGAATGTCTGCATTCACGGTTAAAGGGTATTGACCAGGAAAGCGAACATTTCCGTTAATATCAACTATTCTAGCAACATCACCATATCGGCTTTGTGTTTTTATTTTTTCAAGTACAGGCTCAAGTAATTTTTCTCTATCAGCGTAATCAAAAACAAGTAATGTATCTCTTGGTTGTAAGACTAAATCATGCTGAGGATCTTTTTGATTAATCGCTTTACTTAATGAGATTCGGTGCACTTCAATATCACCACGTTTATTAATCTCTCTGATCAACAAGCTATAATCTAAATCTGCTTCAATGGTCAAATCGCCCCACATAGAGGGTAAAAGGTCAGAAATACTTATTCCTGATGTCCACTGATATTTGCCTGCTCTGATTACTGCACCCGCAATAGTGATTACGTTGTCAACTCGTGAGCTTGCTGATCTTACATTTAATAAATCACCATTTTTAACGGGGATATTTAAACCAGAATCAGTGGTTAAATCGACACTTAAAACGGTTTTTTGAGCCTGCTTACTGTATCGCTCAACCGTACTTGCTCTTGGGTATGCTCCAGGATTTAAACCACTGGCCATGCGCAATACATCAGCCATTGTTTCATTATTTTTAAGCTCGTAGATCGCAGGGCGTCTAACTTCTCCCATCACACTGACATTTGCAACAGAGGAAGGAATGAATACAACATCTCCAGATTGTAGTCTTAAATCACCAGATGCATCGCCGCGCAAAAGTAGGTCATACAAATCTAACGAACCAATAGTTTTACCATTTCGTTTAACTTGAATGTTTCGTAAAGAGCCAATCTCATTAACGCCACCAGATACGAATAGTGCTTGTGTAATAGTAGATAGACTAGAAACCGTGTAAGAACCCGGCTTATATGAGTCGCCTGCTATAAAAATTCTAATCGAACGCAATTCACCCATTGAAATGCTGGCATTAATGCCAATCATGGTTTCATTAATTTTGGCATTCAATAGCTTTTTAACTTCGCTAAAAGACAATCCGACTAAAGAAATAGGTCCTAAATTTGGAAACTGGATTGCACCATCACGCCCTACAGTTAATGAGTACTGATTGCTCTCCTTTCCGTATAGCTGCACATTGATAGTGTCACCAGGGCCAACTTTATATTCTGCAGGTACAGGAGCATCAGAAACAGGTGCGAACGTCGTTGGTTCTCCAGCAAAAAGATCATATCCAAAACGTTTTAGTTGCTGTTTTTTTTCATCTTGAAGATCTTTTATTTGATCTTCTGTTTTAGTTTCTTGATTTAGTTCATCATCAGTTGATTGATCAACAACCTCATTGGTATCTTTTCTTTCATTAACAATTTGTGGTGTTTCTATGGGAGTGTTAGCGCTGCTGCTACCATTAAGCTGAGTAAGATCAACTCCGTATTGCTTTGCTAAGCGTTGTTGTTCAGAAGCTGGTAATGACTTGAACTGCTCGATCATTTGAGGAGAGGGAGTAACAGCTTGCACTGGTAAACTGATTAGTATTACAGCACTCATTGCTGCAATGGCTAAACTTTTCGTTTTTTGAAACACCTTTAAATCTCCAAGTAATGGCTTACGGGTTAACTTCATAAGAATTTGACTTAATAAATGAAACTGTTCATTCAATGCCTTTCAGGCATGCTACCGTTCCGCGTGGCGGTCAGGGCTTCCTTTGGCTTATAGCTTAATGAATGAAACTATTCATTCAATGCCTTTCAGGCACGCTACCGATCCGCGTGGTGGTCGGGACTCCCTTCGGCTTGTAGCTTAATGAATGAAACTATTCATTCAATGCCTTTCAGGCACGCTACCGCCCATAGATTGCGGCTTCTATATTGCCCGCCGAACAGTCGGCATTCATTTTTTAATTAAACAACTTACTAAAAATGACCATTAAGTATTAGTCACATTTAGTAAGTTCTCTCAATTTTGCGGTGTACTATAGCTTATTTGATGAAGCATTTTTAATGTGAAACTGAATTTGTTTAACTTGATTATCTAGCTTCTATTCATCAGCAACTGTCATAGTATTTACCAGCCCCGCAACAATGGCTGATGTCTCACAAAATTTATGGGCAATTTCTTAACAAGCTTTATATTTTTACAACGCTAGTATTATCCACACACATTCTTTTTTGCTGTCCCATTATGCTAAACAACACAAAACAGCGTTTTTCTGCATTTTTTTCTTCGAAAATGGCTTCTAAATCAACGAAAGGACCTTCGGTAAATTTAACTTTATCTCCGCTTTGCAATCCTTTATCAATTTCAGGCTTATGCTGCTGAACTCGATTTTTTATTCCTTGTATGATCCTGTCATCAATTGGAGTCATATCTTCACGACAACCAATTATTCTTGAAGCACCGCGAGTTGAATGAATGCGGCTAACACTCACTTCTGTAGGGTCAAAATAAATGAATAAATAACAAGGGAATAGCGGGACTTCAACTAGCTTTGTTTTTCCTTGAGATGTTTTCTCTTCTTGAATGATAGGTAAGTAGCTTTCAATCTGTTGCATGGCTAAATTTTGCTGTGCTCGTATTTCGTTACGAGGCTTACAATATAACAGATACCATGATTTCATCTTTAGCTACTCTTTTATAATCCAATGGTGACTTCCTCTATCACCAGACTCGTGATTTTAGCAAAGGTGAAAGTGTAAAGAAATGGCTTTTAGCGTTTATGCTTATCAATTGATGAGATTTAATACACAAAATATCTCTAACGCTCTTTGCATCATAAAAATTGATGTAATACTCACAAATTAGAAAAAATTTTCCAATAAAAAAGCCAACTCTTTTCGAGTTGGCTAACTGTAGCAACATTTATAAAACATCTTTAAAAGCATCAAGTCTATTTAACTAAAAACATTTCCAAAAAAGATGTAACAAACGGTTTATTTCACTTCAGGCTTCGGCGGGAAGTTCATCATCACTTCACCAATGGCATGATTGATGATTTCTACGCGCTCTTCTGGTGAGTTTTGTTCACGAATAGTGTCAGCTACACTGCCACGCCATACAAGGTTGCCGGTTTTCTTATCAACTAAATCTACAATCAACGTACCTACTTCGTACTCACGAACCGTAGTTTGAGTGTTCATACCTGCACCACCCCAGCCACGACGGCCATAGTATGGGTAATAACCGTAACTAGTATTAAACGTATCTACATTAATCTTTTTATTGACCTTGGTCAGGTAGTTAACCAGTAAATCAGCTTGCTCTACTTCTACTTTTGACAAACCTTTTTGAGTAAGCTGTGAGTTAACGGCTTCTCTCACTCGTTGGTCCATTAAACCATCGAGATGGTAGGTGCTATCTTCATTTTTCTTTTCTACCCAAGCAAAGCTTTTGTATTGATCAAATGAAACGGCTGGATCGTAGTCACTACTGGTCTTCAGTGTACTACAAGCACTTAATGCTAAAACGGCGGCAGCAACGAAAAGCTTTTTCATATTAACTCCAAATGGCAACAAGCAAACAAGTTGTTTTCATTTACTATTTAATGATTATATTCTGATTAATAATTAGCTTACCTAGGTAAACCTTAATCATCAACTGATTATATAAACAAAATGTGTCTAGTTCAGTTTATTTACAGAAAGCTTTATACGAGTACCTCAGAAAATAAACTCAACTCATTGAGTTTTATATATCTTATCCTAAATCATTTCAAAGTTACTGAACCGTTCTCTTTAGCAGCATCATTTAGTTTGCTAAACTATTACTAACACTTTCTTACTTTTGTTATTTTATGAGAATTGATCCAAATATTTCCTTAGTTTACAGCACTGATGGCGGTAAAATTGAACAACCCAAAGTTGAGGCTTCTATCCCTGAAGGTGATGGTATTGTCAGGATCCATAAAGACAGTAAAGGCCGTAAAGGAAAAGGGGTCAGTGTTATAAAAGGTTTGGGTTTGGCACCAAAAGAACTTAAGGCTTTAGCCCAAAAGCTCAAAAAACAGTGTGGTTGTGGCGGCACTGTCAAAGATTTTGATATTGAAGTTCAAACAGATAACCGTGACAAAATTAAAGCGTTATTAGAAAAGCAAAACTACACCGTCAAGCTGGCTGGCGGTTAATATTGCGCTCATTTGATTTATCGGACGTATACCTTGCTTAGAACAGCATCCAAGTTACGTATAAGCACAAGGATTTTTTATGGATAGCTTACAAGGTCATCTATTAATTGCTATGCCCTCATTAGAAGATACTTTCTTCGAACGCTCTGTTATCTATATTTGCGAGCATAACGATAAAGGCGCAATGGGTGTGATGATTAACCGCCCTACCAACATTGTTATTGATGAATTACTGGATCAAATTGGCTTAACCAATGAGTCTGAATTAAGTTTGGATCTCGAAGGTCCCGTTTTACTCGGTGGACCTGTTGATACAGATAGAGGCTTTGTGCTGCACACGCCACAAGAGCAATGGGTTAATAGTGAGTCTATCAGTGATTTTTGTATGTTAACCACTTCTCGTGATGTGCTGAACTCACTCGGAACCAAAGCGTCACCAAAACAATTTGTCGTTGCCCTTGGCTACTCAGGCTGGAGTAAAGATCAACTTGAACAAGAACTAGCTGATAATACCTGGTTAACGATACCTGCCACTTCTGAGTTACTCTTCGGTCAGGATGTTGAGCAACTATGGACTGAAGCGACCAAAAAGTTAGGTTTTGACATTTGGCAAATATCTTCTCAAGTTGGCCACTCATAACGTTTAAAAGTGCTGTTTAACCATTAGTAATTTACTTATTTACTTACTTTACTTATTTTAATTACTTGCTCTTTTTATTTTTTAGCTACTTGCAATGCATTCGCATCCCACATTTCTCTATGCCAGTCATTTAGGTTTTAATCAGCTGGTTTTTTTAAAGGCAAAAATATGCAATCAAAAACCGTTTTAGGGTTTGATTTTGGAACTAAAAGTATTGGAGTGGCTGTAGGTCAAGAAGTAACAGCCAGCGCAGCGCCAGTTTCTGCAATTAAAGCCAATGATGGCATTCCAAACTGGGATGACATTGAAGCTGTTATTAAGGAATGGCAGCCAGATCTAGTCGTCGTTGGCCTTCCGCTTAATATGGATGGCACTGAGCAAGAGATGACTCAGCGCGCGAGAAAGTTTGCTAACCGCATTAGTGGTCGCTTTGGAGTAAAGGTCGCGACACAGGATGAAAGGCTCACTACTACTGATGCTAAAGCGCGTCTTTTTGAGCTCGGCGGCTACAAAAAGCTTACAAAAGGTCAAGTGGATGCTGTATCTGCTGTACTGATTATTGAGAGCTACTTTGAAAATCAATTTGCCGATTAAAAAATTTAGCTAGAAATTTCAATACAAAAAAGGAGCCATTTAGGCTCCTTTTTAATTTAAGATATTAGACTTTAGATGCAAGCTTTTAGATATAAAGCTTTAAATACAAAGTTTTAGATACAAAGCTTTAAATACAAAGCTTTAAATAAAAAACCTAAGATGTTTGGCTTCAGAAACTTAAAGGTAAGGCTTAACCAAATTTGCCATCATATTGATGTGGGCATCATTATCATTTAAACATTCGATATAACGGAATTTCTTACCACCCGCTTGTTCAAACACTTCTCGGTTTTCACCTTTAATCTCTTCAAGTGTTTCTAGGCAGTCAGCGCTAAATGCTGGGCATACGACAGCAATGTCATTCACACCTTCTTTTGGTAATGCTTCCATTGTCGCATCGGTATATGGCTGCAACCATTTAGCTTTGCCAAAGCGCGACTGGAAAGTCATTACATACTCTTTTTCATCTAAACCTAGTTTTTCAACCACTAAACGAGTTGTTTTTACACAAAAACAATAATATGGATCGCCTAAATGTAAATTACGTTCTGGCATGCCGTGGTAAGACAACACCAGTTTTTCAGGTTTACCATTCTGGTCAAAATCCGCTTGTATTGATTCAGCTAGCGCATCAATAAAGGTTGGGTCGTCATGATAGGTATTGATAAAGTGCAGTGCCGGAATATAGCGCCACTTACATAGCTCTTTTGCAATCGCGTCAAATGCTGATGCTGTTGTAGGAGCAGCATATTGAGGATAAAGCGGTAAAACAACGATTCTATCAATGCCATCTTTATGCATTTTTTGAAGTACAGAAGGCGTTGAAGGATTACCATAACGCATTGATAAGTGCACCGATGCATCAACATCATTATCAGCAAATAGCTTTGCTAATTTACCTTGTTGTTTAAGACTTATATCCATCAAAGGGGAACCATCTTCAGTCCACACTTCTTTGTATAAAGCTGCAGATTTTGCAGGACGAACACGTAAAATAATACCGTGCAGAATACACATCCAAACTAGCTTGGGGATTTCTACAACACGAGGATCAGCTAAAAACTCAGCTAAATACCTTCTAACCGCTGATGGTGTAGGTTCATCGGGTGTGCCTAAATTCATTAATAACACGCCAGTTTTACCGCGTGACTTGTGGCCGTCTTCTTTACTTAAACCAGAAAATTTATACAAAACTGTCTCCGAAAAATTCCATCACAGGGTGAGCGATTAAACTCACTCAGATGCTAAAGTCTGTCGCATGCTCAAAACTAGTTATTAGTTACTATTGCTAGTTACTATTGCTAGTTACTAATATTAGTGAGTATTATTAGTCACTATCATCATTACTCGCTCTCATCATTACTGATTTAAAGTGCAAGGCTTGTATTGCTCACTAAATAGCTAGATTGTAAATAATTAGTTTTATTCACGATGCAAAATTTATAGCACTGACTCTATCGCTTTTTTCAGTTCTTCGCTATCCGGTTTTACTCGAGAGTTGAATTGCTGCACACTTTCGCCATCTGCACTGACTAAGTATTTGTAAAAGTTCCATTTAGGTGCTGCTGTCTTGTCACCCAAATAAGCGAATACAGAGTTAACATCACTTCCTCTAACCGCTGATGTTGACACCATAGTAAAGGTCACGCCGTAATTGACGAAACAAACATCAGCAGTTTTTGCTTCATCATCTTCTTCTTGAAAGAAATCATCAGATGGAAAACCAATCACCACTAGGTCATCTTCATATTCTTTATGCAGTGCTTCTAACGCTTCAAACTGAGGCGTAAAGCCGCAATTACTCGCTGTGTTAACAATCAATACCGGTTTACCGTTAGTCACCTCACACAAGTCAACGACTTCATCAGAATGTAATTTTCTGGCTTCTACATTTAGATAATCAGGACAGCTATTTGCAAATACGCTAGGTGCTAAAAAAGAGCTCGTTAAAGCAAGTAAGCTAGAGGTTAATAGAAGCTTTTTCATAATGTTCCCTTTGATTGTTATCCAATAATTTGGGTATCGGCTTAAGTTCATATGTGCAAAGCAATCACTTTGCGAATCATAATCATATAATCGATTATACGTTGTTCTTATAAAAGCAGATCATCGATAGTGTAAATAATCACTTCAATACTTCCAGCCTTATCTTCTAGTCACAGCTTCTAGTACAGCTTCTAGGCACAGCTTCTAGACAGTAATGTTAAAGCTATATAAGTTACAGCCATAAAAAAACCAAAGTGAACCCACTTTGGTTTTTATATACTGCTATTCACTATCTGGTCTTAATCTCACTAAGGCTAATTCTAGTCTTAATATGACTAATTTTAGTCAAGACTCAATTTAACCTAAATCTAAAGTCACGCCATCCATCAAGCCTGAACCACTTGTTTCATTAGTTTGCAGTTTAATCATCAAGCGTAAATCATTTGGAGAATCAGCATGGTGTAATGCATCTGCATAGCTGATTTCTTTTTCTAAATATAAATCCAGCAAGGCTTGGTCAAAGGTTTGCATTCCTTGCTCACGAGATTTACTCATGGTTTCTTTAAGTAAATGCAGCTCATTTTTCGCAATCAAACTTGCAATACGAGGGGTGTTAATCAAAACTTCAATTGCTGCACGACGCCCTGAACCATCAGACTTAGCCACAAGCTGCTGAGCTACAATGCCACGTAAATTAAGCGATAAGTCAAACAGTAATTGATTATGCTTACTTTCTGGTACCAAATGCATAATACGATCTAACGCTTGGTTAGCATTGTTGGCGTGCAAGGTTGCCATACATAAGTGACCTGTCTCAGCAAACGCCAGCGCAAACTCCATGGTTTCTTGAGTTCGGATCTCACCAATCAAAATAACATCTGGCGCCTGACGCAGTGAGCTTTTAAGTGCAGCGTCAAAAGAATCAGTATCAATACCAACTTCACGTTGAGTAATAATACTTTTTCTATGGTCGTGAACAAATTCTACAGGGTCTTCAATTGTCAAAATGTGGCCGCGAGCATGAGCATTTCGATAACCCACTAATGATGCCAATGAAGTTGACTTACCAGTACCTGTACCACCAACCATAATAATCAAGCCACGTTTACTCATGACTAAGTCTTTTAAGATTGGTGGCAGCTTTAAATCATCAACTTCAGGTATTTTTGTCTCAATGCGGCGCATAACACAGCCAGGAGACTCACGTTGCCAAAAAGCACTGACACGAAATCGACCTAAATCTTTTGCTGCAAATGCAAAGTTACATTCACGCGAGTCATGAAACTCTTGTTTTTGCACATCAGTCATTAAAGACTCAACAAAATCCAAAGACTGCTCTGGGTTAAAACTGGTTTCAGAAAGCGGTCTTAGCTCACCATCAATTTTTGCACTTGGCGGGAATCCCGCGGTCACAAATAAATCAGAGGCTTTTCGGTCAACCATGACCTTTAAAAAAGGACGTACATCCATTCAATTACCCCTTAAAAGTTAGCTTGTTTATTCGAGCTCTTAGACATTGCATCATCACGGGTAATTAAACCGCGATTCACTAAATTTTGTAAACACTGCTCAAGGGTTTGCATGCCATGTGACATACCCGTTTGAATTGCTGAGTACATTTGTGCGACTTTATCTTCACGGATCAAGTTACGAATCGCCGGTGTCCCCATCATAATTTCATGTGCAGCGACTCGACCTCCGCCCACTTTCTTAATCAGAGTTTGTGAAATTACTGCCTGAAGTGATTCAGATAACATGGTTCGTACCATATCTTTTTCACCGGCTGGGAATACATCGACAATACGGTCAACGGTTTTTGCCGCTGAGGTGGTATGCAAAGTGCCAAACACTAAGTGACCGGTTTCTGCTGCGGTCATTGCTAATCGAATGGTTTCAAGGTCACGCATCTCACCCACAAGAATTACATCGGGATCTTCACGAAGTGCTGAACGCAAAGCAGCATCAAAACCATGAGTGTGTTTATGGACTTCACGCTGGTTAACCAAACACTGTTTGTTTTGATGTACGAATTCTATTGGGTCTTCGATGGTCAAAATGTGATCATGGCGTTCATTGTTAATATAATCAACCATTGCCGCTAGCGTGGTCGACTTACCTGAACCTGTAGGGCCTGTTACCAATACAAGGCCACGGGGGAAACTTGATATTTTCTTAAAGATTTCTGGAGCACCGAGTTGTTCTAATGATAAAATTTCACTTGGAATGGTACGGAACACTGCACCAGCACCACGAGATTGGTTAAATGCATTCACACGAAAACGCGCAAGGTTAGGTACTTCAAACGAGAAATCGATTTCTAAATGTTCTTCAAAGTCCTTACGTTGTTTATCATTCATGATGTCATACACTAAACCGTGCACGGCTTGATGATCTAATGCAGGTAAATTAATTTTTCTGACTTCACCATCTACACGGATCATTGGCGATACGCCTGCTGAAAGGTGTAGATCCGAGGCATTGTGCTTTACACTAAAGGCAAGTAACTCAGTTATTTCCATGGTCAATGACATCCATTTAAACAAATAAAAACAATATGACAACAATAGCAGACCGAATATCAATCGCCCAGAGCCAAATCGCTCAAGCGGCGCAAAATTGTTCACGTAACAGTGAAGAAGTCACTCTTCTTGCGGTAAGTAAAACTAAACCCATTGAAGATATCATTGCGGCATACGAGGCTGGTCAGCGATGCTTTGGCGAAAACTACGTCCAAGAAGGCGAAGAAAAAGTCATCGCCTTAAGTCAAAGCCACCCAGATATTGAATGGCATTTTATTGGCCCGCTGCAATCCAATAAGTCACGCATTATTGCTGAGCATTTTGATTGGATGCATACCTTAAGTCGCGAGAAAATTGCTACACGGCTTAATGAGCAACGACCTGATGACAAATTACCACTGCAAGTGTGTATCCAAGTTAATGTCAGTAATGAAGCCAGTAAATCTGGCGTTAGTTCTGAAGAGGTTAATCATCTTGCACAAATAATTGATAAGTTACCTCATCTTACTTTGCGCGGCTTAATGGCAATTCCAACAGCAACTGAAGATGTAAACTTGCAAAGGCAAGAATTTGCTCAACTTGAAAACTTATATCTTGAACTTAAACAACAATACCTTAGTGTAGACACACTTTCGATGGGCATGAGCAGCGACTTAGCTATCGCTATTGAACACGGTTCAACCATGGTAAGAATTGGTACCGGAATTTTTGGTTCACGAGCTTAAGCTTTGAAACGACTAATAGATTTGAAACGACGAATAGATTTGAAACGTTTAATTAAAAAGTCAGCTTTAAATGTAAGAACACACTTTTATCAAGTGATGGCTATGTTTTTAAGCTGTTATTCATGAAGGATAATTTATAATGATAGCCTTGTAATGAGCCATGAAAGCCCAAATATAAGACTCCTACACGTACTCAACGAGTACATAAAATTAAAAGTGATTTAACCTTATGACTCAAGCAAAAGTATGTTTTATCGGTGCGGGCAACATGCCGCGAGCTATCATTAGCGGATTAGTGACCAACGGATACCCTGCTGATAAAGTTCACGCAACGAACCCAAGTGTCGGCAAGTTAGATGCGCTAAAAGCAGATTTTGGTATTCAAGTTTCTCACGACAATGTTGCTGCTGCGGATGATGCAGATGTGATAGTACTCAGCGTAAAACCGCAGTTAATGCAAATGGTGTGTGAGCAACTAAGTCATTTAGATTTATCCAATAAGTTATTAGTTACTATCGCTGCAGGCATTCCTGCTGCGCGTTATCAAGATTACTTTAAGCAGCCAATTAAACTTATTCGCACTATGCCAAATACACCAACCCAAATTGGTGTTGGCATGACTGGATTATTTGCTGACGACTCAATCTCAGCTGAGCATAAACAAATTTGTGAAACCCTAATGAAAACCGGTGGCGAAGTTGTTTGGGTAAAAACTGAAGATGAGCTTAATCAAGTTATCGCGTTAGCTGGCAGCTCACCTGCATATTTTTTCTTGTTTATTGAGTCGATGATCCAACACGGCATTAAAACAGGGCTTGATGAGCAGACGGCTCGAGCTTTAGCTCAACAAGCTGCATTAGGTGCTGCGCAAATGGTCGTGCAAAACCCTCAGCTATCATTAGAAAAGTTACGCACCAATGTAATGTCTAAAGGTGGCACTACTGCTCGCGCAGTTGAGACGCTTGAAGAAGGCGATTTACGTGGGTTAGTTGACCAAGCAATGACGAACTGCATAAAACGAGCAGAAGAAATGGCAAAAACATTTTAAAATTATACGGATTCAGCGACACTGTCACTATTAATGACATGTTATACGCACCAACCAAACAAGGCACTTAATAATGAATGCAATGCAATTTCTCGTTACCACGGTTTTTGACCTTTACCTTATGGTGGTAATTTTACGTTTTTGGCTTCAACTTGCTAGAGCGGACTTTTATAATCCATTTAGTCAATTTATCGTAAAAGCGACCCAACCTATTATTGCACCTATGCGCCGTGTTTTACCTTCCATTGGTGTCATTGATACAGCATCAATCGTACTTGCACTTATTGTGGTCTTGGTGAAGTTTTTGACCTTATCTTTACTGGTTGATTTAAAAATCGATGCGGTATCATTACTGATTTTATCTTTAGTTTCGGTGATTAAAGAAGCCGGTGTTTTACTGTTCTGGGTATTAATTATCCGCGCATTACTAAGCTGGTTTAATCAAGGACATAATCCGATTGTGATGGTGATGGACCAATTAACAGAGCCGTTTTTACGTCCTGTTCGTAAAATCCTTCCTCCAATGGGCGGACTTGATTTATCAGTCATGCTGGTATTAATTGCGATGAACTTTATCAATATTTTATTCGCGCAATATATTCCGTTTTGGAATGCGGTTTAACCCTTCAAACTGGGATTAACCATAATGAGTGCAATCATTCAGCAACAGAACGATTTGTTGCTGAATCTTTATATTCAGCCTAACCAGTCGAGACAAGATCATCGGTCTGCATGGCGATGAGTTAAAAATTGCTATTACTGCACCGCCAATCGACGGTAAAGCCAATAGTCATTTGATTAAATATTTAGCTAAAGCCTTCAAAGTTCCTAAAGCGGATGTCGTAATCTTAAAAGGCCTTCAAGGTCGGCATAAACAAGTCCAAATATCCATGCCTAAACAAATTCCTAGTGAATTATCTCACTTACTGTAAAGCAATAAATTCAAAGTTAACTCATTAAACTTGCTTAGTTTTGTATGAAATTGAGGTGAGTTTGATTAAAATTCTCTATACTTAGGTCTACACTCCATTAGTGAATCACCTCTTGCAAGAGTCGATCAAGGATCACGATTATGTTTCGCACTATCATTTTAAGTTTATTGGTTGTTTTAGGCCTGTCACTCGGATTATCAAATACCGCCCAAGCAGAACAAAAACAGCAAGTAGGTAACTTTGATATCCATTACATGGCATTAAGCAGCACGTTTATCACCCCAAGTATTGCAAAAACCTACGGTATTGAACGAAGCAATTATAATGGCATCGTAAATATTGCAGTATTAGATACCAGCAAAGAGGGTAACCCGCCTGTAGCAATTGAAATCTCAGGTGTGGCGAACAACTTACTTGATGCAAGAATCACGTTAGATTTTAAAGAAATCCGTGAGGGTAAAGCCATTTACTATATCGCCCAAGTGCCATACCGTGACGACCAAGAAATCAATTTCAACATTGCCATTAAGCATGGGAATAAACTCAATACAGCACTTAAATTTAAGCAAAAATTTTACGTTGAATAATCAGAAACGTGCAGCAAAAACATTCTACAAAGCCAATTCTAGTATGATTGGCTTTATTTTTATCAGTCCATAAACCATCACCTATTATCATCTTTTGAGCTATCTATCAGCTAAACGCTTAGGTATCATTAGCCAAATTTTCAAGTACCATTTTCCATCCACTAAGGTATTCCCATGCAGCAAATTGTTTTAGCCAGCGGTAACAAAGGTAAACTTAAAGAATTTGACCAAATGTTGTCACAATTTAATATCCAAGTATTGCCACAAAACCAATTCAATGTACCTGAAGTGGCTGAAACAGGAACAACCTTTATTGAAAATGCCATCATCAAAGCAAGACACGCAGCAGAAATAACCGGAAAAGCAGCCATTGCGGATGATTCAGGTTTAGAAGTTGATGCGCTTCAAGGAGCTCCAGGAATATACTCTGCTCGATATGGCGGAGAGGATGCGACAGAAAAAGACAGATACCTAAAATTACTCAATGCACTCGAAGGCCAAACCGAGCGTAATGCACGTTTTCAATGTGTATTGGTTTATATGCGTCATGCTAAAGATCCAACCCCGATTGTTTGCCAAGCAGCTTGGGAAGGAAAAATCGGCACTGTACCTCAAGGCGAGCAAGGTCATGGCTATGATCCTGTTTTCATTCCTGAAGGTTTTGATTGCTCAGCGGCAGAGCTAAGTAGTGAACAAAAAAATCAACTAAGCCACCGTGGTTTAGCATTGAATTTATTGGCTGATGCACTTAAAGCTAAAGGGATCATCTAAGCATTATGTTAACCCTACCACCACTTAGCCTTTATATTCATATACCTTGGTGTGTGCAAAAGTGCCCTTATTGCGATTTTAACTCCCATGGTCAGCAAGGTGAATTACCTCAAGCTCAATATGTCGAAGCCTTACTGCAAGATTTACACAATGACTTAGGTTATGTTCAAAACCGTAAGCTGCACAGCATTTTTATTGGTGGTGGTACGCCTTCATTGTTTGATGCCAAACAAATAAAGGTCATTCTTGACGGCGCTAGAAAAGCTATTGGTTTTGAAGATGATATTGAAATCACCATGGAGGCCAACCCTGGCACTTTAGAGCATGATGATTTTGCCGCCTATCAAGCAGCAGGCGTAACGCGTTTATCTATTGGCGTACAAAGTTTTTCTAAAGATAAGCTCAATTTACTTGGCCGCATCCATGATGAAAACGAAGCTGTCACTGCGGCTAATACCGCATCAAAATCAGGCTATAACAGTTTTAACCTTGATCTCATGCATGGTCTACCAAATCAAAGCTTTGATGAGGCAATGGCGGATATTGATACTGCAGCAGAGTTAATGCCACCTCACCTTTCTTGGTATCAATTAACCATTGAGCCCAATACGCTTTTTCACTCGAAGCCGCCACAACTCCCTGACGATGAAAACCTTTGGCACATCTATGAACAAGGCCAAAAGAAGCTTGCGGCATTAGGTTACCAACAATATGAAATCTCGGCTTATGCCAAACCAGGGTTTCAATGCCGTCATAATTTAAATTACTGGCAGTTTGGTGACTACCTTGGCATTGGCTGTGGCGCTCACGGTAAAATCACCCAACCTGAAAAAGATGTGATTACCCGTACTGTAAAAATCAAACACCCTAAGGGCTACTTAAATACTGAAGACTACACTTTTGAAGCCTCAGAAGTGCTGCCAGAAGATAGAGCACTTGAATACTTGATGAACAGGTTACGACTGATGACGCCAATCCCTAAAGTTGAGTTTGAGCAACGCACCGGTTTATCAGCTGATGTGCTTACTGATGGAATAAATAAATCTATCTCAAGAGGCTTATTAACTGAATCAGAAAACCACTGGCAGTTAACATCTAAAGGCCACATGTTCGTCAATGACCTATTATCGCAATTTATAGATTAATTCAGTCAGTAACTTATTGGGTAATTCATTTAAAAACTCATTACAGTATAGGCTCAGCAAATAGTGCTTAATAGCCACCACTTGAACCAAGTCGGTGGCTTTTTAATGCTCACAGCAATACTTAATCTAATAAACCGCAAGCTTTAAGCAACATTTAATACACAATTGCTAACATTTCACTTTACCCTTTTTCGCTTTGCTCTATTAGGATATCAATCAATATTAATAAACGCTTACTTCTATCCCTCGTTTACGGAAACCCACTATGCTACTAAAAACTAAAACGACAATAATAGCCGTTGCATTATCTAGCTTATTATCTACCTCTGCTTTGGCCCATAGTTCGGGCAACCATGCAGTTAAAAGCGCAACTGAAACCACTAAAAAAGCCACAACGGAATCAGAAAAAGCCAATGAATTATTTGAAAACATTTTCATGGAAAATGTTATGGCTAGCCCTATCTCACAAACCTACATGCGTATTAAAACTGATTACGACAAATGGGGTGATTTCAGTGATAAAGCTGATGATGAAGCATTAGAGCGTACTAAAAAACACCTTAAACAACTCGAATCAATTGATGTCAGTAAACTTGATGTTCAAACTGCATTAAGTTTTAACCTAATGAAGCAAGGATTAGAACAAGACATTGCTGATGATAAATGGCGTTACCATACCTATCCAGTTAACCAAATGTACGGTAGCCATACTTTTATCGCGACATTCTTGATTAATCAACACCAAGTATCAAGCGTTAGCGATGCTGAAGCTTATATCAGTCGTTTAAATGGCGTTAAACACGCTAGCAAGCAGCTAGTTGATGCTTTAAAGCTTCGTGCTGATAAAGGCGTAATCGCACCTAAGTTTGTTTTCCCATATGTCATTTCAGACAGTGAAAATATTATTACTGGCGCTCCTTTTAGCGACACTGAAGAAAAGAGCACTCTGTGGGCTGACATCAACAAAAAGGTTACAGCCTTAGATGCGCCTCAAGCTAAAAAAGATGAATTACTTGCTGCAGCTAAAAAAGCCCTCGTTGACAGTGTTCAACCAGCCTATACCGATCTTATCGCTTATCTTAATCAACTTGAGAAAAAAGCCGATACTCGTGATGGTGTTTGGAAACTGCCTGAAGGTGACGATTTCTTCAATTTACGTTTAAGCCGTGTCACTACAACAGACATGAGCTCAGAAACAATTCATCAGTTAGGTTTATCTGAAGTTGCCCGTATTCATGACGAAATGCGCGAAATCATGAAGACAGTGAAATTTGATGGTGACTTACAAGAATTCATGGCATTTATGCGTGATGACGACCAGTTCTACTACCCAGAAACTGATGAAGGCAAGAGCCGTTACATGTCAGAAGCCAAAGCATTAATTGATAACATGGAGTCTCGTTTAGACGAAGTATTCAATATCAAACCAAAAGCTAAATTAGTGGTAAAACAAGTCGAAGCCTTCCGTGAAAAATCAGCGGGTAAAGCGTTTTATGATGCGCCTGCACCAGACGGTTCTCGCCCTGGTACTTACTACGCGAACCTTTATGACATGAAAGCTATGCCGACTTACCAAATGGAAGCACTGGCATACCATGAAGGGATCCCTGGCCATCACATGCAAATTGCGATTGCTCAAGAGCTAGAAGGTATTCCTAAGTTCAGAAAGTACGGCGGTTATACTGCCTATATTGAAGGTTGGGGCTTATACACTGAATACTTCCCTAAAGAGATGGGCTTATATGCCGACCCATACTCTGACTTCGGCCGCTTAGCAATGGAACTTTGGCGCGCATGTCGTCTAGTGGTAGACACTGGTATCCATTCAGAAAAATGGACCCGTGAGCAAGGTATTCAATATTATGTTGATAATACGCCAAACGCAGAGTCTGATGCAGTGAAAATGGTTGAACGTCATATCGTCATGCCAGGTCAAGCAACTGCTTACAAAGTGGGAATGATTAAGATTCTAGAGCTACGTGAGAATGCGAAGAAGCAGTTAGGTAACAAATTCGATATTCGTCAATTCCACACTCTCATTCTTGAGAATGGTCCTTTACCGCTAGATATTCTAGAAACGAAGGTCAATGACTGGGTTAAAGCAACTAACGCTGCATAACCCCCCTTATAAAAACAAAAAACCACTGAGCTCAGTGGTTTTTTTTATGCCTAAATTTTATTTTTGACTATTACGCTATTAATAAGAAATGATAATAAGGAATGACTGAAGCAAACAAGCAAGCAGGAACAAAAAAGCGGTTGAGTGAATTTTAGGCAAAAATAACCCCAGCACTATGTCTGGGGTAAACCAATATAAACTAGGATGATGGTTTCAAAGCCGGCATTGTTCTAGTTTTAAAACCGTTGCCAGCAGTGATTCAAAATTTGCGAAGTTGCTGATTTGCACAAAAAGTCGAAAAGGGGTCATTTCTCAACAAGATGCGTGACTCAAACCATTCCGAATCAACTGAAATCTATTGTATTGATTTCAGAACATAGTTCAAGATGCGAAAATGAAATTGTTTTAATTTAAAGACAAAACCTTGCTGGACAATTTTTAATCACAAACAATTAAACCATTGTTTAAATTGAATAAATAAAAAAACCGCACTTAAAGGTGCGGTTTTGTTTTAAATTTTGAACAATGTTTCCATATATTCTTACGTCATTGACGACTTAAACTGGTAATTATTTACGCAATTTGTATAAATGGTCATATTTAGTGTCCCAGTATGGAGTACTACCAATATGGCCTTTAATGAAGTCGATGAATGAGCTCACCTTAGGTGCAAGATGCTTACGGCGCGGATAAACGGCTTGTAGAGGCAAGTTATTCGTTAACTGCCAATCTGGTAACAATGGTACTAAAGTGCCTTGTTCAATCTCATCTTCCAATAAGTAACTTGCTAAATATGCAATACCTAACCCGCTAACCGCTGCTGATTTAAGTGCTGGTGCATTGTCTACACGGAAGTTACCTGACACACCGATTTCGCAGTAATCATCACCTTTCTTGAACTGCCACATGCTGTGTTCATGCCACTCACCTTGATATACAAGACAGTTATGATCAACCAGCTGTTCAGGACGAGAAATGGTGCCATTTTGAGCGATGTACTCTGGCGATGCTGCAAGTAAGAACTGACACTTCATCAATGGACGAGCAACCATACCTAAAGGTAATTGCTCTGACATAGTTAATAATAAATCTAAGCCTTCGCTGACTACATCAACCTTGTGATCAAGTAAGCTGACTTGTAACTCAAGCTCAGGGTGTTTAGCCATAAACTCAGGTAAAGCCGGAATGATGTGCATGGTACCGAAAGATTGGGAAATACCCACTTTCAATACACCACGGGTCGCATCATTTAAATTATGTACACTTGCGACAGCTTGTTCAGCATCACGAAGCAACTCTTCACCTTGAATATAAAGCAAGTTACCTGCTTCTGTCAGACTCAGACTACGTGTAGTACGTTGAATCAGTTGAACCCCAAGTTTATGTTCAAGATCAGCAACCTGAGTACTTACTTTCGACTTAGATATACTCAACCTTCTGGCTGCGGCACTGAAACTACCAGCGCGGGCAACATGAGTAAAAATAGCAATAGGTTCTAACAGTTCTAACATGGGAGTCGCCTTAAGCTGTTTACGACATTAAAAATAGTTTTTGGAATGCCAATCACTGTAACTTATCCGAAACAATACCGAACAAGATTTAACCGATATAGCAGTGCAAACAAGTATGCACGATTGACCAAAAAAGAAATTAAATTGTGATAGTCCGTTATCCTGTATAGCCAATCAAAACTAAAACAATAAGTTAATAGGATTAGCGATACAGTCTTTTAATTTATGGAGTATACCAAAAAAATTACATATGGCTCTATATTTATAATATACAATTTTTTTATCAGAACAAATCATATCTTCAACAGAAGTGTAGTTGAATTAACATTTTAAAGGCTTTTTAAACGAAAAAGCCCCTGCATATGAATGCAGGGGAAGGTCAGGTGCATTTTGACAATGCTAGAAATTGAACAATCAAGATAATCAAATAAGTCACATCAAATTGCGCTAGCGGTGAACAACCTAATCAATTACCTATTAGTTAAATCAAATACTGATACTTATATATAAAATTCAATTCAACCAATTAACACTCAAGTAAACTTATTCGTATTGGGTATTATCCAATGTTGCAAGTTGGTATGAAGCAAGTTCAGGAATCGATTGACGAACTTCAGATTCAAGCGCCATAAGCTCTTCAAAGTCAGCACAAATCTTTTCAGCTTTCGCTTCAATAGCCTCTGACTGATCTGCTATTTGCAATTCAATGTCTTCACCTACTCTTTCCATTTTGGTAGAAAATGCTTCCATTTTCTCTTCAAAACTTCCACCTTCAGATGACATCATTTCGGCGCCTAAAGCCATCATAAAGCTACCCATTGAATTCTTAATCATGGCTTCCATTTCTTGTTCAAAATCTTCATTAAATGCTTCTTCAATTGAAGATTCCGTAGCGCCTAAGTAAAACTTGTCACCTTGTTGATAGGCCGCTTCATCAATACGAGTTTGGATGCCTGCTAACAGCTCATCTAATTTGGCACCTGTTGCATCACCAAAGATTGGCGTAAGTGCTAGGCTCACAGCATCCGTTGCTAGTACTACAACTTCATTGACTAAATCGATAATTTCAGGAACTTGTTGAGATAACTCTTCTGAGTAATTGGTTAATAAGTTGCGTTGCTTACTATCTAAATCTATCTTGCTACCTTCGACATAAAGCTCACCCATTTCAACTCGATATAGCTCTTCGCCCTTTTCGCTGATTAATAGCTTCTTAGGTTCGACAGTCACATCATAGTTAAGAGTGACATTACATTGCTCGTCATCTAATGACAGCTTTGCCATAGCAGGCGTGATTGCTCCGGCAGTAAAAATAAGTCCTGATAAAGCAAGACCTTTAATTAATCCGTTGGTGAAATTAGTTTGAGTTTTCATTAGCTCTTCCCTTGCTGTAAATAAAACACAGTCATTAAGTTGTAGACTGAATTTTCAAATTTGATAATTAAACCGTTTATTACGATTAAACTTAAATTAGATAAAGCACAGTCCATGCCAACATTTAAAAAACCTTTATTTTCAGAGGTTAAAGTGAACTAGGCGACGTTATAGACAAAGACAGGAATTATGAAGTTAACCGACAATGAGTGAAATAACCAACAAAGTGGTGTTTTTCACTCTTTGCTAATTTTCACTAAAAATAAACAGAAGGAGCGGAGCAATAGCAGTAAAAATGAAATCAAAGCACTAAAAGATTGAACGCCCCAAAGCCTGTGATAAGTGCTCCAGCATACGCGTACCCGCCAATGAATTTCCGTTTTGGTCTAACTCTGGAGACCAAACACAAATAGACATATCACCAGGAATAACAGCAATAATTCCGCCACCAACACCACTTTTACCCGGCATACCAACGCGATAAGCAAATTCGCCCGCGCCATCATACAAACCAGATGTTGCTAACAACGCATTCAGCTGCCTTGTTTGTACAGGGGTAACCAGTTGTTCATTTTGAAGTGTCTTGCCACGATTAGCCAAATAGAACATGGCTTTAGACAAATCAGCGCAATTCATTTTGAGTGAGCAATAATGAAAATAGTTTTTTAATACCGTATCGACATTACCATCAAAATTACCAAATGATTTCATCAAGTAGGCAATAGAGGCATTTCTAGCACTAAATTTAAATTCTGAGTTGGCGACATTTTTATCAAAACAAATGTGTGAATTGCCACTGAGTTTTCTGACTTCTTCAAGCATACGGTGCTTGGGTGCGCTTTGTCTGGCTTGAATTAAGTCTGCAATCACTAATGCGCCTGCATTGATAAAGGGATTACGAGGGATCCCGCGCTCTAACTCAACTTGGACCAGTGAATTAAAAGATTGACCAGATGGCTCTTTGCCTACTCTGCTCCAAATTTCATCTTCGGTATATAAGCTAAGTGCCAGCGTCAAACTAAAGACTTTAGAAATACTTTGAATTGAAAACGGCTCAAGGTAATCGCCTGCTCCGATGGTTTGTCCATCAGCAGTCGTTACAGCAATCGCAATTTTATTAGGATCAACACTCCCCAAAGCAGGAATGTAATTTGCTACCTTTCCAGAACCAATAAGTGGCCGAACTTTGTCGACCACTTGTTCAAGCAATATCTGCTCAGGCATTGGCTGAATTAGCCCCACCAGATGTCATATAATGCGCTGACTTCAAGTTGAGGTACTTTCTTCGCTTCCCAAAAGGCTTTTACAGCTGCAACATCTTCTTCGGTACATTTGCCGATTTGCTGAGTGGCAATAATACCTTCCCACATTTTGTGTCCGCCACCGTGGAAGCCTAGCTCACGCGGTAAAATAACCTCATCGATAAACTCATCAACGGCTTTATCAATATCCGCTTCTGAAATAGCGTCATCGAATGTCCAATTGATATCAAAACCAAGTTCTTGGAACTCATCAACGCGAAGCTTTTTACGTAGACGGCGATTACGATTCTTAGCCATGTTTTTATCCTAGTTAGTGTTGTACGATTATAAATTATTATATTAATTCAGAAGCTAAACTTATGTTTTAATAAATTTAGCTGACTTTTTCAAACATTAAATCCCAAACGCCATGACCTAAGCGATGACCACGGGCTTCAAATTTTGTCAGTGGACGGTGATCAGGACGTTCAACGACTGTATTAGTCTCAGATTGATTTTTATAACCTTCAGCTGCTGACATCACTTCTAGCATATGCTCACTGTAGTTTTCCCAGTCTGTTGCCATATGGAAAACACCGCCAATTTTAAGTTTACGGCGAATAAGCGCAGCAAATTCAGCTTGAACAATACGACGTTTGTGGTGACGTTTTTTATGCCATGGATCTGGAAAGAATAACTGTACTCGGCTCAATGACCCGTCAGCAATACTGTTTTCAAGCACTTCCATCGCATCATGATGATAAACACGAAGGTTAGTCACTTCAGCTTTACCCGCATCAACAAGACAAGCACCAACGCCAGGTTTGTGAACTTCTATACCAATATAATTCAGTTCAGGAGCAGCTTGCGCCATTTCAACTAAAGAAGCACCCATGCCAAAACCAATTTCTAAAACGGTATCAGCTTCACGGTTAAATACTTCAGTAAGATTAATTGGCTCTGGAGTGTAATCTAACCCCATTGCTGGCCAGTGTGATTCAATTGCTTGAGCTTGGCCTTTGGTTAGGCGCCCTTCTCTCAAAACAAAACTTCTAATCTTACGAAGATATTTACCATCTTCGTTATATTCAGCGGTAGTAACGTCGCTCATTTCTGCCTCATCAATTAGGTACTTTATTAAGTGACCCAATGTTTAACTTCAAATTCATAAAATAGTCAGTAAGTATATCGCAAAATCGTCATGACTAAAGTAGTTAATCCCCTTTGAGGCGGAGATTATTTTGCTTATATTGCGTTTTTTACAGAAGTTTAGCTGCATGAGTCAAGATACCTCTGTGACTAGGCGCATTTTAACCTTCACAGACCATTTAACAGTCACTTATCGTTTTTAGCTTTTCCATTATCAAAACCGTATCTAACTTGTTTATCAAAACGTCGCCATATACACTGCGCCAATGAATAAAGTTAACTCCTTTTCTGAGCGAATTGTTGCTTGGTACGATGTTCACGGGCGTAAAACGCTTCCTTGGCAAATCAATAAAACCCCATATAGAGTATGGATTTCGGAGATCATGCTGCAACAAACTCAAGTTGCGACTGTGATTCCATACTATGAAAAGTTCATGGACAGTTTCCCGTCAATTAGTGATTTAGCCAAAGCTAGCGAAGATGATGTTTTGCATCATTGGACAGGTCTTGGGTACTACGCGCGTGCGAGAAACTTACATAAAGCTGCGAAAGCGATATGCGATCAGCATAATGGTCAGTTCCCTGAATCTTTAGATGAAGTGATTGCGCTATCAGGTATAGGACGCTCAACTGCTGGGGCAATTCTGTCACTTTCCCTTGGACAACATCACTCAATTTTAGATGGTAATGTTAAGCGAGTGCTTGCAAGACATGGCGCGATTGAAGGCTGGCCAGGGCAGAAAGCTGTTGAGCAAAAGTTATGGACCTTAACCGATTCACTGACGCCTAAAACAGATGTACGTAAGTTTAATCAGGCCATGATGGATATCGGCTCTGCCGTTTGCACCCGCAGCAAACCTCGCTGTGATGCATGCCCTGTTGCCATTGATTGTAAAGCGCAATTAGCTGGCAGGCAGAGTGAGTTTCCTGGTAAAAAGCCTAAAAAGACAATTCCCGCTAAATCAGCCTGGATGCTAGTGATAAAAAAAGATGGCCAAGTCATTTTAAACAAACGTCCACCAGCGGGCATTTGGGGCGGACTATGGTGCTTCCCTCAATTTGAAACAGAAGTTGAATTACATGAGCACGTATCAATCAAGTTTACGGGCAAAAACATCACCCATACTGATTCAGAATGGCTTGCAGGCTTTAGGCATACATTTAGCCATTTCCATTTAGATATTCAACCCATTGTGATTGAACTTGAATCAACACAAGATTTAACAGAATTTGAATCCAGTGTAATGGAACAAAACCAGAGTCTCTGGTATAACATACATCATCCAGCTAAAGTCGGATTAGCCGCAGCAACCGAGCGGATCTTATCTAACTTAGTCGCACTTTCAGCAGCAGATCCTATCTAAGGGATCCCGTTAAGGAAACATCATGGCTCGTAATGTTAATTGCGCATATTTAAATAAAGAAGCTCCAGGTTTAGATTTTCAATTGTACCCAGGAGAAGTTGGCAAGCGAATTTTTGACTCTATCAGTAAAGAAGCATGGGGACTTTGGCAGAAAAAACAAACCATGTTAATCAATGAAAACAAACTCAACATGATGAATGTTGATGACCGTAAATTTCTTGAAGAGCAAATGGTAAACTTTTTATTTGAAGGTAAAGACGTCGAAATTGAAGGTTATGTTCCACCTGCTGAAGACGAATAATCTAGCTTTAAAAATCATCAAGAATAGCGCTTAAGGCTATATAAAATTGCGCTAAAGACTTTCTAAAATAGCTCGATTCATCTATCAAACCTGTCGCTCACTAGACGATGATATGATGACGAGCTATTTTCGTATCCAGCAAGATACAATCGTTAACGGTTCCCACCTAAAGAAGACCGATGATTACTTTCGTTTAATAGCCAAAAGTTCCCGATTCAAAACAGAAATTTCATATTCGTGACCTTTCTTGAAAATAGTAAATATTGTCAGCCCTTTGTTAGCGATAAAACATTAATAAAAAACGTTAATCAGTATACTCAAGCACAATTGTTTCAAATGAGATTATTGATAATGAAGCCACTTATTTATTCGCTACTTGCCATCAGTCTGAGCTTTTCAATCACAAATGTGACTGCTGATCCACTTGGAATGAAGCCAATACCCGTTCCTGATGCACCTCTAGGTTATCTAGTGCATAACCCATATGAAAATGCACCGCTAACTGCTTTAGTCACCTTAAATGGTCACACGATTTCAGATGTAGAAGTGACAGTTCATGCAAAAGATGACACGGGTGTAAGTATTCACTACCAAGTAGATGACATGCGTGTGATGAATGAAGGTGGCGTCCCCATATTTGGCTTGTACCCTGCCCTGATGAACCACTTTACAGTTAACTGGACTCAAAACGGTAAACAGCATAGCCATGACTATCAGATGCTCACACCAGATATTGATATGGGTTTTTCAGAAAGCCAATGGGCTAAAGCCCCTCTGGTTGAAATTGAGCATGTCGATGCAGACTTTAAAGACCGACTATATTTCGTTAACTGGACTAACCCTGATGGCAAAACAGGCCAATTAGCTCATAACAATCCAGATGCTCCTGGCGCCTTTTCTTGGGATGGCAAGCCTGGCTTCTTTATTATCGATACTGCTGGCGATATCCGCTGGTATTTAAACCCATACACAACTCACGATTCAAAAAGCTTTGAAAATGCCGGTTACGCTATGGGAATGAATGTTACCGAAGATGGCAACATGGTTTGGGTTCAAGGCCAAGGTTGGAAAAAGATGTCTTTAATGGGCAGAATGATTTCTGAACATAGCTTACCTGGGAACTTTATTGATGCATCGCACGAAGGAATTGAAGGTGCTAACGGAAATATCTTTATTCGCGCTGCAGCCAAAGACTACCGCCGTCCTGACGGTAAGTTAGTAAACACTATTCGCGATCAAATTATTGAAGTTGATAGCACAGGTAAACTCGTCGATTACTGGGACTTGAACAGTATTCTTGATCCAATGCGAGACGATGCATTGTTATCTCTTGATGCTGGCGCTGTGTGTTTAAATATTAATGCCTCACAAGCTGGGCATCAGACTACACTTGAAGATTTACAAAATGCGCCCTATGGCGATATTCATGGTGTCGAAACCGGTCGTAATTGGATCCACGTAAACTCCGTGGATTACGATCCCACTGACGACAGTATTATCATCAGTTCACGTCATCAATCAGCCGTTATTAAAATAGGTCGTGACAAGCAAATCAAATGGATATTAAGCCCATCAAAAGGCTGGTCTGAAAAGTTTGCTGATAAACTACTGACCCCTGTAGACAGTAAAGGCAAAGCATTAAACTGTAATGAAAAAGGCCAATGTAGAGGCACTAACTTTGATTTTTCTTACACCTCACACACAGCCTATAGAGTACCGCAAAAAGGAACTCTAACCGTATTTGATAACGGTGACGGTCGCCACCTTGGTCAACCAATGTTTGCCAATGAAAAATATTCTCGCTCAGTAGAATACAAAATCGATGAGCAAAAACTCACCGTTGAACAAGTATGGGAATATGGCAAAACGGAGCTAGGTTATAGTGGGTACTCACCTGTGACTTCAATCGTTAAGTATCAAGAAGATAAAGACAGTATGATGAGCTATTTTGCCTCGGCTGGCCTGTTTGGACTAGGGGGCGGATATGGCAACTTAAAAATGGACGACACCACAGGTAAAGTACAATCTATTTTAGTTGAACATAGATATGGTGAAACCGAACCCGCTGTACGAATAAACATTAACAGCCACGATATGTTTGCAACAGGTTATCGCGCTCAGGTCATTCGAGTGCAAGAAATGCTGAAATAACAAAATACTGCTTTTCTATTAGTCACAACTTAATGCCCGATAAACAATTTGTCGGGCATTTTAAAACCCAGAGGTTTATTACGCCAAGCTGTTATTTTTACAAGCTACTATCTTATATAAGCCATTACTTATACTAAGCCATTGTTTTTAAAAGCTATTACCTTATACAAGCCCTTACTTATACCAAGCTATTATTTATACGAGCTACAGTTTATACGAGCTACAGTTTATACGAGCTAGTGTTTACTTTTCCAAGCTAACTGTCCCTTCCTTGCAACATTCTTAATATTGAATTTGCAGCTTTTCTATCCTCTTTATTAGCAACTCCTTTTGTGTCATTGCTCAGCAAAAATTGACTTTTAATGTCCAATAAAGCTGCTTTAAATTCAATCTTGAATAAATTAATACTGGTCAAAAAATGATTAATCATTTACATTCTAACAACAATGTAAGCGCTTACACTAATTGTTAAATATAAAAAACATTAAAAATCAGTTAGCTGCAAAGTTGCCATAAATACCAAATTTGGATGGAATCAACCAAGGTAATAAAAACAATGGCTCAAGAACCTAAAATATCACCTGTGACACCTCAATCTGAAAAGTTATCACTCAAAGAAAAAGTCGGTTATGCCTTAGGGGATGTGGCATCTAACTTTTATTGGCGTGTTTTCGATGTCTTTCTATTTATTTTTTATACCGACGTTTTCGGTATTTCTGCTGCTGCCGTCGGTACCATGATGTTAGTGACTCGCATAATAGATGCTGTTTCAGATCCATTAATGGGCGCATTAGCTGATAGAACGTCCACACGTTTCGGCAAGTTCAGGCCTTATCTTTTGCTCGGCATATTACCCATAGCTGCAGCAGGTGTACTTACCTTCACCGTCCCTGATTTAGGCGATGATGGAAAACTCATTTGGGCGTACGGCACATATATATTTATGATGCTTGCCTATACCTTTATTAATGTGCCTTATGGTGCTTTGCTTGGTGTAGTAACATCCGATAGTCAAGAGCGCACAACCTTAACCAGTTTTAGATTTATTGGCGCATTTTCTGGTGGCACCTTAGTGGCTTATATGACACCAGAACTGGTTAATCTACTTGGAAATGGCAACGAAGCTTTAGGCTGGCAAATGACCATGGGCTGCTATGGCATTATCTCAGCAGTGTTATTTACGCTGACTTTTTTTGCCACCAAAGAACGCATTGCGCCGCCAAAAAATCAGCGAACCAGTATCAAACAAGACATCATGGATTTAACGAACAACAAACCCTGGCTTATCTTGTTTTCACTCGCCTTAATCATCATGTTCACCATTACACTGCGGGCGAGTACGGGTACGTTCTACTTTAAGTATTATGTTGGCCGAGAGGACTTAATTGGTACTTTCACTGCGGTATATATGATTTCGCTGGCAATAGGTGCAGCCTCAACCCCATTACTGAGTCGCTACTTTGATAAACGCAGTTTACTGATTGGCTTAATGAGCCTAGTGGCTGTTTTGTCTGCAGGTTTTTACTTAATCCCACCGCAAAATTTAACCTTGATGTTTATCATGCAGGCCTTGATTGGTTTTTGCTTAGGCCCTAAGTCTCCTTTGGTATTTTCAATGTACGCTGACACCGCAGATTATTCGCAATACAAAAATGGCCGCCGCGCCACTGCAATGATTTTCTCTGCTGCGGCATTCTCACAAAAACTAGGCGGCGCTTTTGCAGGCGCCATGATTGGCTGGCTTTTATCTTCAATGGGGTATGTGGCCAATCAGCAACAATCGCCAGATTCGCTTATGGGCATATTATTGCTTAATACCCTGATCCCTGCGGTATTTGCAGTATTAGCGGTTTGGGTAGTAAAGCATTACAGCTTAGATGAACAAACAATGCATGACATTAACCAAAGCTTATATTCACCTGACCCGAAACAAGCCGACAATACAAACACTAACAACACAGCAGTGCAGGACTAAGATAGTGATCACTTACAACCAACAAAATGGCGCTGTCAGTCTACATAGCCCAACCAGCATGCCAAATGCATGTGGTTTTCTGTGGAATGAAAACATGATGATTCAAATGAATTGTCGAGGTTATGCCGTGGCTCAATTTATGCAGCCTGAACCGGCTAAATACGCTCATGGCCCCGCCCTTGAAGCCAAGACATTTATGCAGCCTGAGCACGCCTATTTTAGCCACCATCCGGGGCGCTTTTTCTACATAAAGGATAATCAAACGGGTGAGATATTTTCAGTCCCTTATGCACCAGTAAAGCAGGCGCACAGTAAGTTTGAGTTTATCGTCGATAAACATAAAATTAGTTGGAAAGTGGAGCATTTAAATCTAACTTGCCACTTGAGCTTATCGTTAACTGCAGAAGATACAGCCGAACTTTGGCAACTTAGCGTCACCAATCATGCTGATAGTATTCGAGATTTAAGCATCTACAGTTATTTCCCTGTCGGCTACATGTCTTGGATGAATCAATCTGCAAGATTTGATGACACGCTTAATAGCATTTTGTGTGAATCAGTCACGCCTTATCAAAAAGTTGAACAATACCCTGTTCAAAAAGACTTTAAGGACACCACGGTTTTTATCAGTGATAAAACACCAACCAGCTACGAGACTCGACAAGTCATTTTTGAAGGTGAAGGCGGATTGAATAATCCTGATGCTATAAAAAATGAACATTTAGCCTCTAAGCCTGCCCATTATCAAACTCCTGCAGCCATAATGCAGTTTACGCAAAGCTTAAGCCCTGAAGAGTCATCGCAATTTAACTTTATCTTTGCCCCAGTTAAAGATGCTAAGGAAGCTAAGCAGCTCAAACAAAAGTATCTTAGTTCAGAACAGAAACTGAATAAGGCCAAACAAAAATATCAGCAGTATATTGCCACTTCTGATAATAAACTTGAAATTAGCAGCCCAAATAATGCACTTGATAATTTCATTAATCATTGGCTGCCAAGGCAAGTTTTTTATCATGGTGATGTCAACCGCCTTAGCACCGATCCGCAAACTAGAAATTACTTACAAGATGCGATGGGGATGATGTATATCAGCCCTGATAAAACCAAAAGTGCCTTTATAAAAGCCCTGTCACAACAACATAAAAATGGTGAAATGCCCGATGGTGTTTTGTTAAATGCAGATTCAGAGCTTAAGTATATCAATCAAATCCCACATACAGATCATTGCGTTTGGCTGGTAATTTGTATTGAAGCCTATTTAAATGAAACTGGTGATTACGACTTTCTTAACCAAGACATCCCCTTTTCAGATAATCAATATAGCGTGAGCGTGCTGGAACACATAAACCTTGCCCTAGATTATTTATGGTCACAAAGAGATAGCAGAGGCCTGAATTATATTAACCAAGGTGATTGGTGCGATCCGATGAATATGGTTGGCTATAAAGGCATCGGTGTTTCTAGCTGGTTAAGCCTTGCAAGCGCCTACAGTATGAAGTTATGGGCCGATGTCAGTGTGGCTATTGGGGAAAATGCGCAAGCAGATAAATGGCGACAACAAGCCAATACTTTAAATCAGGATGTTAACCAACATTGTTGGGATGGTGAATGGTTTGCGCGAGGCATTACCGATGCAGGCAACTGTTTCGGTGTCAGCGCAAATACCGAAGGGCGAATCTATTTAAACCCGCAAAGTTTTTCCATGCTTTCTGGCGCCATCACAGAGCAACAATGGCCATTAATGCAGGCTCAAATCAAGCAACAATTGCAAAGCCCCTTTGGAATGATGATGCTGGCGCCAAGTTATACCCATATGCATGAAGAAGTCGGTAGGCTTACGCAAAAATTCCCTGGTACCGGCGAAAATGGCTCAGTTTATAATCATGCTGGCGCATTTTATATTTTTGCTTTGTTTGAGAGAGGTGAAACCGACACAGCTTTTGAGCTATTAAATACCATGATTAATCCTAGCTCAGATAGCGATACCCTCGCCCGAGGTCAACTGCCTGTATTTATCCCTAATTATTATCGCGGCGCTTACTTTCAATACCCTGAAGATGCAGGTAAATCCAGCCAATTATTTAATACTGGCACCGTTGCATGGATTTATCGAATCGTCATCGAGCAATTAATTGGCTTAAAAGGGATTAAAGACGGTCTTAAAATTCAACCTCAGTTACCGAGCGCTTGGGACAAGTTAGAGGTCACTCGTCTGTTTAGACAATCAACAATTAAACTCAATGTAAAACGTGAAGAGCATATCTCAGAGCAGCAAGTGTTAGTTGATGGGATTCCACTTCATATCAATCAACAGGGCGAATTTATATTAGCGATAACGCCAAAGCAAAATTATTGCATTGAGGTTGCTCTCCCATTGGCACCCTCTGTTAATTAACTGAGCATAGATATTATTTAATGATTTAAAAACAATAGATTAGATAATACTTTTGGAATTTGTTATCTTTTAGCATTATCTAATCTATTTATTCGAATACCATATAGAATAGACTGCCTGTGACGTTATTTTTAAACACAAGTACACTTATCACAAAATATAAGATGCAAATTCGGAGCAAGAAAACTATGGAATGGTTTAGTAATCGTTATCGTATCCCCAATAAACAAAATCATGACCTGACAACAGTTAGCTTAGGCATGTTTAACCGAGTTAAATTCGACCATAGCGCTGTTAACCATAGCGCTGTAGTCCTAGCATTAATTATAAGCCCTTTTTTTAGCACACTATCCGTTGCTGCAGCCGAGTTATCAACTGAAACATTGCATCAAGAACACAGCCATCAAATCATTGAGGTTAATAGAGCCAATAGTGACATCACTATTGATGGCATCCCTAGCGAATCAGACTGGCAGCAAGCTAAATGGCACCCCATTGATCAAATGATTATCGGCCCTGCTATTTCAGCAGATGATTTCAGTGGCCAATATAAATTACTCTGGCGTGAAAATAAGTTGTTTTTACTCGCAGAAATTATTGATGACGTACTGTTCGATCAAACAGCTGATCCAACTGTTCTATATTGGGATGATGATACTGTTGAGGTATTTTTAGATGAAGATGCATCAGGTGGAGAGCATCAATTTAACCATAATGCGTTTGCATACCACGTGGCGTTAGATAGACAAGTTGCTGACTTCTCCACTCTTAAACAAGCTATGACCTTTAATGAACATATCGAAACAGTTTGGACTCGTGATCCTATTAATCCTAAAAAGATATACTGGGAGATGGCTATTCACATCTTTCCTGACAGCTATGATGATAGTTTAGATGCTTTTGCACATAACCAAGTGTCACCTATTACGCTTACTGCCGGTAAAGTTATGGGGTTCATGCTCGCTTATTGTGACAATGATGGTTCAAAGCAAAGAGAGAATTTTATCGGTTCGCATCCTATAAAAGCGGTTGATGGCGATATGAATCGAGGTTATAAAAGTGCAGATGTATTCGGTAAAATCAAACTGATTAAATAGCTATTATATGGTGATTTAAATACCTATAAAGACACAAAAATGCCGCTATTGCTTTACTGTTTTGGATAAAGTTAAGCGGCATGATTATATAACCAGTTAGCATTCGACTTCTGGCAACAACCTCAAATTTATTGCTTTATACCTTCAACAATAAGATCTAAAGTCACATTGGCAGACGCTGGCCCTAAGTCCATTTTGATCCCAAAGTCTTTCATCGCAAATTCAGTTGTACCTGCAAAACCTGCACGGTATCCACCCCATGGGTCTTTGCCTTCGCCAATAAATGCTGCATCAATAGCAATCGGTTTAGTCACACCGTTTAAGGTTAAATTACCATTCAGCACAAGTTGACCATTACCTTTATCTTCGACACTGGTAGATGCAAATTCAGCCTGTGGAAATTTACCTGTATTTAAAAAATCACTGCCACGTAAATGCTTATCTCTTTCTGCATGGTTAGAGTCAACACTGGTCGTATTAATAGTCACGTTAATAGCTGAACCAGCTATGTTCGCTGCGTCATAGCTAAAATCACCACCAAAATCATTAAAACGGCCAGCTACAAAGCTATAACCCAGATGATTGACTTTAAATTGGATAGAAGCGTGAGCTCCCTGAGTATCAATAACATAGTCTGCAGCATTCGCTGTCAATGGCATTAAAAGTGCTGAACCGATTAGTGTGCCAATAAGTTGCTTTTTCATTTTGCTATTCCCTTATATAAATCTTTAGTAGATAAAATGTATTGATAAAAATCTGTTGATAAAAGTCTGTTGTCTGTCTAAATAAAATCAAACTCAGTTAATCGTGTATCAAATATTGAGTCGCAATGACTGCCAATACTTTATTTACTGAGCTTTATTTACCGAGCTTTATACCGAACTGAATATACCGAGCTGACTGATTATCCTGAGCTAACAAACCGAGCTAAATTATTTTCGAATCGGTTTAATCATTTTGCTTAACGTACCGTCTTTATCCTTAAGCTGATGTTTAATCGCGCCAGCTGCATGGATGATAACGAGTGCAATTAAGCTATAAGCCAAATACTGATGAACTAGCCCAGCAATATCTTCTTGGTTAGAAATAAAGTTGCCTAATGAAGGCACTTCAAACCAATCAAACACCAAAATACCTCTGCCATCTGCAGTTGAAATTAAAAAGCCGCTTACCATTATTAACAGCATTAAAGCGTACAACACTCGATGAGCCCACTTAGCTGCAACCTGTTCCCAAGCCTTATGAGATTGTTCAGGTTGAGGTTTAACAGAAAAGAAGCGCCATAAAACCCTTAGCAAGGTTAACCCCAGTAGCAGAATACCGACACTTTTGTGAATATCGGGAGCTGTTTTATACCAACTACTGTAATAAGTCAGATCCACCATCCAAAAACCTAGGCCAAATAAACCTATGATGGCTAAGGCGCTTAACCAATGGATAATGATTGTCACTAAACCATAGCCATTTTTAGTATTTGCTAACATCGAGCATGTCCCTCTGTATTTCGATGATGTTTATCTTATAGCTTTAACCCTAAAATAAAATCGCAAAATAGAACCTAAAACATCCTATTTTTTCGAAAGGTTGTGCTTGTGGAAACCAAATGCTTTTGTCATAACATCTAAACTGTCATTCCTACCGCAAACTGAAGAGTGAACTAGAGTTGAAAGAAATGATTCAACCTCTATGTAAAAACCATCAAAAAAGCACCATTTTGGATACTAACTAAGCGAACAATTAAAAAGTTTTAAAAAACCACTTGCGTGTTTAAATCCATCCCTATAATATGTGCGCACTCCAAACGACACAGCCACTAACAAGTGAGTTAGCAGCTAGTTTGAAGTAGTTAACTAACGCTTAGTTTAGTTGCCCGAATAGCTCAGTCGGTAGAGCAGAGGATTGAAAATCCTCGTGTCCCTGGTTCGATTCCGGGTTCGGGCACCATAATTTATTTAATAGTGTTGTCACTGTTAAAAAGATAAGCCGGCATAGCTCAGTTGGTAGAGCAACTGACTTGTAATCAGTAGGTCCCGAGTTCGACTCTTGGTGCCGGCACCATATACAGAACAGCCACTCAATAGAGTGGCTTTTTTGTATCTGTTTTTAGATAAAAACTCTAAAGCACTTATCTCATTTTCTTTTTTCAACACTCAAGTCAAGTTAGCTAATTAATGCATACTCATATACTGGCTCTGAATAAGCACTTCAAAAAAGTCGCTTCAATATTAGTTAACATATGGTATTGCCTCTAGGTCATCATTAGCCGAGTAACAAACTACCTGCTCTCTGTAGCCTTCATGCTTCTATTTTTACCACGTAAGCTCCCCAAAGAGGTCATTTCATCGCTAGCTTGCATATTATATCGCCGCTTAAGCGCTGATTGGTTCAAAAGTGCTAAAAAGCACTTGCACGATGAGAACCATGACTATAGTATGTGCGCACTCCAAACAAGACAGGTGTTAACCACCAAGTATATTGTCAGTTTGAAGTAGATAACTAACGCTTTAGTTTAGTTGCCCGAATAGCTCAGTCGGTAGAGCAGAGGATTGAAAATCCTCGTGTCCCTGGTTCGATTCCGGGTTCGGGCACCACAATTTATTTAATAGTGTTGTCACTGTTAAAAAGATAAGCCGGCATAGCTCAGTTGGTAGAGCAACTGACTTGTAATCAGTAGGTCCCGAGTTCGACTCTTGGTGCCGGCACCATATACAAAACAGCCACTCAATAGAGTGGCTTTTTTGTGTCTAAAATTTGTCTCACAACTCACTCATACATAATTCAAATCAACGCCTAAGCAATTAAGTAAGCACCTTGGCAAACAACTCACCTTCCCTCATTCTGTTTTAATAGTGATCTAAATCTGTCATCAACCTGTATTGGTGACTAACTAGTCTTGCTTTAGTCACACTATCGCATCAGTGAAATATTTATTCATATTTACACTATATTTATGTAAACAACACTTATTACTACTTGTTGAATATCTAATTTAGCTGTTACGTTAATACTTAGTGTTGTTTATGTACTACTTCAATCTTCAAGTCATATAGGGAAATTAACATGCTTAGAATCAAGAAGTTCCTAGGAGTAACTACTGCAGTTACTATAGGTATGCTTTCAGCAAGCGCTGCTGCAGCCAGTAAGCCAAATATATTAGTTATATGGGGTGATGATATTGGCCAAGCCAATGTCAGTGCTTATACGTTTGGTTTGATGGGCTATAAAACACCTAACATTGATAGTATTGCTAAAGAAGGACTGATGTTTACCGATTACTACGGTGAGCAATCATGTACTGCAGGGCGCTCAACCTTTATCACTGGCCAAAGTGTTTTTAGAACAGGTTTAAGTAAAGTTGGACTTCCGGGTGCTGATATCGGCCTACAAGCTGAAGACGCGACTATCGCTGAAGTATTGAAACCTCTTGGTTATGCCACTGGTCAATTTGGTAAAAACCACCTTGGAGATAAGGATGAGTTTTTACCTACAGCGCATGGCTTTGATGAATTTTTAGGTAACTTGTACCATCTAAATGCTGAAGAAGAACCTGAGAATGTCGATTACCCAAAAGATCCTGAGTTTTTGAAAAAGTTCGGTCCACGTGGCGTTATCAAATCTACAGCTGACGGTAAAATTGAAGATACTGGCCCACTAAGTAAAAAAAGAATGGAAACCATTGATGACGAAACCGTCTCAGCAGCCCTTGATTTTATGGAAAAAAGCGTAAAATCTAAGAAGCCTTTCTTTGTCTGGTGGAATGCAACTCGTATGCATTTCCGCACTCACATCAAACCTGAGTTACAAGGCTCTAGTGGCTTAAGCAACTATGCTGACGGTATGGTTGAACATGATAACCATGTTGGTGAGCTGCTGAAAAAAGTAGATGACTTAGGCATTAAAGATAACACTATTGTGTTTTACTCAACTGATAATGGCCCGCATATGAACACTTGGCCAGATGCAGGTTTAACGCCATTTAGAAGTGAGAAAAATACCAGTTGGGAAGGCGCTTTCCGTGTTCCTGCTATGGTGAGATGGCCAGGGAATATTGAACCAGGTAGTGTATCCAACGAAATCATGCATCACATGGATTGGCTGCCAACATTCGCAGCTGCGGCTGGTGATACTAAAATTAAAGATAAACTCCTGAAAGGTTACAGCGCAAATGGTAAAAAGTTTAAAAACCATCTTGATGGTTATAACTTCCTACCTTACCTAACAGGTAAAGAGAAAGCGGGCCCACGTGAAGAAATTTTCTACTTTACTGATGATGGCGACTTGGCTGCACTACGTTATAAGAACTGGAAAGCAGTATTCTTAGAGCAGCGAGTAACAGGTACGCTTCAAATCTGGGCAGAACCTTTTGTTGAGTTACGTCTTCCTAAAATATTTAACCTGCGTATGGACCCATACGAAACAGCTGACCGTACCTCTAACACTTATTATGATTGGTTGATTGACCGTGCATATTTGTTAGTACCAGCGCAGGCTTATGTTGCTACTTTCCTTGAAACATTTAAGGAATACCCTCCAAGACAAAAAGCGGCAAGCTTCAGCTTGAAGCAAGTGATGGAGAAGTTAGAGCAACCTGCTAATCACTAATGTCGATTAATCACATCATCAATAAATGATGATTAATGATCAACAAAGCCACTCAATCGAGTGGCTTTTTATTGAATAAAATAAACTTGATTTAGATGACCTGACTTATCACTTCAGGACTAGAACTATCACTTCAGGACTAGAACTATCACGTTTATCACTATCAAATGTCTTATTTCCAGCTCGTCATCTTATGACCTTTGACTGCATAGAATAAAATGAATAAGTAACATGGGATCATCACTAAGTAGCCGCCTTGCATACCAAGAGAAGTAGCAGAGCTTGTTAGCCCCCAAAACACAGGTCCAAAAGCTCCACCAGCAATACCCATAATCAGTAGCGCAGAACCGGTACTGGTTAACTTACCCATACCTGAGAGTGCTAAAGGCCATACTGCTGGCCACACGATAGCATTCGCTAGACCTAAAAATGCAATAAGCAGTAATGTATCTGGTAGTTCAGCTCCACCAAACGGCACTAATATTATATTAGCAATAGTAAAAGATTCACTGTCACCAAACACAATACCTAATGATAATATTACGCCTAGTATTGCGCTAATCAGTAACGCATTAGGCTGTGATATAAATCGAGGAATACAGATAATACCCAGGGTGTAACCTATCACCATACACACCATAGTGTATGAGGTCATTACCCCGTAATTTTCGACGCCTAAGGTTAACGCGTAGGTGCCAATGGTATCGCCAGCAATCACTTCGACTGCAACGTATACAAATAATGCAACCACACCTAAAGCCAAGTTAGGACGTGCTAAGGCCTCTTTAATTTGCCCTTTCTCTGAACCTTCCTCTGCTTCTTGCTCCAATTCTGGCAAAGGTGATTTTTTCACTGCAAACGCTAATACACCAATGAATATTGCCATCCCTAAATACGGAAGGATTAAACTATTGGCCATTTCATCAATCTGTATTTGAGTTAAGGTCGTGCCAACACGGTCTTTAAAGCTATCTAGAATCAAAGCTGTAAATACCATTGGCGCAATAACACCAGCACCTTTATTTAAAATCCCCATCACACTCACACGCGCTGCAGCTGACTCTTCTGGGCCTAAGCGAACTACATAAGGATTAACCGCAGTTTGTAATAAAGTCTGCCCAGTCCCCATGACTAATTGCGCTAACAAGAACAATGGAAATATCTGAGTTTTAGCGGCTGGAATAAACAATAAGCCAGCGATCATCATGATCCCCATGCCTAAGGCCATGCCAGATTTATAGCCCACTTTACGTATAACCCAGGCAGATGGCAGTGCAGTAAAGGTCACGGCAATATAGAAGGAAAATAAGATCAGTGAAGCTTGAAATGGGCTGAGTTGTAAAATCTGTTTAAGGTACGGCATCAATGAGCCGTTTAGCCAAGTGGCAAACCCGAGTACGAAAAAGAGAATGGCGACAATCGCCATCGGCAGTACACTGCTTTTTTGCTGGCTGTTATTCATTGTAGTTTCCATAAACCTGCTTCTTATTGTCATTAATATCTGGCAATAACCGCTCGTTACCGCCCCATATGTGTCTTATTGTTATTGAGGTTTTAGCATTGCTATGATGCCGAATTGTTAACTCATTTCATAGCAAATATGCAATTCATGTTAAAACATAAACACCACAAAGACAACGCTGTCATTCCTTTAACTGGTAGAACCATAACAAGTGAAAATCAGGCTTGAGAAATTACTAAACAAGCCAAGCACTTAAATCGCCACTAAAGCAGATAACTTCAGTCGCTCTTAAATTCTAATAAATATCTTACGTTGATATAGCCATAACAAGGCTAACCATTGCACAGCGAGTAAACTCAACACTGAGAGTAATTGTTGCCAACTAGCTGGTGCGGCATTGACTACACCACCAAATAGACTTTGAGCAAAATACTGCCAGTTCATTAAACTAGATGCGAGATAGATGATAATGGCATTCGTGCCAATCACTACAAATACCAACGACCATTTTTGCCACTTTAGGACATCCACGATGCCGTAGAAAATCGCTAAAAATACCATGCTCCAGCCAGACGTCACCAAAACAAAGCTGCTAGTCCATAAGTCTTTATTAACTGGAATGATCATATCAACTAACCAACCTAAACCAATTAATAATGCACCAACGAGCAATAGGGTTATGACTTTTACCCATTCGCCAGACAATTTGTTCAATGCTTGCTGCTGTTTTACGAGATACTGTCCGACAAAGACGCCAATTAAACCATTAACCACAGCAGGGAGTGTCGAAAGAATACCTTCAGGATCTAATGCTCGATTTTGATAGGAAATACCTGGAAGGAATAAGGTATCAATATATGCGTTGATACTCCCCGATTGAGTAAACTGGCCAGCTTGACCGTTAGGAAACGGCATGAATAATTGCAATAAGCCATAACCAATTAAAATGGCGAATGCGCTAATGATTTGAGTTCGTAAACTTGTGTGCCACACAAGCATTGCACCAATAAACCAAGCGAAACCAATACGTGCTAACACGCTTGCGTATCGGACCTGCTCAGGATCTACAGGCGCGCCAGTGCCCCAACCATGGTTATAAAGAACGCCTAATAAAATCAATAAACCAAGGCGTTTAAACGCATGGCGATATATGGGGGTACGTTGTGAAAGTGGTAACTTGTCTAACCTTTTAGGAGATAAGCCTAAAGCGACACCAGATAAGAAGATAAATAAAGGGAATATAACATCATAAAAAGTAAAACCATGCCATTGGCTGTGGTGCATTTGGCCATCAAACCATTGCCATCCACTCCAGCCCGTTAACACGAGTAATGCAGCAAATAAGCCTTCACCACCTAAAATCCAAAACATGTCAAAACCACGAAGAGCATCAAGTGACATAAGACGCGGTTTAGACGGCTTACTGGCTTTTGTGTTTGCGCTTACGTCTTGGCCTTCTTGAACATTACTTAAAGGTTGCGATGTGAGTGGGCTAGGCATCTTAAACACCTTGAGCGTTAGATTCTGTGTAAGCAACGTCGCTATAAATCAGCTCACCCTTGATGTAAGTTTGACTCACTGTCTGTTGCGAATTAAGCAGAACAAAGTCGGCTTGCTGACCAACAGCAATTTTGCCTAGTTCTGTTTTATTAAGGTATTGAGCAGGATAAAGTGATGCCATTCTAAGTGCTTCTTCATGAGATAAACCTAGCATACTGACACTGTTATTAACTGCTCCCACCATATCTAACACACAACCAGCCAGTTCACCTGACTTTGCATTAAGCCTATCGCCTTGTCTAATGACCTCAGTGCCAAATAGTTCAAAACTGGCATTATCATCCATGCCGACCGGCGGCATAGCGTCTGTGACCAGCATGACTTTGCCTTGCGGTTTAGCGTTAATTGCTACTTTCGCTGTCGCGCTGTGGACATGGTGACCATCGACAATTAAACCACACCACGCATGTTCGCTTTCTAACGCCGCGCCCACCATGCCAGGTTCTCTTGAACCGAAACCAGACATTGCATTAAATAAATGAGTAAAGCCGTCAGCTCCAGCTTCTAGTGCCGCTACAACCGTATCGTAATCGGCATTTGAATGACCTAAACACACTTTAACATCATGTGAGACTAAGATTTTTATCACCTCAGCAGACACATTTTCAGGCGCTAAAGTCACCACTTTAATGCCTAAATCTTTGCGAGCAAAAATCGCTAACTCTTCATCGGAAATGGTTCGAATGAACGATTGCGGATGAACCCCCTTTTTCGGCACACTTAAATGCGGCCCTTCAAAGTGAATCCCCAATACGCCGACAGTTTTTGATGCAATCGCTTCAGCAACTGCATCTGCCGCTTTTGCCATGACTTCAACTTTATCTGTAATAAGTGTTGGTAAAAAGCCTGTGGTGCCGAACTTGGAATGGGCCGCACCGATCGTTTTAATGCAATCTAGCGTAGGCTGAGCATTAAACAGTGCCCCGCCGCCGCCATTTACTTGCACATCAACAAATCCTGGTACCAATTTACCCTGTAAATGAGTCACATTCTCTAAAGCGTATTCATCCACTAACTGTAAATCTAGACCGGTATCTGCAATGTGATTAATTGCTGAAATGACACCGTTTTCAACGGTTATCGCAGCTCTTGGCTGAAACAGTTCGCCATCAAAATATTTATCTACAATCAGAGTTTGCTTCATAGTGTGTCTCTTTAGGGCACTTATTAACTTTGTTAAACCTAACGTTGCTAAACCTAACATTCTTAAACTTAAGTTTGGTTCAGCTCAGGACAGGACAGTGAAAATTTAATTTACAGGGTTTGAGTGACTTTTTTAAGCCCTTCAGGCTGATCTGGGTCAATACCTCGTGCAACTGCTACAGCAGCAACATCAATGTAAAAGCGTTGCAATAATGCTAATGGAGCAACACGTGGATGAATATCTTTTGAGGTTTGATTTAAATGCACTAAGTCTGCGCCGCGCTGAGACACATTTTCAATCTGCTCAATATGGCTTTCGTAAGATTCATCGTTGATGCAAGCATCGACAATCGCAAGCTTCTTCTCAACCAGTGTCACTGGTCCATGTAAAAACTCAGCACTACTGAAAGATTCGGCATGAATAGAGCAGACCTCTTTCATTTTAAGTGCAATTTCTTTTGTCACGGCATAACCTAATCCACGGCCGAGTACCACTAAATTATTCACACCCTCTAATGATTCTGGTGTTAACTGAGGCGCTGAATCAACAGCCGTTTGAAGTGCAGATGGCATTGAATCAACTGCAGCAGCTAATGACTCGCTTTGAGTCCATTCAGCTGTTAATTGAACAATGGCAGATAACGTCGCTAAATAGCTTTTAGTTGCTGCTACTGCTTTTTCTTCACCTGCACGCAGTGGCAGTACCACATCGACAATATCTTTAATCGGTGCTGTTTCATCATTCACAAGAGCCACGCAAAATGCGCCTGCATTTTTAGCCATTCTTGCTTGGGCTAAAATGTCAGGGCTACGGCCTGACTGAGAGATAACAATGACGAGTCCGCCTTCAAGCTGTAATGACTTACCATATACACTGGCAACTGACGGCGCCGCGGCAAAAGTAGGAATACCCACTTCAATTTCAAACAAATACTTAGCAAATACACCTGCATGATCTGATGAACCACGACCCACTATCATCACAAATTTAGGTTTGAAAGCACGTAGTTTTTCACCAAGTTCTTTCGTTAAGCCAGCATTAGCAGCAAGTTGATCAGCAATTTTTTGTGGTGCAGAGCGAGCTTCTAGCTCCATAATTGTATCTGTCATCGGTTTAACCCTATTAATGATTGTGAGTAAGATGCAATGGTGCAGCCTACAGATGTTTAAATATGATGATTAAGTTTGTCGCATAAGTTTGTCGTATAAGTTTTTGCTTAAGTCTGGCGCATAAGTTTTTCGCAAAATTTTAGTGATTCACCGCGATTGGTTAGCGGTCTGCACTTGGTATTAAGACACTTCGCGGTTATGTTGTTGAGCTGCAAATTCTTGACGCGCAAAAAGTATTGCGCCGATTTCTGGCGGTGAAATAGCAAGCTCAACCCTGGCGACAACATCTTTATCAAGCCAGACAGCTAAAGGTTCAGCTAGGCCACCTATCATTGAAAAGCGTGTTGGTTGCAATGCAAAAAGCTTGCGAGCCATGTTGCTAATGTATTTTGCGCCTTGTTTAACAATTGAAATGGCAACGGCATCGCCTTGCTCAGCTTGTTGTAATACAATGCGAGCTAATTGGGCATAGGTACTTGAAGACTGGCCTGCAAGATTCTCAACCAGTCCCATTGCATCAGTTACATTAAAGTGGGCTAAAAGAGGCTGAGTTAATTGAGTGTCTTCAGCAAAGCCATCAAGGTTTAATAGCACGTGCTCGGCAGCTTGTTGGCCTAACCACGCTCCGCTCCCCTTGTCTCCTAAAGCAAAACCATGCCCGCCAATTAATAAGTTTTGGTTACCAACATGTGCATAACCGCAAGAGCCCGTGCCAGTGATAATTACCGCACCATCGTTGCCTTCATGGGCACCGATACAAGCAGTATGTAAATCTGTTGTCAGATACATTTTGGCAAAAGGATGCTGCCATTGGTTAACAAGGTCATATAAACGCGGCACGTTAACGCCTGCTAAGCCAAGACCAGCAACTAGCGTGCTAACAGCATCAGGGTTAAGTTTGGCATCAGAAATGGCCAGTTGAGTAGAAGCGAGAATAGATTCGAAGGTTTGCTCTAAGCCATGTAATGGATTAGCTCTACCGGCGACACCAGTTCCTATCACACCTCTTTGAGGACAAAATATTGTTGCGCGGCATTTACTACCACCACCATCGATGCCAATAAAAAGCTGTGATTCAGTTTGCAAGTTAACGCCCATGACATCCCTCTTATCTCTTCTATTTAAGCCGTGTTAAGCAGCGTGATTCAAACGCTAAATAAACAACAGTATTCGAAAATACCCACGATACGGCTGGCTTCCTGAATAAGTTAACTTAATGTTACACCACAAATGACAGCGTTGTCATTTATTTTTTGATAATGAAACTACAATGATGCCATATAACAATCTAAGCGACTGTTTACAAATAACAATATCATTATAATAAAAATATAAAAATGAGTAATTTACTCATATTAAAGACATAAAAAAGGCGTTAACAATCTGTTTAACGCCTTATGTAATCGGTATGCAAGTGTAGGTTGGTATTTATCTAGCGATTAGATAAACTCAAACTTCTACCTTTTCTGTTGCCATCTGGTGATATTGTGCGAACCTCAACCTCACCAGTCACTTCAACGGGTTGCTTGAACAGAGTCCAGGCGCCTCTTTGGTCTCGATATTCAATCTGTAAGCCTGGAAAAGCAATATTGGTGTGCAGCTTTCCATCAATCACTTTAGCACCCACTGTCGGTAGTCGATAAGCAATGTTGGCTTTGTCGAGTTTAGCGAATTCTTTTTGCCCGAGCGTATTTGCTAGTTCATTCCATTGCTGTTGTTGTTTTGCCCGTAGTTCTGCAGTAAAGAAGCCTGAATTAGCATCATATACAGCACCTGAATATTGATAAGGCACTTCCCAATCAGCTTGATGCCAAGCTTTCTCAGCAAGCATTAAGACTCTTGGATAGATCATGTATTCTGCAACATCATCACTTCGAACAGTTTCACTCCACAGTTGACCTTGAATACCGCTAAAGCCTTTTCCTTGCTGTAGTGGACCCGATATCACTTTACCTGTCTCATCTTTCTTAACGGTGTCGTCTGCAGTAAATGGGTTACCTTCAATGTCTTGCCACTGTTCAGCATTTGCGGGCAAGTTGTCTGGCATAAAGTTGAAAATCTTTTGACTATTTTGAGCTCGGCCTGCCCAGTAATAACCGTGTTCTTTAGGATCCGCTTCATAAGGGAAATCAAAATACAGTACTTCTGGGGTTGAAAGAACGGCATCCCAACCGAGATTTGCCTGTTTGTGCGCCAGTCTGTAGCCATCATGGGAAATAACATCCCAGATATTACTCTGGCTTTTAGCTGGCATGTTCGCTGGATTAGTATGGCTCATGCCATCACTCCAGCCCGCTGGTTCGATTCCTTTGGCTGCTAATGAATTAGATAAGCGTTCGATAAAGTAGGCTCCTAAGTCATCAACTGACGTCACACCTTTATCGTTATTGGCAACAAACGTAAGGCACTGGGGAGATTGCTTCCAAGCACCAGCGGTTTCATCTGCGCCAATATGATAACGATGTAAAGGATGATTGGCTTGTTGGTGCAATTTAGCGATCTCGCTGATCACTTTATCAACAAAGTGGAACGTTGACTCCATGCAAACATTTAAAGTGTTGTCGCTGTAATATTGTACTGATGAATACACCGTTTTATCGTTAGCGTCTGAGAGTAAATATTCGTTTGCCGCAGATTCGTTCCCTGCCGCCATCAATTTACGATAGCGTGCTTCCATTGATTTTATCGCAGCGCGAGAATGCCCCGGCATATCCATTGATGGGATCACTTCTACCTGACGAGCCGTAGCATATTGGAGTATTTCGATATAGTCAGCTTTAGAATAAAAACCGTTAACTTTACTATCTGCAAATGGGCCACTGCCTAACTGTGGGATCAAACATGTTGTTTCAGTTAAATCGTGGCAGCGCTTACTGCCTATATCTGTTAGTTCTGGTAGTCCGTCAATCTCTAATCTCCAGCCTTCATCATCAGCCATATGCAAATGCAGCTTATTGAGTTTATAGGCTGCCATTTGATCGATTAAATCTAAGATCATTTGTTTGCTATGGAAGTTTCGTGCGACATCTACGTGCATGCCACGAAAATCATAACGAGGACTATCTTTAATTTCTAAGGTGTTAAGACTTAAGTCATCAGGTGTGATTAACGCAGCGATTGATGCGATGCCGTATGAGAATCCAGCTTCATCTGATGCGCTAATCACAATCTCATCTTTTGCGACAGCTAACTGATAGCTCTCAGGTACATTGATATTATTGACCGTATTTAAGGATAACTTAATACCTGATTCACTCGCCTTAACACCTAAGCGCGATAGTCGATTTAATGCCGCAGCAACAGAGCTTGGCTTAACCTGATTATATAAAACGTTAATGCCTTGGGCTAAATCCACAGGTTTATCTGTCGAGGTTACATTTACAGATGCTGGTGTTGGTATAATACGGTTGTCAATCACTTGATTGTTCAGAGAAACCTGCTGGTTTGTTTCAAATAACACTTCAGCTTTTGCCCACACTAATTGATCTTTACCAGTGCGGCGATACTGCCTCTTGGCATCTGTAAAAGCTTCAACGTAAGGTCTTTGCTCCATGCCTGTTTCAGCATCAATTGAAACTTGTGTACTCTTTATGATTGCTGGCGTTAACCCCTCAACCACAATGTAATAGTTTGGCATTGGATCCGTTTCAGATAATTGCCATAACTCGCCTCTAAAACCAAGGGTTTTAGTCTCCCCAGCTTTGAAGCCAGTAAACTGATCTGTAGGGGATATTTGATGTAGATCCCCCTGCACTCGAGTAATTGCAAACTCTGGGGTTAACACATCCTGAACGGGACGCATTTGGCTATAAAATATTGACCAATTGGTATCGTTAATATTGTCAGTGCTAGTAAAGTCGATTTCAGCGATAAAGCAGCGTTGATCTTTTTGCGCTTCTGAACAAGCTTCATCTGGCACATTACTCACCATGCGATAAGTAACATCAAGCTTTTGTGCAAACTCATTAAGTGCTGCTTGAGTCCAACTATGATTAACAGCACTTGCTATTGATGCTGTTTGCACATCAGGCTTAACTTGTGAGGATTTATCTGAAGATGAATGCTGACAACCAACCACCCCTAATGACAATAATAAAGCTGATGCAATGATAGTCTTATTCATAAATTCCTCAGTTATCCCTGGTTATGTCTAAAGCCAACAGCTCGGTGAGCCTTAAGCATAATGGCTTTAATACTAAAGCTTTAAGCGTAAATCTAATAGCATTAAGCCTAGTGGCTTTAAGCGTAATAATTTTAAGCGCAATTGAATTAGGTCTCTTTTAATCAATATCTAGTTTTATCAAATAACAGGCTGATATAAAGACTGTTTGTTTTAAAAAAGATAAAAAAATAGCTGGGAACCATAGGATGAACCCAGCTTATACTCGTTTCTGGGGAGAGACTAAAAGTATAAAAATAATTGTACCTCGCCCGACCGAAATACAATTAAAACATGGACAAAAGACCTCTTCCTTACCCATGTGGACCTTAAAACAACGAATCACACAAGCGATGACAACGCTGTCATTGGTAATCTACAGAAATAAATTTTAGATTTCTACACTTTTTTAATAAATAGCTACAGTTATTTAACAATAAGTATTTTATACAAATTAAAACAGAGACTTAAGGGGGGTTAATTTATTAAAATAAACTGAAATGTATGAAACTTTACGAGTGCTAAGGTTGTTTAATATTGCAGATGAAAAGTCAGCCAATAAAAAAGGCATTGCTAACTACTATTAATAAGTAGTTCACAATGCCTTCTTTGATGCGCAAAGATTAAGCCTTAGACATAATCTCAGTGCGAGCTAAACGATTAACTTGATTTAGCGATGATAGGTGGCCATAGATAGGACCTAGTAAACCGCGCTTTCTAAGTTCTAAATAATCTTCATCAGAAAGCTCATTCAGCTTAGCTTCATCAATTAGGTATAAACCATTGATATTACGCTTTTCACCAGCAACATCTACTGTCAATGTTTGTGTGGTGAGTAATTCTTTTTCAGCTAAGAAACCTAAGATATTACGGCTAGCTTGGTCTTGCTCAAAATGCGCAATTAACGCTTTTTTACGGCTTTCTAAGTATTCAGTTTCTTTCTCGCCTTCGAATAATGCTTGGCCTTCAGTTTTACTTACTTCAGCAGCTTCTTCACGGATACCGATCCAAACTTTATCTTTGATATCTGGATTAAGTACAAGGCCAAGTGGGTAGTCACGAACAACAGCAGGAATATAAAGACCTTGCCACTTACCGTCTTTAACACTTAAGTTTTGACCAGGTTTAAGACCTAGCATTGCAACAGCTTGAAACTCGCCATTGTCACTATTTTTAACGAATACAATTGGGTATTCAGTGGCTGCACGACCAATTTCGTGCAAAGTTACTGGAACAATATGCTGATCTTCAACATGTTTGTAGCTTGATGGCGTGATTTTTAAATCACCGTGTTTTGCGTGTTCAAGTAACGTAATTTGGTTAGACATCTTGGCTCCTTCAGGCGCTTCTAATCAATAATGATTTACATAAAAAATTCGGGATTCAGGTCCCTTTTTGTTTAAAATTTTAGCTTTAATTTTCGCTTGTAGATTAAAATATAAATCCCAAAATTTTTAAATGACGCCTTATCAACTTTCAGTAAGTCAATACACAATAAAGCTCATTATCATTTAATCTGCTGCTAACGTTACCGTATAGAGAAATAAAGTACCACCAGCTATATAGATTTATTGGGGTTGTTTAGATTGTTTTCAAGCCAAACTGATTAATTTTATTTAATAGCGCCCGATGCTCAGGTAATTCAGCAGCTAAAGATTGGCCAATCTGCTGAATTCGAGCCACTTGCTGTTTAGCAGTGTTGCAATAGAGGCGATCGAGTTGAGATGATTGAGTTTGGTATTTCATTCCATAAAGTACATACAAATAATTATCGATATTGAACACTTCAAAGCGAGAAAACAAATCATCAGTTATAGGGCTATAGTCTTGCCATAACATCATTTTTTGCTTCAACGCTTCAGGGATAGAATCCGGATGCCGGTTATCAATCCAGAAATCAGAATCAGTTCTGTCCGAAATGCAATAATGCAGTTTGGCAAATTCAACAACTCGTTCCCATGCATAAGTCATGGTGTCGTTAAATCGCGCTGATAAACTCAGCATTTGCCCCATGGTTTGCGGCAAGCGCTTAGCTAAATAACCTGCTGCAAAGTCTGTTAATAAAATAGATGTCGCTTCAATGGGCTCTAAAAAGCCTTGAGCAAGACCAAGCGCTACACAGTTTTTAAACCAAAACTGCTCTCGATAACCTACTTTCATTGGGATTTCACGGGACTCTAGATTGGCTAACTTGCCACCTAAATAACGATCGAACTTCTTTTCAGCTTCCGCTGATGACATATGATTATCTGAATAAACAAACCCTGTTCCACGTCGCTCTGGTAATGCAATATCCCAAATCCAACCCGCCTGATGTGCTGTGGCGATGGTGTAAGGCGGAATAGCATCCTCTGTTGTTATTGGCACTTGTGCCACTATCGCCTTATTAACAAATAATTGTTTCGATTTATCAACAAAAGGAACCTTAAGTTTCTTAGCTAACAGAATCGATTCGAAACCGCTGCAATCAATATAGAAATCAAATTTCAAATCGCCGAATTTATCAGTTTTCAATTGCGTTAAGTTACCCTGCTGATCGATATCTGCATCGAGAACGTTTGCATGCAAATGTTTTACACCAAATTTTGTAGTCGCATTGCCAGCGAGTAATTTGGCGAACTTGGCAGCATTAAGATGATAGGCATAACTCACTTTGCCACTGTATTCTGGCGTAGTAATTAATTTAGGTGCTTTGAGTGACTCGCAAATATAGTGTTGCGGTGATACAGCTTGAGTAAAGGCTTGCTCTGATGCTTGATTAAGCCAGTAATCGGTTAAATCAGTACCAAGAGGACTGGGAACATCAAATAGGTGGTGGTAGCTGTTACCCACGCCATGTTTATGCTTGTCTAACCAATTACAAAACTTAATAGATTGCTTAAAACTGACATCACAATCACGAATAAAGTCAGTTTCTCGAATACCAAAGCTTTGTAGTGACTGCTTAATAGCAGGTACTGTTCCTTCACCGACACCGATAGTTGGAATATCGGGAGACTCAATTAATGTCACTTTCACATTTGGAAGTAATTGTGCTGCTTTTCCGATATGGTTTGCCGCTAGCCATCCAGCTGTTCCACCACCAATTATGACAATGTGCTGTACTTCCATATCGACCTCATATTTTATTATTATTTTTGTTATTAAAATAAAAAGCCTAGCAATTTGCTAGGCTTTTTATCAAATATACGAAACTAAACAATATTTAGAAACGTAGGTTTAAGCCCACTTTGTAACGAGCTTCGCCTTCGAAACTCCAAGCTGGGTATCCGCCTTTAAGCTCAGGTTTAACTTCAGCATCATCAGGTGCAACACCTAATTGAACACTGTCTTCTTCAAGTAAGTTAACCACTTCAAATGATATACCTAAGTATTCAGTGATGTTGTAGTTTGCACTTAAATCAAGTGTTCCAAAATCTTGATGTTCGCGGTTACCGTAGAAACCTGGTAATTCACGCATCATGTATTCGCTACGCCAGTTATAAGCAACACGAGCTGAAAAGTCTTCCATCTCGTAGTAACCGACTAAGTTAACTGTATGCTTTGAAGAGTCAGAGAATACGCTAACTTCATCAGGGTAGTTTTCAGCTGCTGCATCTGAATCTGCGAAAGTATAGTTAGCTGAGTAACCAAAGCCGTTATCAAAACCATCTTGGATTTGTAACTCGATACCTTGGATTTGACCACCTGTTCCGTTTTTCTTACTCGATACAGTCCAGCTATCTTCACCTGAATCAGGATCCGTAATGCCAATGCTTTCATCTAATGTCTGTGAAGAAGTAACAAACGAGCTAACATCTTTAATAAAGTAAGATACACCCATTAAACCATCTGGGCTAAAGTACCATTCAACACCTAAATCAGCTTGAGTCGCTTTAAATGGCTCAAGTGCAATGTTACCAGTATTAACAACTTCATTTCCTGCAGTACCATCTGCATAACCTACAAGCGCTGACGAAGAAAACATATCTGCGTAATTAGGTCGTGAGATAACTTGCGATGCTGAAGAGCGGATGATGACATCAGGAGCCACATCAAAAGCAATGTTTACACTTGGTAATACGTCACTGTAGCTTGCATCAGCAGTACTTAAATTATCAGCATATGAACCATCATCTTGAAGAGCAAAGTAATCTGATGTTGCGTCCGTTGAGATATAACGTAAACCGAAGTTACCGCGGATACCGTCAGACTCAAAATTAGCCATTAAATATAAAGAAAGGTTTTCTTCATTAATCGTGCCGTAACCTGACTTATAAACTGGTCCTTCTTTAGAAAAACCACCAATAGCTGCTTTGGCATCTCGTAACATGGCATCCATATCTGGCTTAGGTAAAGTATAGCCTGCGCCCGATGAAATTTGACCATTGTAATAAGCTGAAGCATCTTTTGCCGCTATATCAGCATTAACGATTGCTGGTAGTGTTTCCTGAGTGACATCATGGTCTGCGTAACGAACACCGGTTTTAATTGCAGTGATAGCGCCTAAATCAGTAGGAATGGTAAAATCTACTTGAGCATAAGTTTCTTCATCTGAGTTTGGTTGCTTCTTAAGCGCCCAACCTGCAGGTGACAATTGACCACCAAAATCATCTGCTGTGAAGTTTTTATTAGCGACATCAATTTTAATCACTTCACCAGTTGCATCGTAAGTACCAGCGTAATCAGCAGCTGTACCTAACCAAAAACCATAGTTAGAAGTTAATTCGGTACCACCTTCAGACTTGGTATTACCCACACGGCCTTCAACTTTAAAACTTTCATTTTCGTAATCGAAATTGAAGTCGTAAGTATTTGAATCCATACTTGCTTGACGAGCCCAAGTTTGTGCCCAACCTGGGTTTGCGCCATTGCCATCACGGCGATAAAAAGTACAAGTTCCTAACGAATTACGTTGTTCACATGCTTCATCTTTATCATCTGGGAACATAACAAATAACGAGGTATTAGCGTTATTTGCTTGCATATCCAGACTCATGAAATCTAGACCAAAGTTTAAGTTATCTGTCGGACTATATTGAAGCGCACCGTTAATCGCAGTTCGTTCACGGTCTTGCTCAAATGTAGTAGGAACAATATCACCCCAACCGACTAATGATTCTATTCCGTTACGTTGATATGTTGTTTCTGAACCCGCTGCTGAGATTAGAAAACCGAAGTTTTCATTCTCGTTTTTCCAGCTATATAAGCCTGATAATTCAGGATCAGTTTCTTCAGAAATTGTACCGTAGTCACCTTTAGCGCTAAGGAACACGGTATTTGCATCTAAATCTAATGGTTTACGTGTTTTAACGATAACCGTACCACCAATACCACCTTCAGGTAAATCAGCCTGAGACGATTTATAAACTTCAATTCCACCAACCATTTCAGACGGTAATAAACTGTAGTTAAAGCTTCTGTCGATTGACTGTTGGTCAAACCAACCAGTTGAAGCAACTGAATGGCCGTTTAATAATGTACGAGTTAGGCTGCTTGAAGCACCACGTATCGAAACACCTTGTCCCTGACCAAACTGACGACTTACAGCTACACCTGGTATACGTCCTAATGACTCACCCACGTCACCATCAGGAAATTTACCGATATCTTCAGCTGTTACAGCATCAACTACAGAGTTTGAAAAACGTTTTTCGTTAACTGAAGCCTTCATCGAGGCACGCATGCCTTTTACTTCAATTTTCTCAATGTTTTCTTCTGCGGTTTCAGCATCAGCAGCTAATGCTCCTACTGAAACCATACTGCCAAGTAAAATAGCAATGTTAGTTGCTAAAACATTTTTCTTAAAATTAATAGGTCGCATCTTCATTTCCCTTCCATAACTTTATTATCGTTTTTGGATACATAACCATTCCACCCGGAATGACAACGCTGTCATGTCTAGAGCAAACATTACACAATAATTAACAGGCTTGCCACAAGAAAATAACTTTGGCGTGTTTTTTTTAGTCAGAAAACAATCGAAAACCAAACAGCAATAACAATCAAACCCAATAAAAGCAATGCTTTACAAGAATTAATATCTTGTATCATTTTTGCTACATTTATTTTAATTCAAGGACTCATCCAACCAGCAAGACAATTGAAGATTGCCAATTTCAATAAAAATAAGCACTATTAGAGGTAATTGAACTTACTTTATTTCATCTGCTAGATGCTTTGATAACAATTATTGGGGGATAAATGTCATCAAACACAGATAAATATCTGCTAAGTTAATAGCCTGAATCAAAGAGCAAAATAATAATGAAAGTAACCATCAATGACGTCGCCAAACATGCTGGTGTGTCAATAAAAACAGTTTCACGGGTGACCAATAAAGAGTCCTCAGTGAGACAAACTACTGTAGATAAAGTTAACGCAGCAATTAGCGAACTTAATTATCAACCTAATTTAGCAGCCAGAAACTTAGCCAGTACCAAGTCATATGTTATTGGTTTCATTTATGATAACCCCAATGCTTATTACGTTATTGATATGCAAAATGGCATACTGTCAGCCTGCCAGGATAAAGGCTACGAGTTGTTGATCCACCCTTGTGATGCCAAGTCTCCAGATATTTGTGATGAGCTCACTAAAATGGTTAAACATTCACGTTTATCTGGACTAGTGCTAACTCCTCCGATGTCTGAAGACCCGAAGATACTTGCAGCACTTGATGAAATAGATGCTAATTATGTAAGAATTATTGCAGGCGAAAGCACTGATGCAGAAAACGGGCTTACTGTACTCGTCAATGATAAACATGGTGCATTAGAAATTACTCAACACCTTATCGACATGGGGCATTCTGATATTGGCTTTTTAAGTGGTGATCAGCACCATGAATCAACTAAAGAACGTTTAACTGGTTTTAAAGATGCATTAAGACTAAATCAGTTATCAGTAGTTAACGACTGGGTTTTAGATGGGCAATATTCATTTGAATCAGGGGTTGAAGGTGCAAACAGGCTTATTAATTTACCTAAACGGCCAACTGCGCTTGTTGCTTGTAACGATGAAATCGCGGCAGGAGCATTATTTGCAGCAAGATTAGCCGGGCTAGATATCCCAAAGGACCTGTCAATTGTAGGTTTTGAGGACAGTCCATTTTCACGTCAAACCTGGCCTAAATTGACGACAGTACATCAACCTAACGTGAAAATTGCAAAAGTTGCCACCGAACTTCTGATCGCAAATAGTAAAGAAACAGTGGATAAGAAGTCGATGGTATTTACACCAGAGCCTGTGATTCGAGATTCATCATCGATGCGTTAAGCTTGGTTAAATCATGCTGTAATATCCAGATTAAAAAAGCCTCTACAGATTATCTGTTAGAGGCTTTTTTTATCGTTAAATAAATTCTAAAAGCAAATTAAACCGCTTCTTCGTTCTCTTCACCAGTACGGATACGAATAACACGCTCAACATCAGTGACAAAAATCTTACCATCACCAATCTTACCTGTTCGTGCGGTATCGACAATCACTTCAATCGCCTGATCTAATTGCTCATCTTGGATCACTAATTCAATTTTAACTTTAGGAAGAAAGTCGACCATATATTCCGCACCACGGTATAGCTCTGTATGACCCTTCTGGCGACCAAAACCTTTAACTTCCGATACTGTCATACCAGTAATGCCTATTTCCGCAAGTGACTCACGCACATCATCTAATTTAAAGGGCTTAATAATGGCTTCTACTTTTTTCATCAACTCACTCCTAATTATTCTCAAAGCTAATCATTTAAGACAATGTAACTTTTAGAGTTTTTATCAAAATTTATAATTTTATTAATACTACTTGAAAGAACACTAAGTTACAGCCGGATATTAGATTTATTTTATGATTATAATTTTCAGTTAAACATCAAATTTCGAACTATAGTTAATCCCGATACTGCAGGATGCGGTACCTCCATATATCAAGGATGAAAATATGATAAACAATCGCCAGAGCTTTGGATTTAACTTAGTTGAGCTAATGATCACATTAACTATATTCAGTTTACTATCAGTTATTGCACTCCCCTCCTTTAAATCCCTACAGCAGCAACTTAGAGTTGAAAGTAACCTTCAAACCATACAACAAGCTATGCAATTTGCTAGAAATATTGCCATAACATACGGAACAAGGGTGACGGTATGCCCCATACTTAATAATAAATGCGGAGATGATTGGAATAGCGGGTTTTCAGTGTTTATTGATTCAGGTAAAACTAACCAAGTAAATACCAATGATGTCATCATGCTTGAAGTAAGTCAGTTTCATGAAGAAGACATCATTCAATATAATAGACTTGCCGTTAGATATCAGCCCGATGGCTTAGCATCAGGCACAAACGGAACCTTGACATACTGCCCAGAGACTATCGATAGCCCGTACTCAAAAGCTATAATTGTCAATCAAGCAGGTAGAGTACGTTATTCGACTAAAAATAATATCAGCTGCAAGTAATTACAACCGTCCACATCTGTTAACAATTCGCTGATTTTATTTATTCTCTTGGTTATACTGATATAACATTACCAAGGATAATAAAAAATGAAGCATGATTTGAAAGGATTTACACTTGTTGAATTAATGGTAACTGTGGCTGTTGCAGCTATTCTGTTAACTGTAGGTGTTCCATCGTTAGTTTCTCTTTATGAAGGCCAACGTGCTAATAGTAATATCAGTAAGATCAATTCGAGCATGCAATTTGCTCGCAGTCAGGCTGTTAGCTACGGCAGCAGAGTGTCAGTATGCCCTTTTAATGGTACGAGTTGCGATTCAGATTGGACCCAAGGATTCAGTATATTCATCGATAACGGTACATTAGGTTCATTAGATAGTACCAATGGAATTCAAGATACTGTGCTTAGAAGTGTTGAAGGGTTTAATAGTGATGACTTTATTTCTTCATCATTAAGCCGATACACATTTAATGCGGATGGTTTAATGAACCTTAGTCAAACGGGTAATATTATATATTGCCCTGGAAAGAAAACACATGCGGATTCTAGGGGAATTACCATTGGTGTTTCAGGGCGCATTTCAAATATAGAAACTGCTGTTACCTGCCAATAAGTAACAATTCAAAGGGTTATTTCTAATTCAGATGTATTTTTTATAAACCAATACAGATTTTACTCTACGTATTTATAATAAAAACCTTCCCACCTTATAATGTAGGAAGGTTTTTTATCAATAATTAGACTAACTAACTTTAATAACTACTTATTTCTTCATCCATTTTACGAGCTTGTTTGGATTTAAACATTTCACTAGTCATTACACACTGTTCAACGCCTCTAACTACTGCACGCTTGCCTGAAACAGTACTCACTTCTAGAGTCAATATTGAAGCTTGTGCTTCAACTTTCTGACTTGCAAACCAAGTAAACATAGCTATGTCATTTCCATAGCTTGTTTCTATAAAACATTTATAAGTGCTTGTCTGTTCTTGTTCCTCAGCAACAAGAGAAAAGCAATATAAAGTAAAGAAAATACCAATAATTAACCGAATCATTTCCAACACTCCTCTGGCAACTTAATGCCCGTAGCATTCAATGTTATTGAGACACAATTAGGATCACGTGTCACTTGGGTACCTTTTGCAGATGCCGTTAAAGTGAAATCAGTATTGTTTACAACGACTGCATCAATCGAATAATACGTATTGTCGACAACCCAAGGGTCTGCATTTAATCCTAGCTTCGTCATGTCAGTCGTATATTTACGGTTATCTAAATAGAATTGTTCTTGCCTGTTGGCAACATCCATTAAACCCGCTAAACCATCGGCCCTAGCTCCTTTAGCCACAAACTGGGTATAACTTGGGTAAGCAATAGAAGATAAGATGCCAATAATAATCACAGCAATCATAAGTTCTATTAATGTAAAACCATTTTCATTTCTCATCAATCTACTCATCTATATGGTAATAAATTTTATTCACACCTAAACCGCCACCGATACATTTATCATCACCTTGTGCACAGCCATCATCACTAGGATCATCAGCCTTTTCCATTTCATCTCCCGCAGCGCCGATACCAATAAGGTACATATAACTTTCGCCATCGCCATTCGGTGGAACAACAAGCTGAGGAGTATCAGGAACTCTATCACCCATCTCTAAATACTCTTTTGTGTAAGAGCGAGTCCCTTTATGAAGATCAAAGCCGTACAAACGGCCTTTACCAGAGACTAAACATTGATTAGACGATGTCGCTTCACCTGGTAAGTAAGAAGTAAAAAATACTCTCCCTTGGACAATTGTTGATGCAGAAAGGCTTTTTTCACCAGCTCCACCAAAACTGTAATACCAACCTCGTTTTTTACCAAATGCAACATTATCATCCTCAGTAGAAGGAGCGGCACTAGTTACATCGTACAAGTTAGACAAATCTAATACATCAGGTATCTCACTACCTGTAGCGCCAGTAAATGATTTAGTGACAACGTTTCTGTCTTGTACAACAAAAAACTTATCTGCACGAGAGGTATCTAGTGGGTGAGGTCGATGCCCTGTTCCAACTGTAACTGCATCATATGGAACATTTTGATAAGAACGAATTGTACTAGAACCATCAGGAGTACTAACTGTAACATCTGAAATATTAGTAAACACTGTTTGTGCTACTGCTGGCTCAGCGAAGAAACGTCTATCATTACTTTGTGAAGACCCACCTAAACTGGCAAATTTATGGGCAGTCCATGGGGTAGTAGAATCATCTGGTGAGCCACCTGGTAAATCCATTCTCCAAATATTAGCACCTGTATCTGTCGCATATAGTCTATCGGCTAATCTGTCGTTATTACTATCTAGGACGGCTATGCTATTTGGGATACTATCAACGATTCCATCGAGCTTGGTTTTATTTGTACCAGCCTCACTACCAAAGTGATGTACTAATGCTCCTGTTTCTGCATTTAAAACATAAACACTACGACCATTAGTATCATCAGATCCAACCCCATCGCCATCCTTAGTTGAAGGATTGTACCCTCCACCAATGATAACAACAGGTGATGCTGTATCAGCTGAAGTATTCCCTGAAGGGAAACCTGGGATATAAGTAATAACGGGCTCTGACCAAGATTGGCCCATTTCAGACATACCTTGAGAATCAGGATCTACTTTCCACATAAATGTCGGTGAATCAGGATTCGTGATATCAAGGGCATAATAAGATTTTCCTCCTCGACGCATTCCAACATATAGCCATGCTTTTTCAACAGCTCCACTTGCGGTCCTTTTTACATGAGCAACAGGAGAACTATCCATACCATAAACAGAATGAACTCCTGTAGGCACGTTTGCTCTGAGCTCTCTTAGGTTTGGAAGTAACTCTTGAGGCATAAATGCCCAAGTTTCTTCTACTTCATCACCTTTATCTTTGAACATATGTAAAAAGCCTTGATTGGTACCAACCAATACCCTTACATCTGGAGAACCATCTGTGCCATAGTTAATAGCTAATGGTTTAGAGTGTAATGGATCACCCATAATATCTGGACGAATGTCAGAACTAGAGCTATTAGTATTTTCATCATCAACATCAATACCCGCAGCCCAGTCAAATAATTTAGTTAGCTCAGACTCGTCAACTCCCATAAATAATGCAAGTTCATTATCACCTGATATACCTGGGCTATTACTCGCGTTTGATTTAGAGAATGCTTCAAGTCCGCCACCCGAACCAAAATTTCCGTATAAAGTTCTACTAGATGTATTTTGCAGCATTAAAGCCGCACCACCTATTGCAACATCATTACCATCACCACCACCACTAGTGGCTTCACAAACGGATTTAGCAGTCCAATAAGAACACGCTGAAGCTTTTAGGTTCCCATCTTCTCCAATGGCATTGTTTCCATCTTGATCAACTACATCTCCAGAACCTGTCACTTTGAATTTTTTTAGATTACCGAACCAGCGAGGCCCCTTATTCGGTAAAAACATTGCGTAATAAACAGAGTCAAGTGTTTGCGTTCTATCAAAGTTGTTACTTGAAATAGAAGGAGAGGTAAAACTAGAATTTGTCTCTAGAATATTAGAGAAAATTGCCTGTAAAGCTTCTTGAAGTTTTTGCGCATCAGCTGCTGAATAATAAGCACCGTTTCCTCTTAATGCTGTTTCTTTAAGAATCGGAGCTGCACTTGCTGCACCAGAACTAAAACCAATAGTATAAGTATTGATTGTTTGCGTACCGTCTAAATTGGTATTTACATCATTATCGCTAATCCAACCAGCTAACGCAGGTAGATAATTACCACTATATTTATCAGCAGTGGTAACTCCACTAAGTGCTAAAACTTTATCATCGGCATTGTTATCACGAGTTGGTTCACCATCTGTTACATAAATCACATAAGCTTTGTCTTGGCATTGTTTTCCAACAAATGGCGAAACATAACTACCATTTTTTTCGACTGTTTCGCTCGTATCCCGAAGTGGGGTTCTATTAGGGTCATCATTACCATAGTAAACACTCTTACCTGCAAAATATCTATATGCCTCATATAGGTTTTCACAAAGTGGCGTGTACCCATTGGCATTTAAATCACCAATCGTCGAAAGCAATGTCCCCTTGTTCTCTTCTGTTGTCTGAGAAATACCATAAACAATACGACCACCACTTCTTGTGCCATCAGAGTCATTTCTATTAAACACTGATAATCCAAAATCAACTCCTGGCGTTGTAACGATCGTATCCTCAATAACGCGTTGAGCAATATCCATTCTAGAATAGCTTTTTTGAGTTTTAGTACTGTGATACCAATTTATATATTTCTCGGTATATAGTGTAATCGGTTGCCCAATACCAAAATTTGTTAACTTGGCTTTTTCAATAGCCGCCTCTAGTTCCGTCTCACTTGAACTGTTGTCTGCTGCTGTATATCTAATTGGATCTGCACTAGTCCCAAGACCATCAACAGGGAAGCCTAAAAAGTTAGTATTGTTGTTATAATAAACCCCTTCTGCGATATCTTCATAACAATCTACCTGTTGAATCCCTGAGCCATCAGTTAGCGGCAACTCTGACCAAGTTCCATTTTCCCCAATGTATTTATGTTCACGAATATATCCAGTAAACATGCCGTAATCTTCTAAATATTGTTCACCAACATCACAGCCATTTACCCCATGTAAAAAATATTGTTCACTTGACGCAGTGGGAATATCTGTACTGCTTCGGGTAAAGAATAGCTTAGTCGAAGTTAATAAAGACCCGTTATCGCTGACATTTTCATCACCTCGCTCATAAGGTTCATCTGTTGTAAAGTTGGTCCCCATACTGCCTGAAGTATCAAAAATAATTAATACTTGAGGTCTTGAACCTGAACGCGCAGTAGATTCAAAGACATATAACTCTGTGTCATCAGCAAAGCTATTTGCACAAATGCAAATTACAGCGAAAAATAATGTACTTAATATAAATTTCATCATGGTTAACTCCCTGACAACACTTCTTGTTCAAAACCTAAAACAATGGTTACTCGGCCTAAATTACTGCGGCCAAAATTTGCTGAGCTAGACACTTCAAGCCTTTTACATTTAATCATATTGGCAGAATTTGCTTTAGGTGAACGTTGACAATCATCATCACCGACCCCTACGGTCATAGGAGTAACTGTATTGACAACCCCCAAAGCTGCATCATTCATAACTGTCTCGGCAACCATATTAGCCATTGTCGCTCCACTATTATCTGCAATCATTTTCTCTTGACCCCCTTGTGCAGAAACCATAGCTTCAATTCGCTCAGAACCAGCGCCAGACATCCTTAGCGACTGGGTTGAATTGACAGCTAGAGCAACACCAATCACAGTCATGATTACAAGCACTATTAATGAAAAAAATAGTACTACTCCCTGCTGCTTTTTTATTGAGTTTTGCATTTTTTCACCTAATAAATTGACACTCAGCCTCAATAGCCCTTCATATCAAGTTAATTTTTGTTATTAATACGAAAAATTAATTGCGTATTAGAACTGGGTTTTCTAAAACTACAGTTGTTGAAACCACTTTCCGACGATAATTATCATTTAAAGGTCCAACTGTTTTATCACCTAATTGATATGTCACGTCATTAGTATATTTCTTGTCTTCATTAGCCGTACGAACTAACAAATATACTCTTAACGATACAAGCCTTTGAAAGAAAGCGTTATCCCACATTAATGTGGTAACATTTTGTGCAGGCATATAACTATCAGCAGTATCATCACCATTACTATCAAACCCATACATAACTCTCATATTATCAATGCCTTCTACCAATTGCTCATCGTTATTCATACCATTTGCAATCGAAAGTGTTCGGCGTTTTAATATTGGTATATCACCATCTGTTTCTATGTAATACACATGATGTTGATATTCCCAGATTCGACTATTTAGTAAAGATGGTGGGGCTACATTACCGTTGAAGAATTCTATTTCATTTGAAGTCGCAGCAGCATAATAACGAGTAGCATTCATGCTTGCGGCTAATACAGATGGACCAACTAATCGCTTAAGTTGAACTACATCAGTATTGGATTTAGGTGTAATGCAAGCTAAGCTCTCAGCACTAACACCAACTTCATATCCCCAAAGTCTTCTAAAATGAGCTGGTTGATTATTTGGGAAACTAGCGTTATTAGCTCCAGCCCCAATACAATCATTTGCTACAGCTGTTGCTGAAACTCTTGTATTCACACCAAAGTTTAAATCAGTGCCTGTTATATCTGCAGTAAAACCTAATTGACTCATGTCTCGTTCAATAATGGATAATGCTATCCGCCCATTTTCTTGTAATTGATTAAATTGGCTCGTAGAAGTAACATTACTTGAGGACATGTTAAACATGGTAAAAATGCCAACAGTTAGAAATAAACTGATCAACATAGTTACCATTAATTCAACAAGCGACAAACCAGCCTGTATTTTCAGCTTTTTTGGCATTATTTTTCCCTATATAATTGCCGTTTCAAGAACTAAAGCTCGACGCCTATCACTTGAAGAACCACAACTTTTCGCAAAAGTACCAGCTTCTGACAAACCATCGGATGATGCTCTTACTCCACGCCATGTAACAACTACAGTTACATCGCGCCCGCTAACATCAATACAAGCGACAGAAGTGTCAAGCCCCCCAACGTTGGTTCCTGAAGACTTTTCATTGTCCCCTTGAAACATCCTTTCCCATTGATAGAGATCCCAAACTCTCGTCTCAACACTTGTGCAAATACTATTACCACCAACATTGACATCGCACGACTTTGCAGGTGCAGATGAAATGCCCGAGTAAGTACCTTGATAATTGATAAGCTCGCTACGGTTCATTCTCATTCTATTTATAATATCGTTGGCGTAATACGAAGCTTGAGTTTGCTGAAAAGACTCGTAACTACCACGTTTAGCAACAATATGTAGGTTAAAAATACCCACCAGCCCTACAGTTAAAATGACTAACGAAACCATGACTTCAATTAAGGAAAATCCATTCCTTTTAGCTGACATATGTGTCAAACCTCCATCGATTGCCATATCTTTGACATGACAATTAAAAATATTTGTTTAAAATCCTAAACTTAGATACAAAATACTATACTGCATATTAATAGTCGAGCAAGATGTAAACAAAAAGGTCACTTATTGTATACTAAATATTAGTTAATGATTAATTTTAGCGATCTTTACAGTATAGCCTAAGAAATAGTCCAATAGTTGTAGGCATAAAAAAACCGCAAACCCAGAGGGTTTACGGCTTTAGTAACGATATGAAATTTAGATAAAAAGTTGCAGGATTATCTTAATTCAGCAGGCACTGCAAAAACAGTGTCTTCTTTACGGCCTTCAACTTCTGTAATAACTGAAGGTTCAAATTTGGCAATAGCATCCACTACTTGCTGAACAAGCACTTCGGGGGCAGAAGCGCCCGCAGTCACTGCAACCTTAACGACACCAGTAAACCATGCTTCATCAACATCAGCGGCGGTATCTACTAAATAGGCTTTAGTGCCCGTTTTTTCAGCTAATTCTCGTAATCGATTTGAGTTAGAACTGTTCTTTGAGCCTACAACAATGAATAAATCAGCATCAGATGACATCGTTCTCACAGCATCTTGACGATTTTGTGTTGCGTAGCAAATATCATCTTTACGCGGCCCTTCAATTGACGGGAACTTAGCCTTTAATGCTTCGATAATATCTAATGTGTCATCAACAGAAAGCGTGGTTTGCGTGACAAAGCACAAGTTATCAGGGTCATTCACTTTCAACTGAGCAACACTTTCAGGCGATTCAACTAAATAAACACCACCTTCAGCATTGTCATACTGACCCATGGTGCCTTCAACTTCCGGATGACCTTCGTGGCCAATCAAAATACATTCAATCCCTTTGCGACTTGCACGAGTCACTTGAAGATGAACTTTGGTCACTAAAGGACAAGTTGCATCAAACACTTTTAGTCCACGACTTTTGGCTTCCTGCCTAACAGCTTGAGAAACACCATGAGCACTGAAAATAACAATACAGTTATCAGGTACTTCATCAAGTTCATCGACAAATATTGCACCGCGATCTTTGAGGTTTTCAACCACGTAACGGTTATGAACGACTTCATGACGAACATATATTGGTGGTTCAAATAACTCTAATGCGCGCTCAACAATACTAATTGCACGGTCTACACCAGCACAAAATCCTCTTGGATTAGCAAGTAATATATTAAGTTCAGGAGACGTCGGATCAACTTTAAGCATCTTAAAGTACCTCTACCACATCAAGTTCGAAAGTCACTTTCTGACCTGCTAGTGGATGATTTAAATCTACAGTAATTGAATCACCAGCAATCTCTCTGACCATGCCAGGGATTTCGCTTCCACCTGGGCCGCCAAAACTGACGATTACACCTGGTTCAAGCTCCATATCCGCAGGGAAACGACTTCTATCCATATGATGAATAGCATCAGGGTTGGACTCGCCAAATGCGTCTACTGGCTCCAAGGTGAAATTATGTTTATCACCTAGTTGCAAAGTATTTATCTCTGCTTCAAATGCTGGGCTTAAGCTACCATCACCAACATTAAATCTTGCAGGCTTACCTGATGACTTAGTGCTGTCAGCTGTCGAACCATCTTCTAAAATGATATTCATATGACACAAAATTGAACGAGATGAGGCTTGTTGTTCTGACAAAGTAATTCTCCCTATCTTTCTTTTACTGGCTCTTCTGGCTTAAATGATTCCCAAATTATCAATACTGCACCGATAAAAATACCTGCATCTGCAATATTGAACGCTGGGTAATGGCTAGTGTTCCAATAGAAATCAATAAAATCGACAACATAACCATGCATTAAACGGTCTACCAAATTACCAATAGCACCACCAATGATCAGGGTATAGGCTAAATTCGTACGCCATAACGAAGATGACTGCTTACGTAACCAAATAGTCAGAAGTGTACTAAAGCCAATTGCAATAATGGCAAAGAACCAACGCTGCCAACCACCCGCTTCGCTTAAAAAACTAAATGCAGCACCATAGTTTCGAACATAGGTAAAATTAAAGAACGGTAAAAGCTGTATGGATTCATGCAGCTCAAAGTTTGCTAACACCCATTGCTTAGATAGCTGATCGGCAAAATATACCAATACAGCTACCCAATACCAACGAATGCCACTTTCTTTCCAAGTAAGAGGCATTATTAGTCCTTAAGCAAAGTCACGATGTTCACCATCGCCTTCAATGTTGGTTACACAACGACCACATAGCGTTGGATGAGCTTCGATTGTTCCTACGTCTTCACTGTAGTGCCAGCAGCGATCACACTTCTGAGCGTCACTTTTATTGACTATTAATTTCAGTGAGTTTAGTTCGGTTTCTATTGCGTCAGTTGGCGCGGCGTCTAACGTTTCAACAGCTGTTTTAGATGTAAGTAATACAAAGCGTAACTCATCAGCAACTTTGGCAAGTTGCGATGCTAAATCTGCATCAGCAAATAAAGTAATTTCAGCTTCTAATGAACCACCAATTCGCTTATCACGACGTGCTTGTTCAAGTACTTTGTTCACTTCATTACGAATTGTAAGCAACTGCTGCCAGTAATCATCACTTAAGTCACCTTCTAACGTGACAGACTCAAGACCTTGATACCATTCTTCAGTGAACACAAACTCAGTGCGCTCGCCTGGTAACAACTTCCAGATTTCATCGGCAGTAAAGCTTAAGATTGGTGCAATCCAGCGAACCATCGCTTCGGCAATATGGTAAAGCGCTGATTGACAGCTACGACGAGCATGACCATCTTGTTTCGCTGTGTATTGACGATCTTTAATGATATCTAAGTAGAAGCTGCCTAACTCAACTGAACAGAATTGCATTAATTTCTGCGTTACTGAATGGAAGTTATATTGCTCATACGCTTCAATAATTTCACTTTGAAGCGCGGCCGCGCGGCGCACAACCCAACGGTCAAGCGATACCATATCTTCAGTCGCAATCATGTCTGTTTCTGGATTAAAGCCATTTAAGTTAGCTAATAAGAAACGAGCAGTGTTACGAATACGTCGGTATGAATCAGCACTACGATTTAGAATTTCATCAGAAACCGTCATCTCACCACTGTAATCAGTAGCAGCGACCCATAAACGTAAGATATCAGCACCAAGCTTGTTGATAACTTGCAAAGGTGCAATGACGTTACCAACTGATTTCGACATCTTGCGGCCTTTACCATCAACGGTAAAACCATGGGTTAATACTTGTTTATAGGGTGCTTTACCATTCATAGCAGTTGAAATCATCAACGATGACATGAACCAACCACGATGCTGATCGCTACCTTCAAGGTATAAATCAATGTCATGTCCGTTAAATTCAGGACGTGATGCAACAACTGATGAGAACGTTGAACCTGAGTCATACCAAACGTCTAACGTATCAGTCACTTTGCGGTATTGCTCAGCTTCATCGCCAATCAACTCACTGATTTCAAGATCCCACCAAGCTTGGATGCCTTCTTGTTCAATGCGATGTGCAACACGTTCCATAATAGCCACGCTATCTGGATGCAACTCATCCGTTTCACGATTAACTAATAATGTGATCGGTACGCCCCAAGTACGTTGGCGTGAAATACACCAATCAGGACGGTTCTCAACCATTTTCTCAATACGGCTTTGACCCCAATCTGGGATCCATTGAGTTTGCTCAATTTCGCCTAATGCTTGCTTACGTAAGCCATGGTTATCCATCGAAATAAACCACTGCGGCGTAGCACGGAAAATAATTGGTGTTTTATGGCGCCAGCAATGCGGGTAGCTATGACGGTAAGCCACATGATGTAATAGTTGACCTTTTTCTTCTAAAAGTTCAACTACGCTTTTGTTTGCTTTAAATACATGTTGACCAGCAAAAAACTCTGTATCAGCTTTATATACACCGTTGTCACCAACTGGATTGGCAACTTCCAAACCGTATTTTTGACCAACAATGTAATCGTCTTGACCATGGCCAGGAGCAGTATGAACAACACCAGTACCTGCTTCAGTTGTTACGTGGTCACCTAAAATAGCTGGCACATCAAATGCTGATAAAGGATGGTTAAAACGAAGCAGCTCAAGTTCTGCGCCTTTAGCTGTACCGATGACAGTATGACTTTCAGCTTCAAATCGAGTCATACAAGACTCAACTAACACTTCAGCTAAAATCAAAGTTTTAGTTACGCCTTCTTTTACAAACTCAACAAGGCTGTAATCAAGCTCAGGGCTTAGACATAACGCGCGGTTAGCTGGAATAGTCCAAGGCGTCGTGGTCCAAATAACAGCTGAAATTGTTGGGGCATAACCTTCAACACCAAATTTTGCAGCAACTGCAGCAGAATCTACAGCATTGAATGCAACATCAATCGCTGGCGATGTTTTGTCTTCATATTCAACTTCTGCTTCAGCAAGGGCTGAACCACAATCAGTACACCAATGAACAGGCTTTACACCTTTGTGTAAATGGCCGCTATCGATAACTTTAGATAATGAACGAACAATGTTCGCTTCTGTGCTGTAATCCATTGTTAGATATGGATTATGCCAGTCGCCTAAGACACCTAAACGAATAAAGTCATCTCGCTGACCATCAACTTGTTTAGCTGCATACTTACGACATTCAGCGCGAAACTCAGCTGCAGAAATTTTCTGACCAGGTTTGCCGACTTTCTTTTCTACCATCAGTTCGATAGGTAGACCATGACAATCCCAACCTGGAACATATGGCGCGTCAAAACCTGCCATCGTTTTAGATTTAATGATGATGTCTTTTAAAATTTTATTTACTGAGTGACCGATATGGATATTGCCATTCGCGTATGGAGGGCCATCATGTAAAATGAATGGTTTGCGTCCAATACGACTATCACGGATCTTTTGATAAAGTTCGTTTTGAGTCCAACGGTTTAACATTTCTGGCTCACGATTAGCCAGATTACCGCGCATCGGAAAATCTGTTTCCGGCAAATTCAACGTAGATTTATAGTCGGTCATTGATCCTATACCATTAATTGGGCTGATTTATTTCAGCCTGCATCATTGCCAAACAAAGCTTTTGCTTCATTTGCATCATTCAAAATTTGTTTTTTTAGTGCTTCCAGTGACTCGAACGGATGTTCATCACGGATTTTAGCCACAAGTTCAACTTCAACACGCTTACTATATAAGTCGCCGTTGAAATCAAATAAGTGGACTTCTAACTGACAGACTTGCCCATCAACCGTAGGTCTAAAACCTACATTGGCAACGCCTTCATAAATATCGCTGTCATCCCAATACATTTTCACCGCAAACACACCACGAACAGGTGAAACCTTTCGCTTTAGGGCAATATTTGCAGTAGGAAAACCTATGGTTCTGCCTAACTTTTGTCCGTGTGCAACACGGCCAGTTAATACAAAGGGGTGACCTAATAATCGTCTTGCTTGCTCTAGATTACCTAAAGCAAGTTGCTCCCTCACTGCTGTAGAACTTACTCTAATAGAGCCTAGAATAAAACTCTGAGTACTCACAACCGTAAAGCCGAACTTTTTACCCGCTTCAAGCAACATCTCAAAGGTGCCAGATCTGTTTTTACCAAAGCAAAAATCATCACCAACAACTAAGTATTTCACCCCAAGCTTTTTAACCAGCAAATCTTCAATAAACTGCTCAGCCGGTTGATTGGCAAAATGACTATTAAAATTAACACAAAGCAATCGATCAATATTCAGCTCATCAAGCAAACTAATCTTGTCACGCAATAAACTAATTCTTGCTGGGGCATCTTGTTGACGAAATAGCTCTTGAGGTTGAGGTTCAAACGTCATAACCACTGCAGGTAATTGAAAGTGTTTTGCTTTATTAACTAAGTTATTAAGCACTTGCGCATGACCACGATGCACACCATCAAAGTTACCAATAGTGAGCACGCATCCATGATGCGAAGGTAAAATATTGTGTATACCGCGAATTAGTTCCATTACGCCAATTAACTGCTACTGTAAATCGGCTGATTATATACTAGATAGATTCGATAATCAGCATTCATGATTGACGTTTCATCTTCCAAGGTCTCAGTCCCATCAATACTAAGCTTAATAAATAAACACCTGCACCCGAAGCGATCAATTTAACTAAGGTTAATACCTTCACCATCATCGACATATCTAACCATATCGATTGGACAGGTAATGTGTATAGCAGCAGTAGTGCCATAATCGCCGTAGCAATAACCACTTTCAAGAAAAACTCTAATGTCGCGCGGCTAAATTTGTACACCCCAGCGATATGTAATCCACGATATAGAAGACTTGCATTAAGTAAGGCTGACATAGAGGTGGCAATAGCAAGACCAACATAGCCAAAAGGAATGGCAAAAATAATATTGAATATCATATTACTTATCATGGCGATAATGCCGTATTTAACCGGTGTTTTCGTATCTTGACGAGAGAAGTAACCTGGCGCTAAAACCTTAATCATCATAAAGCTCAACAAACCACAACCGTATGCAACCAAACTATATGATGCCATCTCTACATCTGTGACAGAAAATGCGCCTCGCATAAATAACACCATTAACATTGGCTGAGCTAAAATAATTAACCCAAGCATCGCTGGGGCGCCAAGTAATAAAATGGCTCTAACCCCCCAGTCCATGGTGTCACTAAAACCGCTTCCTTTGGCATCAACATGCTTTTTTGATAATGCTGGCAGAATGACCGTCGCAATGGCAATACCAAACAACCCTAGTGGAAATTCAAGTAATCTGTCTGAGTAATATAACCAACTTATGGATCCCGTCATTAAAAATGAGGCTATGAAGGTATCAAATAACAAGTTTATTTGAGAAACCGAAACGCCAAATAAAGCTGGGATCATCAAGGTTCTAATTTTTACCACCCCAGGATGGTTCCAGCCCCAAGAAGGTTTAACTAATGCATTTTCACGCAATAAAAAAGGCAGTTGAAATAAAAACTGCACTAAGCCACCAGTAAATACCCCCCATGCTAGCGCTAACTCAGGTTGCTCCATCGTAGGCGCAAAATAAAGAGCTGCAACAATAATGGTGATATTTAAAAATACTGGAGTAAAAGCTGAGACTGCAAATTTACCTCTGGTATTAAGGATCGAGCCTGCTAATGCCGTAAAAGTAATAAACCATAAATAAGGAAAGGTAATTTTTAGCATTAATGCTGCAAGTTCAAATTTTTCAGCATTCGGCCCATCATTTAGCCAATCATAAAACCAACCACCAGCAAATAGTGCCGCAAGTATTGGCGAAGCAATCACACCTAATAACGTCACAACACTGACTATTCCCCCCAGTGTTCCTGCGACTTTAGCTAAAAGTTCTCGTGTTTCTTCAGGGGTATTTTTTTGTTGATACTCAGTCAGAACCGGCACAAATGCCTGTGCAAAAGCTCCTTCAGCAAAAAGGCGACGTAAAAAGTTAGGGATCTTGTTAGCAAAGATAAACACATCGGCACTACTACCTGCGCCCATTAAGTTTGCAATTACCACATCTCTTATCAGGCCTAATACTCTTGAAACTAATGTCATCACACTGACAATTGCACCTGATTTTAATAGCTTTTTACTCAAACACCCCTCCATAGCAGTTTGCTAACGAATGATTAAACGTGGATATATCTCAATTTTTCAATTCTAATACTGTTTATGCAATACAAGAACTGGTAGAATGCGCCACATCTTACACGAGTTGGGTTGAAGATAACCGAGCAAGGTAGTTTTATTTGTCTTTTTGAGGATATTTCTGCCATATCCATTGACAAAATGAATAAAAGCAGGCATATTCCTCGCCCTCAAAGTATTAATCCCAGTTTTAGGAGTTGCACCTTGGCTAATAGCAAGTCTGCAAAGAAGCGCGCGCTTCAATCTGAAAAACGTCGTCAGCATAATGCTAGTCGTCGTTCAATGTTACGTACATACGTTAAACGTGTTATCGCTGCTATCCAGAGCGGTGACCATAAAGCGGCTACAGAAGCATTCGCAGAAGCACAACCAATTGTTGACCGTATGGCGACTAAAGGCCTTATTCACAAGAATAAAGCTGCTCGTCAAAAGGCACGTCTAAACACAAGAATCAAAGCAATCGCTGCTTAATTTTGTGATTTAGTTTTTAAAAAACCGACTTAGGTCGGTTTTTTTATATCTGTAATTTACCATCCCTTGCATTCAAGCTCTCTGTTTCTCTATTCATCATAAATTTTAAGCATAAAAAAACGCCTTAATCATAACTTACATCACGTAAGTATAATTAAGACGCTTTGAGTATGTTCAATCTGAGTATTTTAAACTGAGCCACTAGTGGCAATATAAGTTGTCCAATACTTTGATTAACTCACGTACTTCTTCACTTTTCAGTGAATAGAAAACAGTTTGGGCTTCTTTACGTGTACAAACGAGATTATCTTTTCTTAGCCAAGCTAAATGCTGCGATAACGCAGACTGGCTTAGACCTAGCTTTTTGTTCATCTCACCAACGCACATTTCACCTTCATTAAGCAAATGACACAAAATAAACAGACGACGTTCATTTGCTAGTGCTTTCAGCATTACTACAGCATGATCTGCACGCTGTTGCATTAATTCAATATTCATCACGCGCTTGGTTCTCCTCAATCATCTCCATGGCTAATATAGCCTTCCCTAACAAATAGGGCAGCGACATGAAGCACACTTTTTGGTAGATTGTTTTTAAAAATGAGACTTAGCTAATAAAAATGAAGGAAACTCATGAAAAACTACAATAAGACTCTCTGCGCCGCGATGATTTTGACAGCATTATCAGGCTGTCAAAGTAACCAAAGTGATACACAAGTAACAAACGAAACGGTAATAGAGAACAATAAGAATAACCAAATTAGTCAACAACTAGCGACAAAAGCCCTGTCGTCTTCATTAAGTTATGACATCGTTGAGTCATTAACTGTAGAAGTTGGCCCTAGATTAGCGGGCTCAGAGAAAGATATCATCGCCGTTAACTGGGCGATGAACAAACTAGAATCATTAGGTTTTGATAAAGTTTATAAAGAATCTGTTCAAGTACCCGCTTGGTATCGTGGCAGTGCAAAGGCTTCTATTATCGCTCCTTTTGAGCAACCACTGGTTATTAGTGCATTAGGCGGTAGCGTCTCGACACCTGACTCAGGGATACAAGCGCAAATAGTGCGTTTCGATACCCTCGCCGACTTACAAGCTGCCGATCCAGATAGCGTAAAAGGTAAAATTGCTTTTATTGATCATAAGACGGAAAGACACATTACAGGCAAAGGTTACGGTAAATCAGTAGGAGGTCGCTCACGAGGCGCTGTTGCAGCTGCCGAAAAAGGAGCTGTTGCTGTCGTCATTCGCTCAATAGGAACCGATCATGACCGCATGGCGCATACTGGAATGATGCGATATAAAGACGGCGTAGCAAAAATACCTGCAGCTGCGTTGTCTGCACCTGATGCCGACATGATTAATGCCATGCTAAAACGAGATGACAATATTCAACTGTCACTTAATCTTACTTCAAAGAACTTAGGCGTCGCGACTTCTTACAATGTCATTGCAGAGGTAACAGGAAGCAGTAAGCCTGATGAAGTCGTGCTAATTGGTGCTCACTTAGATTCTTGGGATGAAGGCACTGGCGCAATTGATGATGGCGCTGGTGTAGCCATCGTTACTGCTGCAGCCAAACTTATTCAAGACTTGCCAAACAAGCCTGCAAGAACCATCAGAGTCGTTTTATACGCGGCTGAAGAAGTAGGCCTAGTTGGTGGTAAAGCTTACGCTAAACAGCATGCTGACGAACTGACAAAACACTATATTGCCGCAGAGTCTGATTTTGGCGCAGGCGAGATTTATCAAATCGACTTTAATGTTAACCCAGCTGTATTTGAACAAGTAAAAGTAGAACACAGCGCGATGACTGTCAATGGCGTTAAGCTCGGTAACAATAAAGCAACTGGTGGCCCAGATGTGTCAATGATGCCTTCTCTGGGCGTTCCAGTCGCATCACTAAGGCAAGATGGTACTGATTACTTCGATTATCACCATACGCCAAATGATACCTTAGATAAGATTGATCCTAAGGCGCTAGCTCAAAATGTTGCAGCTTATGCCCAATTTGCTTATATCATGGCGCAATCAGAATTAGATTTACGTCCACTTGCCAAAAAAGATGATAAACAGTAGTCCTTCTAAACTTTATTTAATCCAAACAAAAAGCAGCTAATTAGCTGCTTTTTGTTTAACACCACATTAGCTCAAAACACATAGCTAATTATAAATTTACTTAATCAAGATCGTTGACGTTACGTTCTTTCTTCACGTAAAAACACAGGTGCAGCTGGTGTAGATAATTCTTCACTAAAGTAATAACCATCAGCATCAAACTTCTGGATCCCTGCTAATGTGTTAATGTCATTATCAATCAGATACCTCGCCATTAAACCACGGGCTTTTTTAGCGTAAAAGCTAATGACTTTATATTGACCATTTTTACAGTCTTTAAAAGCTGGAGTAATTAATCTTGCCTTCAGTTGCTTTGGTTTAACCGCTTTAAAGTACTCATTCGATGCTAAATTTACAATAATGTCATCAGCTTGCTCATTAACAGCTGCATTTATTTCATCAGTTATGGTGTCTCCCCAAAAGGCGTAGAGGTTTTTGCCTTTAGGGTTCGTTAAACTTGTGCCCATTTCTAAGCGGTAAGCTTGTATCAAATCAAGCGGCTTTAATAATCCATAAAGCCCAGACAGAATTCGCAGATGCTTTTGAGCTTTTTCAACTTGATGTTCCGACATAGAATCTGCATCAAGTCCGGTATACACATCACCTCTAAAAGCAAACATGGCTTGTTTCGCATTTTCAAGAGTGAAATTAGGTTGCCACTCACTAAATCTAGCCGCATTTAAGCCTGCTATTTTATCGCTTACTTTCATTAATGAAGCAATGTCCATTGGTGTAAGCTCACGACAAACCTTAATCAATTGCTGACTATGATCTAATAAAGTGGGTTGAGTAAATGACGTGGTTTTAGCCGTGGTTTCGAAATCTAATGTTTTTGCAGGAGAAACTAATACTAACATCGTTAACTATCCTATTAAGCCATACAGTATTTAACTTTAATGCTCTCTATGATACTGGGCTCAATAAAAAAAACCATGCAATATATGCATGGTTTTTTAGATTGTTCTAATAGAGTTTTACTTTAGTAACTGAATACTCAGAAATTAAGCACCCTCTTCAGAAAATATTAGTTACTTATCAGATTCAACTGGCTTATTTTTCCAGATACCATCTTCAAGTTGATCAGCAAGTTCAGGGAACTTATCTGTATCAAACACCGGCTCTTCACCCGCTTTAACCTGTTGGCGGTAATCATTAATCACTCGCACAGCAAGTCCTGATAATAGTAACAATGCAATCATGTTAACTAATGCCATTAAGCCCATAGATACATCAGCTAGGTTCCATACGATATTAATTTTCGCAATAGCACCAAACATTACCATACCTAAAACTGCTAAACGGAATAACGGTAAAGCACCTTTTTTATTACCTGAAAGGAACATTACGTTAGTTTCAGCGTAAGAGTAGTTAGCAATAATAGAAGTGAAACAGAATAGTAAAATAGCGAAAGCAATGAATGCACCGCCCCAATCACCAACATGAGAAGATAACGCATTAATTGTCATCTCAATACCATCGCCACTACCAGCAGCATCGCCAGACAATAAAATAATCGCCGCAGTTGCAGTACAAATCACGATAGTGTCAAAGAAAACACCCATCATTTGCATATAACCTTGCGATGCTGGGTGATTTGGATTTGGTGAAGCACTCGCTGCAATATTTGCTGCACTACCCATACCCGCTTCATTTGAGAATAAACCACGTGCAATACCCGCTTGCATCGCTTGAGCAATACTGTAGGCAACCGCGCCACCAGCTGCTTCTTGCCAGCCAAATGCGCTCTTAATCACTAATGTAAAGACAGCTGGTAATTGCTCAATGTTCATTAATACAACAACCAATGCGATAGCAATGTAAGCTACAGCCATAATTGGCACGATAACTTCAGAAACTTTAGCAACCTTCTTAAGCCCGCCCATAATCACAACGCCACTAAATAACGCAATGGCAATACCTACATAGACAGGTTCAAAGCCAAATACCGCAGTCATTGCGCCAGTAATTGTATTCGCTTGAACCGCATTGAAGACAAGACCAAAACAGATAATCAACAAGATTGAGAACAAAATCCCCATCCAACGTTGACCTAGGCCCTTCTCCATGTAGTAAGAAGGACCGCCACGGTATTGTCCGTCTGAATCTTTCACTTTATAAACTTGCGCTAAAGTGGATTCGATCATCGCGGTTGCCATACCCAATACGGCAATTGCCCACATCCAGAACACTGCACCAGGGCCTGCCATACCAATCGCTACAGCAACACCTGCCATGTTACCGGCACCGACACGGGCAGCCATACTGGTACAAAAGACTTGGAAAGAAGATAGACCATGACGGCCTGGACGACGGCTGATCGCGAGGATCTTGAGGCCGTGTGTAAAATGCGCAACTTGGATAAAGCCAAGACGCACTGTGAAAAATAAACCTGCACCAACTAGCCCGTAAACTAACAATTTACCCCAGAGTAAATCGTTCATGAAATTCACAATCGTTTCTAACATTGCCATTGCTTTATTTATTCCTTGGAATAACTTTATTTTGCAGGAAGTCAGCCTGTAGTTAATTACCCCAATGGCTTATAGCTTCAGACAAAATAAAATTATCGTATTATTTTAATAAAAACACTCAAGGTCTATGTCAACAGCCCTTTTCAGGCTAGCTGCCTAGATTGAGTTTCAGTGAGCGAAAATATTAGTTATTTATTATTTAGGATTTGATCGAGTTAACTTTACTTTTTTTAAGCACGAATGCCTAGCAAACTTTCTCAATTCATTATCTCCGATTTTTTCGGAGCAAAAAACTAGCATAGATGATCTGAACCGTCAGGTGATCTTTATCACATTTATCTAATTACTCACCTTTCCCCTCATCACAAATAACATTCTTAGGGCCTGAAGCTCAAAAGAATTAACACTAAATCAACCTGTGCCCATTTTTTTAATAAAAACATTTAATAAAAACTTAGACAAAGACCACATTATTGCAACGATTTAAGGAATACAGTGTTCTCATTAAAGGTTAAATGAATTTTACTTTACACATTGAGGTCAATATGACGCATGCAAATGAAATCACGTCGCTAAAGAAATTTGTTCGAGCTACAAATTTCCTCGCTACTTCTCAAATCTACCTAAAACAAAATGTATTATTTAAAAGAGATTTGAAACACGAAGACATCAAACCACGACTACTTGGCCATTGGGGCACATGCCCAGGTATCAACTTTGTCTATGCCAACGTCAATCGACTTATTGTAAAACATCAAAGAGATTTCATTTATCTTGTCGGTCCAGGTCATGGTTTTCCAGCAGTTCAGGCAAACTTGTTTGTGGAAGGTTCATTAAGCCACTTTTACCCAGAAACAATTCCATATAATGAAGCTGGGATCGAAGACATCTGTAAAAAGTTCTCTGCCGCTTACGGCTACCCTTCTCATGCAAACCCTGAAGCACCAGGTCAAATACTTGAAGGTGGTGAATTAGGTTACTCGTTGTCAGTTGCTTGGGGCGCTGTGCTTGATAACCCTAATTTAATTGCTGCTTGTCTCGTCGGTGATGGCGAATCAGAAACAGGCCCTCTTGCTGCATCTTGGTATGCAAACCGTTTAGTCGATCCCGCTACCAATGGAGCTGTACTACCTATTGTCCATATTAATGGTTATAAGATCTCTGGTCCGACTCGCATGGGTCGCATGGATCATGAAGAACTGGATTTAGAATTTCGTGGTTTAGGTTACCACCCTATAATTGTTGATGATGAACTTGAAGAAGACGTATTTGAACAAATGGCCAAAGCCATGGACCTTTCTTACGAAATGATCAATGACATTCAAACTCGCGCTCGTAATGGCGAAGATGTTTGTAAGCCTCGCTGGCCAGTGATTTTAATGCGTACAGCCAAAGGTTGGACGGGTACCGCTGAACATGGCGGCAAAAAACTTGAAGGCAACTGCGAGTCACATCAAGTTATCGTTAATAAATGTGCAACTGACCCTAGTCATTTAACCGCGTTAAACGAGTGGTTAGACAGCTACAAATTTGACGAGTTGTGTGACATCAACGCTGAAGGTGAAATTACCTTTGATAAAGACATTCAATCTCTGATCCCACCTAAACATCTTTGTTGTGGCCGTCAGCATTTGAGCTACGGCGGCGAAATTGTACGCGCGCTTGCGCAACCAGATCTTAAAAAGCTCAGCTATGGCCCTGAGACGCCTCGTGGTTCTCGCGGTGTTTCAATGTATAAAATGGGTGAATGGATGCGCGATGCGTTTAAATTAAATCGCGACCAACGCAACTTACGTATTTTCAGTCCAGACGAAACATACTCTAACCAGTTGCAAGCGGTCTTCGAAGAAACAGATCGTGCTTGGCAATGGCCAATCAAGAGCTGGGATCAAGACATGGCTCGCGACGGTCGTGTGATTGAATTGCTTTCTGAGAACTTACTCTTTGGGATGATGCATGGTTACACTGTCACAGGTCGTCATGCAATGTTCCCGACCTATGAAGCTTTCTCACAAGTCGTTTCATCAATGGCAGACCAATACTGTAAATATGTATACGCAAGCCAAGGGGTTCATTTCCGTAAACCTGTACCTTCTTGTAATGTGGTACTGTCTTCATTACTAGAGCGTCAAGATCACAATGGCTACTCTCATCAAAACCCTTCTTTCTTAGGCGCAATGCTCGAGAAACATCCTGATATCATCTCTGCATATTTACCAGCAGACGGAAACACTACTCTTACTTACACTGAACGTGCTTATGAAGACCGTGACAAGCTAAATATTCTAGTCGCAGGTAAAAAAGACTTACCTCAATGGTTGTCACTTGATGAGTCACGTAAACAAACTGAAGATGGTGTAATGGTTTGGGATTTCGCTTCAGATGAAAACCCAGATGTCGTGCTTGCAGGTTGTGGTGATTACGTCACTCAAGAATGTATGGCATCACTGGTACTCATCCGAGAACTATTACCAAGAGTGCGGATCCGCTTTGTTAGCGTTACCGAATTAAATAGTAATGGCTTAGGCAGTAGAGCATTCCAAAATAAACCTTGGATGATGGACGAAATCTTTACTGAAGATAAAGGCGTAGTATTTAACTACCATGGTTACCCAAATACAATTAAGAAATTGGTCTTTGATTATAAAGGTAGCCGCCGTTTCAGAATTAAAGGTTATGAAGAAGAAGGTTCAACGACAACGCCATTTGATATGGGCGTTCGTAATGGCACATCACGCTACCATTTAGTGATTGATATGGCCTATAAGCTGTTCCAACAAGGTGTAATAGATGAAACACAGCACGTGGCTATCACCACAGACATGCTGCAGCGATTAGTTGAACACCGTAACTACATCAAAGCTAACGGTGTTGACCCTAAAGAAATTGAAAACTGGGTTTGGACCCGTTAACTACCCATTTCTATTTAAACAACTCACGAAAGCGCCTAAGGGCGCTTTTTTTTGTGATTGCTTTTAAAGACCTCAAATTTATGTGAATCAATAAAAATATCAGTAAAAAATGAGAGAATACGATTTTGACATAGCACAACAATCACAACAAGCAAGCAATATAATTCACTACAAATTACAACATTATGCTTTTTTACTATGGAAAACCATTGAATTTACGACGATAATTACGCTGCTGACAAAAACATAATAGGAACACCACATAAGCGTCGGCGGCACATGTCATAAACAACTCATTTACATGTGTTTTGGTGAAGTAACATAACAATGGACTTATACATGATGAAGAACACATTAAAAGTAGTATTACTCACCTCACTGTTACCTTTTGCTGCTGTTGCAGAGCAAGAGTTAACGCCGTGGTACGTTGGTGGTGGTTTAGGTATCAATAACTACGAGCCTAACTGTGACCTTAAAACAATGAAAATTTGTGGCGAAGATGACCCATATGCATGGGATGTTTTCGGTGGTTATTTATTCAATGATTACTTTGGTGTTGAGCTTGGCTACCGTGACCTAGGCCGAGCTGAATGGACTGATTATAGTAATAAACGTAATGATGTCGGCGCTAGAGGCATGACATTAGGTTTAGCGGCGTTTATGCCAATTGCAGAAAAGTGGAGTTTATCAGCAGAAGCTGGTGCAATGAACTACCTAATTTCAAATAAAAAGAACTACAACACAGAGTACTACAGTGACAGTGGTATTGCTCCATACGTGGGTGTCGGTGTTGGTTATAACTTTACTGAAAACTTAAAGTTACAAGCGAAATACCGTCGTTATGAAAACCTTGATGACGACAAGTACAATACCTTAGATATGGAAAGTAACTACTGGGGACTTGAGCTTAGCTACCGCTTTGGCACTGAAAAGCCAGCGGCTGTTGTCGCACCTGTTGCTGTAGCAGCAGTTGTTGCTGCACCAATCGATTCTGATAATGATGGTGTTACTGATGACAAAGACATGTGTCCTGATACGCCGTCGACTCATAAGGTCGATGCGCAAGGATGTACTGTCTATGAAGATGCCCCAATTTCTTCACGCATGGAAGGTGTATATTTCGACAACGATTCTGCAGTATTGAAACCTGAATCATACGATCGTCTTGAGAAAGGCGCGAAATACTTAAAAGAAAATCCACATACTACAGCTGTAATTGAAGGTCATGCATCACTTGTAGGTAATGCTGATTACAATATGAACTTATCAGAACAACGTGCTCAAGCTGTTGTTGATGCACTAGTTAATAAATATGGCATTGATGCAAGCCGTTTAAAAGCTGTTGGTTTTGGTGAAGATAATCCATTAATGGAAGGAACATCTGCAGAAGCTAATAAGCAAAACCGTCGTATTGACGCTGTTGTTAGTGGTGCAGAGAAACGCCCTGTACTAAAATAATCACAGAACTGTGGTACTAGATTAAAAAGTCGCTGCTTACAGCGACTTTTTTATTTTAAAACTTTCATCATACAAATAAAAAATGGTAACTCTTTATATTTACTAAGTTAAATTGGCTTTACACATTAGTAAATTGGCTTTACTACCAATAAATTCAGGTATTAAATGACATGTTTTACTTTTAAATCGCTCTGAATGGCATTTTTTATGTAATTTTTTTACAAATTGTATTGGAAAATACAGTAAAATCGCATCTAATATCCGCATTGAACAAAATAACTTTGTTACTTGAGAGGGAAATTTCCATGGCGAACACGTTAGCTCAACTTAAAGCACTGACAACCATCGTTGCAGACACTGGCGACATCGAAGCAATTAAACGTTACCAACCTGAAGATGCAACCACCAACCCTTCTCTGATTTTAAAAGCTGCACAAATTCCTGAATACGCACCGCTCATTGATGATGCAATTGCTTGGGCTAAAGCTCAGTCAAATGATGTTGCACAACAAGTAGAAGATGCAGGCGATAAATTAGCGGTCAATATCGGCGTAGAAATTTTAAAAATTGTTCCTGGTCGTATCTCAACAGAAGTTGATGCACGTCTTTCATTTGATAAAGCGGGCTCAATTGAAAAAGCACATAAACTTATCCAGCTTTATAAAGAAGCGGGTATCGATAAATCTCGCATTCTGATTAAGCTTGCTTCAACCTGGGAAGGCATTTGCGCCGCTAAGCAGCTTGAGCAAGAAGGTATCAACTGTAACCTGACATTATTATTTAGCTTTGCTCAAGCTCGAGCTTGTGCTGAAGCCGGTGTTTACCTTATTTCACCGTTTGTAGGTCGTATCTTAGATTGGTACAAAAAAGACACAGGTCTTGATTACACTGCAGAAACAGACCCTGGTGTTGTATCAGTAACTGAAATCTACAACTACTACAAACGTCATGGTTATAACACTGTTGTTATGGGCGCAAGCTTCCGTAATATCGGCGAGATCATTGAGCTTGCAGGTTGCGATCGTTTAACGATTGGCCCTGCATTACTAGAAGAATTAGCTAACAGCGACGTAGCGATTACTCAAAAGCTAACAACTGCAACTTCAGTTGAAGCAGCGCCAACACCGCTGACTGAAGCTGAGTTCCGCTGGGAGTATAACCAAGACCCTATGGCAGTGGATAAACTTGCTGAAGGTATACGTAACTTTGCTATTGACCAAGGAAAACTAGAGGTCATGTTAAACGAGAAACTTGGCTAAATCCAAATTCAATGGAGTGATTTGCATGACACATTTAACTCAGAGTAATACCTGGCAGCAGTTATCTCAAAATGCAGCAGCATTACCACATATGCGCGAACTGTTTGCTCAAAACCCTTCAAGGTTTGAGCAACTTAGTGTTAAAGACTGCGGTTTACTATTAGATTACTCTAAAAACCGCGTTAATGATGAAACCCTTACCTTGCTGTTTAAGTTAGCTGAAGAAGTAAACTTAAGTGATAAAATTACAGCAATGTTTAACGGCGATATTATTAATAATACTGAAGGACGCGCGGTATTGCATACCGCACTTCGCAGCAAGCCTGAGCAAGTCATTATGGCTGAAGGCTGTAATATTGTTCCTGAAGTGCAACAGACCTTAGCCAAAATGACACAATTTGTTGAATCCGTTCAACAAGGTCACTGGAAAGGACATACCGGAAAAACCATTACTGATATCGTCAGTATTGGTATTGGTGGTTCTTTTTTAGGGCCCAAAATTGTCTCTCAAGCACTTCGCCCATATTGGGTTAAGGGCCTAAATTGTCATTTTGTCGCCAATGTTGATGCAAGCTCTATATGTGAAAAGCTTAAACTTTTAGATGCCGAAACAACTTTGTTCGTGATGTCTTCTAAGTCGTTTGGCACACAAGAGACTTTAACCAACACTCTGAGTGCAAAAGACTGGTTCCTTGCAAATGGTGGCTCTCAAGCAGATGTAGCCAAGCACTTTGTTGCAGTCACTTCAAATGTCGTTAAAGCAACTGACTTTGGTATTGACGCGAGTAACATTTTCCCTATGTGGGATTGGGTTGGCGGTCGCTATTCATTATGGTCTGCAATCGGATTACCCATCGCACTACTAGTAGGTATGGATAACTTTAAGCAACTGCTTGATGGTGCCCACCAGATGGATAACCACTTTGCCAACGCCCCATTTGAGCAAAATATGCCAGTGATCATGGGCATGCTGTCTGTGCTATATGGTAACTTTCATCATGCTCAATCTCATGTTGTACTCACTTACGATCACTATTTGCGTGGCTTACCAGCTTACTTCCAGCAACTTGATATGGAAAGTAACGGTAAATCAGTCATGTTAGATGGCACTGAAGTTGACTTCAGCACAGGTCCCGTAATTTGGGGCGGTGAAGGAACCAATGGTCAACATGCTTATCATCAATTATTGCATCAAGGTACTGCATTAATTCCAGCTGATTTCATTATGCCTTTGCAAAGTCACAATCCATTAGGCGAGCATCACAACCAGCTTGCTTCTAATTGTTTTGGGCAAACTCAAGCATTAATGCAAGGACGCACATTTGATGAAGCATTGGCTGAGTTATCAGGTAAGCATTTACCTGATACTGAAAAAGCACTTATCTCTAAACATAAAGTGATGACGGGCAATAAGCCAAGTAACACCTTATTAATGGATAAATTGACTCCGAGCACCTTAGGTTCACTCATCGCACTTTATGAGCACAGAACCTTCGTACAGGGCGCTATATGGCAAATAAACTCATTTGACCAATGGGGTGTAGAGCTCGGTAAGTTGCTAGGCAATGATGTACTTGATCGGATTGGCGCTGAAAATGACGCTTCCGAACTAGATTCTTCCAGTAATGCATTAATTAATTTATATCGACAAGGTCAGATATAAACACTAAAAAAGCCAGCGCAAGCTGGCTTTTTTGTATGTGGTTCATGCAAGTCGGTAGCAGATGTCACTATTTTATCCAGTCCAGCTTCATTAAACCGTCAGACCCCCTTAACAATAATGAAACATAACTATTGCACTATAGCGAAGAAATATGATACTTATTTGCATAGAGACATCATAATAACAAGGGAGGTTTACCATGGATCGATTAGACTATGGTGGTGCGCTAGACCAAGTTGTTGAAAGACCAACTCGCTCAAAAAGCTCGAACAAAAAACGTAAATGGCGGGAGATAGAAGCGTTAAAGGACAAACAGCGTCTACTAAAAGAACTTCAAGACATTGATACAAGTTTTGATTTTGACTTTGAAACTATGCCACTTTAGGCATAAACAACTAACTGCATATTTATTCAGTTATAGAAGTAAAAAAAGAGCGCCTTAGGCGCTCTTTTTGTATCGGAATTGTTAAATTAACTTTTGTCAGCATGAAAGATATGCTCTCTAAGCTCATCAAATATCGTCTCGTCATTATCACTGAATAACGGATCTTCGACCAATTGTTTATCGCATTGTGACTTAATCTTTAGCCAGTCTTCTTCTTTCAGTTGTTTAGCGAACAAAGGAAATAACTCTGTTTCTTCATACTGCATATGCTTTTGTTGAATTTCTACATAAGCCTGCAGGTCAGTCACCAGTTTTTCTCTTGAAATGACTACGTCTGATAAGATTAAATTCAAACTATACATTAACGCGCCAGAATACTCAGCGAGGCGGCTATGCTCTTCGTGTAATTGTGTATTACATGGACTAGAAAACTTTTTTACAAAGTAATCATACGTAATGTCTTCTAAAGGATGATGACTATGCTCAGCATAAACTTGCATATATTCGACAACATCTCTGATAAGCGCAAAATTAACCGCTTCTCCTTCAGAAAGTTTGATATTTTTCTTCGCTAATACATCAAGTAAGATAGCAATATGCTTATGATCATTCATAAGCCTTTTCAGTATCATCTTATCCATTATCACCATTCCCTCATGTATAAAGATTAAGCAAACATTGAATATATTCAATCTACACTAGTGGTATTGATGATGTTATGACGAAGATCATAAAATAGAAATTTTTCAAAAAAGCCATTTAAAACAAAGAAAAAGAAATATTAAAAATAAAAAAGCACCCAAAGGTGCTTTTTTAGTTACACACAAATTTAGCCTTTTTAAGTTAAGGTTTTAAATAAGTGCGTTTTAAGTTGCTCAAAATCAGCCGCTATTTGTGCGGATAAAATGGGTTTATCAACCACAGCTTCGAGCTCTGGGGGTAAAGGCAGATTGATATTTAATTGCACATCGACCACATCTTTAAATTTAGCAGGGTGTGCGGTGCCTAAAAATATTCCGGTTTCCCCAGCTTTAAGTTCACTTGATAAGGCTTGGGCTGCAATCGCTGCGTGCGGTTCTGATTGATAACCTAATTGATATAACTCAGCTAACGCAGCAGACGTTTGTGCCTCTGTTAAGGCTAAACCTGTGATTGATGATAAAGGCCAGCCCATCGCTTCACAAATGGCCTCAACGCGCGGCCAGTTTGATGGTTCTGACACATCCATCGCGTTTGACATCGTGGCTACTGTCGAATTTGGCGCCCAATCGCCTGCGGCTAAATAGCGCGGTACTGTGTCATTAGAGTTAGTGGCTGCAATAAAGCGCTTAACCGGTAACCCCATTGCCTTTGCAAATAGACCTGCGGTTAAGTTGCCAAAGTTACCACTGGGTACTGATATGACAACTTCATCATCACTATGACGTTTAGCTTGCGCAACAGCTTCGAAGTAATAACAAATTTGCGCTAATAAGCGACTGATATTAATAGAGTTGGCAGAATTCAAATGCAAGCCATCACGAATGTCACTATCATCAAAAGCTTGTTTAACTAACGTCTGGCAATCATCGAAATCAGAAGTCACAGCGACAGTGTGGATATTCTTACCTAACGTCGTGAACATCTTTTCTTGCAGTTCACTAATTTTACCCTTGGGGTACATCACAACAACTTGAACGGCATCTAAACCGTAAAAAGCATCAGCTACTGCAGCGCCAGTATCGCCAGAAGTTGCCGTTAATATAGTTAACTTATTATCGCCTGCGAGTAAATTAACGCACTGAGCCATAAAACGGGCACCGAAATCTTTAAAAGCTAACGTAGGGCCGTGAAATAACTCAAGACAAGCACGATTGTCGTCAGCTTTGACTAGAGGTGCATCAAACGTAAAAGCATGATCAACTAATTTATCTACACTTTCTTGCCCCAATTCACTTGCAAGCCAAGCACCTAGGATACGCTTACTTCGTGCAGCAAAAGGGAGAGCCAATAGCTCGTCCATATTTTCAAGCACAGGAATAGACTTAGGAAAAAATAACCCTCTATCTTTACCTAGTCCTAACTGTACTGCTTCACTGAAATTCACGACTTGTGAAGGATGCTTTAAATTATATAATTCCATTTTGAACGCCTTTATAAAATAATTCAGTATTAAACCCGACGAGTACCAGACTCATCCAGTTTACAGACATGGGCAAAACCACCAGCCTCAGATAAATAATGTTGCTCAAGCCACACTTGAGCAGCTTGGGCTGTCTCGAGAGAATCAGTCACAGAGAATAACGTCGGGCCACTACCCGAGATGCCAGTCGTTAACATGCCTAATTTTTCAAGCTCACTACGCGCATCTGTGTAACCCGGAATAGCTTCTGCTCGATAAGGTTCAGCCATGACATCTTTAAGCACTGCAATGGCCAAATCAGCATCTTGCTGATAGCTTGCATGTACAAATGCACTTAAATGACGTGCAAAATCAATTGCCACCGATTTGTCATATTGACTTGGTAATAGTTCACGCATTTTAGCGGTAGATAATGAAATACCAGGATAAGCGACAACCCAATACCACTGCTTAAAACTTGGAATAGCTGCGCACACTTGTTTAGGCGTATTTAACATTAACTGCATACCGCCTAAGTAACATGGCGCAACATTATCAAAATGCACACTACCAGAAATCATTCCCTCGAACTCACCCATTAGAAGTAATAAAGCTTGTTCATCAAATGGTTGTTCAAAATATTCGTTGAGTGCGTAAAGCGCAGCGACAACTGAGCTTGCGCTAGAACCTAAGCCGCTGCCTACAGGTAAGTTTTTTTCTAAGCCAATAGCAACACCTTGAGTGCTATTTAGCTTTTCTAGGAAAAATTCAGCACATTGATAAACAATATTTTGCTTACCGTCTTCAGGTAACTTATGTGCCCATGGCCCTGTTTGCGAATAATGAACACCAGAATCTGCAGCCTCAATCATCACTCTGTCACCCAATAAGCTGCCATCAATTGGCGCGAGTGCTGCGCCGAGTAAGTCATAACCTACCCCAACATTGCCCATAGAGGCTGGCGCATAAACCGTTATGCTCATAAGCCCACCTCACGCGTCCAGTTGAGTGTTCTAAGCACGTCAGCAAAAGCACCTGCAGCAGTAACATCTGTTCCTGCGCCATAACCTCTTAGTACAAATGGAATAGGTTGATAATAACGACTGTAAAATGCCAATGCATTCTCGCCACCTTTGACGCTGTATAGGGGATCTGTCGCATCGACTTCTGCAATACGGACATAGCATTTTCCTGACTCAATCTGACCAACATAACGCAGTACCTTACCTTCAGCTTTGGCCGTTTCTACACGGGCGCTCACTTCAGCGTCCAATTTCGGTAGGTTGCTCATAAAGGTGTCAATATCACCTGAATCATCGAATGAGCTAGGTAAAACGGACTCTACGTTAATGTCTTCAAGCTCTAACTCCATGCCAACTTCACGAGCTAAGATCAGCACTTTACGTGCGACATCCATACCGCTTAAATCTTCACGAGGATCCGGCTCAGTAAAGCATTTCTCGCGGGCTATTGAGGTTGCAGCAGATAGACTCATCCCTTCATCTAACATACCAAAGATGTAAGAGAGTGAACCCGATAAAATACCGTTAAAACGTTGCAGTTTATCACCGGCATATAAGAGCTTTTTCAGATTATCGATAACTGGGAGCCCTGCTCCTACGGTGGTTTCATATAAAAACTGGCGACGCTGTAATAGTGCTGTAGTACGAAGCTGTTGGTAATATTGATAATCACGCGTATTGGCTTTCTTGTTAGGGGTTACCACATGAAAACCAGCATTCATAGCATCGACATATCTGTCTGACACCAGTTCACTTGAAGTACAGTCAACCAATACAGGGTTCAACAACTGTTGCTCTTTGCCCCAATTAAAGAGTTCAGTTAAATCATATTGGGTATCACAATCTGCAAGTAATGCCTGCCAATTAGCTAAATCAACCCCATCACTGTTGAGTAGCATTTTTCGTGAGTTGGCAATACCACAAACACGCATAGTAATATGTTGCTCTTTAAGCATCGCAGCTTGTTGTTTGATTTGTTCTAACAAACCAGCGCCAACATTACCTGCACCGACTAAAAACACATCAAGGTATTGCTGCACATCAAAGAATGCTTGATGACAAGCTGCAATGGCGTGTTTTGTTTTTCGCTGTTGAATTACCGTTGAAATTGAGCGCTCTGAAGAGCCCTGTGCAATCGCAACAATGTTCACGCTTGCCTTTGCCAGTGCACTGAAGAATTTCGCTGCAGCGCCCTTATGAGTCTTCATGCCATCGCCAATTAATGACACAATAGCTAAGTCTTGTCTTAATTCAATTGGCTCTAATAACTCAGATTGAATCTCTAATTCAAATTCAAGTTCAAGTGCTTGCTTAGCCTTTTCAGCTTCATCAGTATTAACACAAAAGCTAATACTGTATTCAGATGAACTTTGAGTAATTAATGAGACAGAAATACCACTTCGAGAGATGGCTTCAAGCGTACGGCTAGCCATACCAACCATGCCTTTCATGCCTGGGCCTGAAATGTTAAACATGGTTTGGTTATCAAGGTTAGATATGGCCTTAACTTGTAAACCGGTTTTATCAACCTCATTGGATACCAAAGTACCTGGTGCAGAAGGATTAAAACTGTTTTTGATATAACAAGGTATATGATATTGAGCAATGGGGGCGATAGTCTTAGGGTGAAGTACTTTAGCGCCAAAATATGACAACTCCATCGCTTCTTGATAACTCAATTGTTCAAGTAGTTTTGCGTCCGTCACCACACGAGGATCTGTATTGTATACGCCATCAACATCGGTCCAAATTTCACAGCTTGATGCATCTAAACAGGCAGCTAACACAGCAGCAGAATAGTCAGAGCCATTGCGGCCTAAAGTTACCGTTTTCCCCTGTTCATTTGCTGCAGTAAACCCTGGCATGATCCACACTCTTGCATCAGCTAGCTGAAGCGCAGCAAAGCGTGGCTTACTGACACTGATATCGACTACTGACTCTAACGCTTTACCGTGTGCTAAAAATAGCTTTGTTGGATCAAATTGTGCTGCGGTTAACGACTTAGCCAACATCACTTGTTCCATTAGCGCAGCAGACAAACGCTCACCAGAAACAACCACTTGCGCTTGCACATGATCTGGACACTCATTAAGCAGCTTAATCCCTGTTAGCTTGTCATTCCAGTCATCAAGCTGGTTCGCTAACTTATTTTCTAGTAAATGTTTTTGTTCATGAGAAATTAACTCAGCAGCAGCTTGTTCAAACAAACCATTAAACACGGTTTCAATATGCGTCAATACCGCTGAATAATCTTCACCACGTTGAGCTAAATCAACTAGCTCAAGCAATCCATTCGTGACAGTCGCAGGAGCAGATAACACAGTTGCAATTGACTCTGTCTGCGCAGATTGCTCTATGATATCCGCAGCCATCAAAAAACGCTGCCAATTGGCTAACGAAGTCCCACCAAATTTCATTACTTTCATTTTCTACTCCCTTGACTCGCTAGCGCTAAGTTAAATTTAATTCCTGAAATCATTATTTTTAAGTCTGAAAACAAAAAGCCCGCTTCTTTGTGGGAAGCGGGCTTGTTGTAAAAATCTTTAGGGTGTACTCAGCCCGCCCCCACAATGTTAATTGTGGTGGTTGTAATAATGGTAGCTACAACGTGGAACTGGATTTTCATCATGACACTCGATTAATTTTTATGTATTTGTTTTGAATTAATAATAGAATTGCTTTTTTACCTGCCTGTTGTCAACCCCTCAACATAGCTTTATTTGAGCATGTATATTCCACATCAATCTAAATTAGCACCGAAATGAACTAAACCCTATATTTTATACAAAAATAACAAGCTTATAACGCCCAAGGTAACACTTTACGTTAACGTAAGGCTAATTGGCGGGAACTTAAAAATATCTCTATTACAATCACTTACAGCGACAACTGATCAAATAAAACTCAATAACTATCTAATAAGTCACTTACAACGCTAAAAAAGCATCAAGGTCACAAATGATAAATTTCAATAATCAAAGGCTCACTCACGATGATGAAATTGATTCATCTAACTGAATTTACAAAACATGTGATTGAATAAGCAAAAGCTGATACTGATCATTCCCCCCTACTATAAAAAGTATTATCATGCGCGCACATTATGAATTGGAGTCGTTATGAAAATCACAAAACATTCAGCAGTGACTATTCACTACCGTTTAACAGACCAAGATGGCCAGCTAATCGAAAGCTCATTTGAAGCAGAACCAATGGTTTATCTTCATGGTACTGAAGGCCTGATCCCAGGCTTAGAAGTCGAACTTGAAGGCAAAGTGGTTGGTGATAAATTTGACGCCAACATTCCTACTGAGCAAGCTTATGGTGAATACCATGAAGGGCTAAAGCAAGAAGTACCTTTAGAAGCGTTTGGTGATGTTGAAGATATCGTTCCAGGTATGCGTTTTATTGCTGAAACTGAAATGGGCCAACGTCCAGTTCAAGTAACTGAAGTTAAAGATAGTGTTGTCGTGGTTGATGGCAACCACCCATTAGCAGGTCAAGCATTAAACTTCAGCGTTGAAGTCATGGATATTCGCGAAGCAACAGCTGAAGAAGTCGCTCACGGACACATTCATGCAGCAGGCGGTTGTGGTCACGACCATGCTCAAGAACATGAACAATGTGATACAGAAAAGCCAGGTTGTGATGGTAATGGCGGCTGCGGCTGTCACTAATAGTGAAAAATAGCTAAACCTGATTAAGCCTAATTCAATAACTTAGCTATAAACGACTAAACCGAAAGTTTGAAATCAAAGATACGTTAGCCAAATCCTTGGGTAACGTATTTTTTTTGCGTTATTATTCATATTAGTTGATTAACATTTACCTGCCTAAATGCAATCAGCTAACACTAGTTTATTCACCCTTTGATTCTTAATAATACGTCGGTTAGGTATGACGTTTATGAATAGTAGGTACTAGATGAGGCTATAGACTTAGCCTAAAAAGACTTACTTATGATTAATCACAAGCGACGGAGTGCTTATGTTAATTAAACCGATTTATGAAATTTTGCCATTCACTTATATGATTATAGGTGCCGGAAGTGTTGCCTTGCTCAAAGAGCCCTACGCAATCATAGCCTCACTACTCGTGTTCTTTTATGGCGCTCATATTTGGAATCAACGATCTAAAAACCGTCGAACAGATAGAAAAAGAAAACGTATTGACGGGATATTACCTGAATCGATTTACGGATATTTACCATTCATCTATATCATGTCAGCTGGATTAATCTTTCGCTTTCTTCCAAAAGACTCTGGTGTTGTTATTTCTATATGTCTCTTTACTTATGGTGCTTATGTACTGTTAAGAAGAATCAGCTACCGACACCACAAAATCCCAGGCGTACAAACGAGAGCAAAGTTTAACTAGCCGAATCTTAGGTTAGACAGAACTCATTAAGCAGCCATAAATCCAGTAATTATTAGTCAAGTAATAGTTGCTGGATTTTTTGTTTCTGTTCCGGCTGCATGTTTTTTAAATAATTTGAGCAACGCGTAATAGTCGCAATACTTACCTGATAGTCTGCGGAAATTTGCCTTTGACTTAAATCGCCTTGAAGAAGTAATTGGAACACTTTTAAGCGGCCAGCTACAGCACTACGCTCCTCTTCAGTTAATAACAATTGGAATAATATTCCTAATTCATCAGAATTTGGATAACTTAACACTTTCTCAACCACAGATTCCCAATTGGCTCGCATAACACTCTCTTTTAGTAATGCCTCAACAGTACAAAGTGTACCAATATTTCTTATCCAGCAATAAGAAAATTTAAAAATAATTTTATTTTTGAACATTTCACGAGATTACTTACAAATAGACACAAACAAGATTCGCACTCAGTTCAAATTTATGTGTAAAATGTGATTTAAACCACCGTCATATAATTAGAAAATAAGAGAAAACTTATGAAACACAAAATTTTTGCAATTGCTGTAAGCGCACTACTCATCCCTACTGTTAATGCACATAACTTCGAAGATACTAATGACGCAATTGAATACCGTCAATCTGCCTTCAGTTTAATTCGCTACCAGTTCGGCGATATGGGCGCAATGCTAAAGGGTAAGAAGGATTTTGATTTAAACGTATTTCAAACCCGCGCGGCAAATTTAGCTGGTCTTGCAAATATTCCTCATGAAGGTTTTATCGACGGTTCAGATAAAGGTGATACAGAAGCACTTGCTAAAATCTGGAGCAACAAAGCTGATTTCGATAGCCAAATGACCACTTTCCAAGAGAATGCGGCTAAATTGAATGTCGCAGCGCAAACTGGTGACAAAAAGCAAATTAAACAAGCTTTTGGCAATACAGGTAAAAGCTGTAAAGGTTGTCACGATATGTACAAGAAAGACTAAGTCTCTTTCAATAGAATGCCAGTGATTGAATAGATGATTAATCACAAGTAATAAAAAGCCCACTTTTGTGGGCTTTTTATTATTTAACAGACGCTACAGTTAAATGCTCAATTTAGCCTCAGTACAACTTATTTTTTAAGCTGATGTGAAATAAACAAGCTAGCCTTATTGCTGTTAAAGGTACGCTACAATCGGTGCGATCAACCAATAACCAATCACTAGACTAATAACTGCAACGATAATGATAGCTAATACTGATGATGTCATTTTAGGTTCTTGAGATAACATATTATACTCTTTATCTGTCATTTTTTTATTCCCTGAAATCATCGCAGTCACTAAATTATTTCCTTTAATGGCATAAAGCAAAATGACTGAAATGTGGAGTACGATACAAGCTAAAATCACATTAAAATTGACTTTATGAAGCCAAGTAAACCAGGCACCTAGATCAGAAGAAACGGTTGAATATAAAGGGCCTTCGGTAAAAATATCATCACTAGAGAATAAACCACTAAACAGTTGTAAAGATAAAACTGTGAGCATGAATAATACCATGTAGCCACCCAAAGGATTATGGCCAACGACAGTAGACGTATGCTTACCCGTAAGGTAATTCAAAACCTTTGTAGGTCCAGATACAAAGTCAGTAAAACGTGAAGTCTCACTGCCAACAATGCCCCACAAAAGCCTAAAAAGAACTAACACCATCAGGCTATATGCACATATTTGATGCCACTCCATTTCGCCACTATCAGCTGTCCACCAAAGTGAAATCAATAAGCCAACAGTAAGCCAATGGAATAATCGAGTGGGTATATCCCATACCTTAATTTTTTTTTGTTCTATACTCATATTATTCGCCGTTAATTCTATTCATGTTAAACGTACTCAATATTGTTCAATTTTGATTATAAAGATACAGCGCTAGCTCTCATAGGGTAGGAACGTAAAGAAAGGTAATTTATGTGTGAAAATTTCGTAGTTTGTAACAAGCGAAGTACTTTATACAGGGTGTAATAAACAATACATAACTTTTTGCACATAACCGTTAATGGGTCATCCTCAAGTCAACTATCGTTTAGCTGAATTGAACATACATTATTGAGTTGCTCATTGGCTTAGAACTGAATTGATGAATTAGGCTATATAGGAATGAAGAGGAGTGTGAATTTTAACCAAAATTAACGAAGGTTTAGATTTCTCGTCCCTTGTTATCTATTCCAATATGAGCCTAATAAAATAAGATTACAAGGCTTTTAAGAGACTTTTTGCTCCATTTTGTCTAAGCGATCAAATATGAATCAAACAGATTAAAACAGCGATAAAAATGTGACTTAGATCACGATTTTTGTCTGTAAGCTTGGTAATCTGAATTCAAGCAAACAACAGAAGGTTCGAAATATGCTGAAAATCACTAGCAAGCAACTTGAAGTCACTGCACCAATTCTTGAACGCATCGAAGGACAGTTTGAAAAGTTAACACGACACGATATTCAATTAATAAACCCGCACGTCATCATCACTCAAGAAAAGCAGAGCTTTAAGATTGAGTCTTCTGTAGGCTTGCCAAGTGGAGAACTATTTGCCCAGGCGAAAAACGAGAACCTTTACGCAGCTATTACTGCAATGGGTAAAAAGCTGGAAAAACAGCTAAATCGCCTGACACATAAACCCCAATCTCAACGTCACGTTTCGCCAACAGCTGAAACGAATAATGATTTTGAGTATGACTATAAGGAGGAAACTGCAGCTTGACGATTTATTTACTGATTAACCAAGAGCGCATCCTCGGATGCGCTTTTTAATGCCTAATCATCTGCTAAGAAGCTAAATGATTACTGACATCCTCTCCCGACAGCAGAATATGAACAATCTTCAGCATTATTTGATTGACACATTCTCCTTAGCCCTTTAGTTTTAATGTGATGAAAACATTTACTCAGAACGATTTTATTTTCTTTTTTATTCAGCCCCCTTATTGAGGCGGATTTTTTGTGTAAAAACGAAAATGAAATATGAAGCCTCCCACTTGGGGGGCTTTTTATTATTAACTTTAAAATGCTACCTGTTTGAAGGTATGTCAGCTAAGCAGTCGTCATTGAGGCAATTATGAACAAAGCGCCAGAATTAAACCAAACCCGCAAGCAAATTACCGCCTTAGATAAAGAACTGCTGTCTTTATTATCTAAACGTCGTGACTTAAGTTTAGATGTCGCTCGCAGCAAAGAAATCGATGTAAGACCGATTCGAGATACCCAACGAGAAAAAGAACTACTAGCAAGGTTAGTTGAACAAGGAAGAGAGCACGGTTTAGATGCTCATTTCGTTATTTCTTTATATCAAAGCATCATCGAGGACTCGGTATTAAACCAGCAAGCCTATTTACACGGCAGGGCGAACCCAGAGATCCAGCAACAGCAATCAACCATCGCATACCTTGGCGCTCGAGGGTCGTATTCCTTTTTAGCCGCAAGTCGTTTTTGTCAACGTCGTCAGATAGACATGATAGATCTCGGTTGCCAAAGCTTTGATGAAATCATTAAATCAGTAGAACTTGGACATGCTGACTTAGGCTTTCTGCCGATTGAAAACACTTCTTCTGGTTCAATTAATGAAGTTTACGACGTACTTCAGCACACTTCGTTATCTATTGTTGGCGAAACCACTATCGAGGTTGGGCATTGCCTATTAACCAAAGATGGCGCAGGTTTAGATAGTATTGAAACCGTATTTGCTCATCCACAGCCTATTAGTCAATGTAGTCATTGGTTATCGCAACACCCAAGCCTGACGCTAGCCTATTGCTCTAGCAGTGCTGAAGCGATGCAGAAAGTGATCGATGCTGAAGATAGCAGTGTTGCGGCCATTGGCAGCGCTGAAGGCGGCGCCTTATATCAGTTAACCGCTGCAGAAAATGGTTTAGCAAATCAAAAAATAAACCAGAGTCGTTTTATTGTGGTTGCAAGAAAAGCGGTTGCTGTCCCTTCACAATTACCCGCTAAAACCACGCTTATTATGGCCACTGGACAAAAGCCAGGTGCATTAGTTGAAACTTTATTAGTGCTTAAAGCGCACAATATCAATATGAGCAAACTTGAATCCCGCCCTATTCCGGGGACACCGTGGGAAGAAATGTTCTATCTCGATGTTGATGCAAATCTTGCGACAACTGAACTACAGCAAGCACTTAAAGAGTTAGAGCGTCTCACCCGCTTTATCAAAGTATTAGGTTGCTACCCTTGTGAAACAGTCAAACCAACTCAGCTTAATAACAGCCAATTAGTGATCGAGCCTAATAGTTCAAAAGAATCTATTAGCACCCCGTCAGAAGATAATGACGCACCCAAATTTTCAAAACGATATCGCCAGCAAAATACTCAAATTGAGTTGAAGCAATTTAATGTCGGCGGCAGCGATTTTGCGGCAATGCAACAAGTCAATTTACCAATAGACAAGGATGTATTTGCCACTAAAGTTAAGCAAATTAAAGAGTCAGGCTTTCAGGCGGTATTATTACTCGATACTACAACCGCCAGTCTCAGTGCGATTGAGATAAAAGAATATTGTCACTTAATCGATCAAGCAGGCCTAACGAGTGCTGTTCAAATTGATTCTGTGAATCACTTTAACGAAATCGTCAAAGTGGCAGACATGATCTACCTTGCAGGTAAAGAGATGTATAACGAGGAATTACTTGGTTTAGCAGGTTCTGTTAGCACACCTGTTTTGCTAGAGCGCAATACAATGGCAAGCACAACAGATTGGTTAGCATCAGCAAATAAAATATTAACCCAAGGCAACCAACAATTAATATTGGTTGAGGCGGGAATAAGAAGTTTTAGTAACCCTGAGCAACTTGCTTTAGATCTCGCAGGGCTTATTGAAGTACTGTCTGAGAGCCATTTACCTGTATTAGGTAATGTGAGCTATGCCGTTGAAGATAAACTAGTCTGTCAGCAAGCAAAAGCCTTAAAACAGCTGCACGCAAACGGTGTCATTATTAACGACAACCAACTCAACTGTCCTGAACAACAGGCCGAGTTATTACACCGACTGCATCAATAGAGATTATGTTCATCACTGTCGTTAAAGGCATGGGGTTTCTTGTTAACTGAAATTTTTGCTAACGAAAATCTTGTTAACCAAAATTGCTAGTAACCTAAATTATCGGTACTAAGCGATTTGTTTAACATCTTGCTTAGGCTATAACTGTGACTGTGACTGTGACTTAGCACAGACTCAGTACTGTATAAGCAAATCTATAGCTAAATTGAAGACAATAAAAAACCGAACTCATGGGTTCGGTTTTTTTATGTCTTCTGCTTAACAAAGGTTGATTAATTAATCACTAATACATACTGAGGTTATCGTTTAGGCCTAACCAACCTTTGAAAATACGATAACTGAACCAAATTAAAGCAAAAGTGAATACAGGAATACTCAGCCAAAGTTGCGGCATAAAGTAGCCAATGATCAATAATGGTATTAAACCTGTAATACTATTACGTTGCCATCTAAGGTGTGATGCCAGTAACGATTGAGAAGCAACATTAGTCTGCGAGATATTAATCACTAAACTAAAGAAAACCGGTAAAAAAAATAACGGAAATGCACTCATCAACGCATATAAAAAATGCCCAAGCGATAAATCTTCTGCGGTATAGACCTCAGCTTCTGTCATAAGATTCACTCCTAGTGCGTTAAAATTAAGGGAGTTACTCATCGTAACTCCCTTATAACAATAATCCTAGATCTTTGGTTTCGCAATATTTTGCGAACTTATCCAGCAAAATGACTTAATTTGTCTTCATATCGTTCACTGATTGCAACATTGCACGGCTTTCATGTTGAAATTGCGGTGCAAAATCGCCAAACCATTTAGCCACATCTCTGAACTGTGCAACGAATGCATCTCTATTACCGCTTTTCAATAAATCTAATGCATCGCGGTAATTGTCCAGATAATCACTGATGGCAACTTGACTACCTTCTTGTGCAAAGATTATATCGGCGTAGAGCTCAGGATCTTGAGCAAACAATCGGCCTACCATGGCAAGCTCTAATCGATAAATAGGCGAACTGAATTGCAATAAACTTTCAATATCAGCTTCTTCTTTACACAAATTAACTCCGTACACAAAACTTGAGAAATGTCGCATTGCTTGCACTAGCTGCATGGCTTTATCATGTCGCTCTGCATCTTCATTAACAATGCGGGCTCCCCAAATCGTAATTTGTTCTAAAAACCATTGGTATTTATCGGTATCACGTCCATCACACACCACTACAACTTGTTTGGCTAAACTACCCACATCAGGTCCAAACATTGGGTGTAAACCCACTACAGGTCCCTTATGGGCCTCTAACATTGCATTGAGCGGTTCTGACTTAATTGAGGTGAGGTCAGCTAAAATACAATGATCAGGTAAATTGTTTAATTTGCTACGAATAAGCTCACAAGTCACGTTAATTGGCACAGTAACAATCACCATCCCTGCACCATCAAAAAGTGCATCAGCCTGATCCCAGTCATCTTTATCTAAGCTTTTCACTTGATAACCTGAAAGGGTTAGCATTTGACTAAACAAACCACCTAATTGACCTTCACCACCGACAACCACGATGTGTCCGAGATCGGTTTTAACCTGCTTAAAGCCGACATCCTTTTCATTAAGGTACGACTCACGCATTAAGCGTCTTAGGATATCTTCAATCAATTGCGGAGAGATATCCATTTCACTGGCTTCTTTACGACGCTTAGCTAACATCGAAGCTTCACGTTGTGGTGCATAAATTGGCACCCCTGCAGCATGCTTAACAGTACCAACTTGCGCGACTAGATCGAGACGTTTACGGAGTAAATTTAATAACTGTTGATCAACGCCGTCAATCAGGTCTCGTAAATTTTCTAAATCTAATGTGGTTTTTTCATTCATAGCTTATATCCATCTATCGCACAACTTACTTATAAATTAACCAGCAAAGCGATTCGGTAAAACAGGTTTTAATAAATCGGCATTACGACGCAAAAGTGATTCAGTAGTTGCCCAGTTAATGCAAGAGTCAGTAACTGAGACACCGTAAGCAAGTTCAGGTAAAGGTTTATCAGAAGACTGATTACCTTCATTTAAATGACTTTCAAGCATGACGCCAATCACTGAGCGATTACCATTTTGAATTTGCTGGAATACATCCTCGCAAACTATGGTCTGTCTTGTATAGTCTTTCGATGAATTACCATGACTACAATCAATGATTAATCGCGCATTGAGCTTAGCCTTGTGTAATTGTTCTTCACATGTGGCAACACTTTCTGCATCATAATTCGGCGTTTTACCACCACGTAAAATAACATGACCATCTGGGTTTCCTGCAGTTTGCAATAACGATACTTGTCCTTTCTGATTAATTCCCATAAACCTGTGGCTGCTAGCTGCTGACTTTAAGGCGTTAATTGCTACATCAAGTTTTCCATCAGTACCATTTTTGAAACCAACAGGCATAGATAGACCTGATGCCATTTCGCGGTGAGTTTGCGATTCAGTGGTTCGTGCGCCAATAGCAGACCAAGTCACTAACTCAGACATGTATTGTGGGCTAATTGGATCAAGCGCTTCTGTAGCTACAGGTAACTCTAATTCAGCAAGCCAAATCATCAACTCACGCGCCATTCTTAAGCCTTTTTCGACATCGAATGATTCATTCATATCAGGATCATTGATAAGGCCTTTCCAGCCAACGGTGGTACGTGGCTTTTCGAAGTAAACCCGCATTAAAATGTAGAACTCACCGCTTAATTCATCATGCAGCTTCTTAAGTTTCAATGCATACTCTTTTGCTGCGTCAATGTCATGAATAGAACAAGGCCCAGTCACAATTAAGACACGGTTATCACGCTTGTGGACAATATCCGCCACGGTTTGGCGCGCGTCTAAAATATACTGATAAGCATGATCAGATAACGGTAACTCTTTTTTTAACTCAGCTGGGGTTACCAACACTTTTTCAGAACTAATGTGGACGTTATTAATCGTATCTTGTTGCATGCTCATTACTCACTTCTTAAGGTTTCTAATCAATAACACTTCAATAAATATTAGCGTAACGCTACACCATTACAGACTTGTGCTAACTATGCCTTTTTCAATAAGGCTTAGCAACCTATAAATGACATTTTCTCCAAATAAACAAAAACCCGCCATATAGGCGGGTTGTTGTGCGAACACTGCATCTTATTTTTTCAAGCGGGTAACTATTACTTAGTTGCCAACTTCTCACGGATACGTGCAGATTTACCTGAACGCTCACGTAGGTAGTAAAGCTTAGCACGACGAACACGACCGCGACGCTTAACTTCGATGCTAGCTACTAGTGGACTGTGAGTTTGGAAACCACGCTCAACACCTTCGCCATTAGAGATTTTACGTACAGTGAATGCAGAGTGAAGACCACGGTTACGCTTAGCGATTACCACACCTTCAAACGCCTGTAGACGCTCTTTTTCACCTTCTTTAACACGTACTTGAACTACTACTGTATCACCAGCACCAAATTCAGGTACGTCAGTTTTCATTTGCTCATCGTTGAGCATTTTAATGATATTGTTCATAACTTACTCCGTTCTAGGATTAACTGAGCTTCGACTAAACAGGCTTGTCCATATTGGTAACAAACTCTGCTAAAAGAGTCTTTTGTTCGCCAGTCAGAGCTAGATTTTCAAATAATTCTGGTCGTCTCAAAAAAGTCCTACCAAGACTTTGTTGTAACCGCCAGAGTCTAATTTTTTCGTGGTCACCGCTTAATAACACTGCTGGAACAACGACACCATCTAAGTTTTCTGGGCGAGTATAGTGTGGACAATCCAATAAGCCATCAGAGAAAGAATCTTGCTCTGCTGACGCTTGCTTACCTAGTACACCAGGTACTAGCCTTGCAACTGAATCGATTAAAGTCATCGCAGGTAACTCTCCGCCCGAAAGCACATAATCACCAATCGACCACTCTTCATCTACTTCAGATTGGATGATACGTTCGTCAACACCTTCGTATCGACCACATACCAATACCAAACTAGATGATTTACTTAACTCACTGACACCTTGCTGATCCAGCTTGCGTCCTTGAGGTGATAAATAAATCACTTTCGCACCGTCACCTGCCGCAGCTTTCGCTGCATGAATAGCATCGCGTAACGGTTGCACCATCATCAACATACCTGGACCACCACCATAAGGACGGTCATCAACAGTATTATGTCGATCATTCGTAAAATCACGAGGATTCCACGTTTGCAACTCTAACAGGCCGTTTTTAACGGCTCGACCCGTAACTCCAAAGTCTGTAACAGCACGAAACATCTCAGGAAACAGGGTTACTACCCCTAACCACATATGTTGTACCTCGACTTAAAAGTCTGGATCCCAGTCCACTAATATCTGTTTACTTTGCACGTTCACCTCAAGGACGAACTGCTCAGGGACAAAGGGGATCATTCGTTCCGCTTTGCCGAATGCATCTTTTACGTTAGCTTTAACAAGTAGTACGTCGTTAGATCCTGTTTCCACGATCTGTTCAACTTCACCCATGTTATAGCCTTTAGTATTGGTCACAGTACAACCAATCAAGTCTCGCCAGTAGAATTCATCTTCCGACAAGTCTTTAATTTGGTCAGCCTGAATTGCAATCTCACAATTTGTAAGTAATTGCGCATCCTCACGTGTATTTACACCTTCAAGACAGGCAACAAGTGCTTTACCTTGAAAACGCCACTGAGTGACTTTTACTTCACGCCATTCACCTTGTTCTTTAATGAACCAAGGAGAATAATCAAAAATACCTTCAACAGAATCGGTATAAGAAGTGATTTTCATCCAACCTTTAATACCATGACTAGAGCCAATTTTGCCTAGTACGATTGGTTGTTGGTTACTACTCATCTATTTATACCTTAACGCTATTAAGCAACAGCTTTACGAGCGTCTTTGATCAATTTCGCTACGCGTTCTGAAGTTGCTGCACCTGTAGCAACCCAGTGATCTACACGGTCTAGATCTAAACGTAGAGTTTCTTCTTGGCCTTTAGCTAAAGGATTGAAAAAACCAACACGTTCGATGAAACGACCGTCACGAGCATTGCGGCTATCAGCAACAACGATATTGTAAAATGGACGCTTTTTTGCGCCGCCACGAGCTAAACGAATGGTAACCATGCGTTTTATTCCTCTAATGATTTGCTAGTAAGCAAAAATAAAAACTGGGACTCCGTGTTCGCGAAGGGCCCCAGAGAAAGCCGCAAGATTTTACCTGATTTTTCAACTATTGCAACCAAATCCGTTGTTTTAAAAACCAAAGGGCTTATGGCCACATAGTTGATAATCAGTCTTACGAACTGATGTAGATAATTTTTTTGGAGTTTTAAAGCGAATTAACGCCCTGGAAACTTCATTCCAGGAGGCATCATTCCGCCCATGCCGCGCATCATTTTCTTCATGCCGCCTTTGCCTGACATTTTTTTCATCATTTTTTGCATTTGAGTAAACTGCTTCAATAAACGATTGACGTCTTGAATTTGAGTACCCGAACCTAATGCAATACGGCGCTTACGCGAACCTTTGATGATATCAGGACGTTGGCGTTCACCAGGCGTCATTGAATTAATAATAGCTTCCATTTGATTGGTCATTTTGCCGTCTTGAACTTGAGCTAATGCTTCTGGAGGCAGTTGTCCTACTCCAGGTAGCTTTTCAATCATGCCCATCATGCCGCCCATGTTTTTCATTTGCTGCAGTTGTTCACGAAAATCTTCTAGATCAAATCCACCGCCTGACTTCACTTTTGAAGCAAGCTTCATCGCTTTGTCTTTATCGACACCACGTTCAACTTCTTCGATAAGTGACAATACGTCACCCATACCAAGAATACGTGAAGCGATACGTTCTGGGTGGAACGGCTCTAATGCGTCAGTTTTCTCACCGACACCTAAAAACTTAATTGGCTTACCGGTAATGTTTCTAATTGATAATGCAGCACCGCCACGGGCATCACCATCAACCTTTGTTAAAATAACACCGGTTAAAGGTAGTGCTTCATTAAATGATTTAGCAGTATTTGCCGCATCTTGACCTGTCATTGCATCGACAACGAATAACGTTTCAACAGGTGTTACTGCCGCATGGAGATCTTTAATCTCATCCATCATGGCTTCATCAACATGCAAACGACCTGCAGTATCGACAATTACAACATCAATGAATTTTAATTTTGCATGCGCAATTGCAGCTGTCGCAATATCAATTGGCTTTTGGCTTACGTCTGATGGGAAAAAATCCACTTCAACTTCTGCAGCCAATGTTTCCAATTGCTTAATCGCAGCAGGACGATAAACGTCGGCACTCACAACTAAAACAGATTTTTTCTCACGCTCACGTAAAAATTTTGCCAGTTTTGCAACACTGGTTGTTTTACCCGCACCTTGCAAACCCGCCATCATTAATACTGCAGGTGGCTGGCTGGCTAAATCTAATGCTTCATTAGCTTCGCCCATCGCTTTTTCAAGTTCATTTTGGACAATCTTAATGAATGCTTGTCCCGGACTTAAACTTTTAGAGACTTCTTGACCGACTGCACGTTCTTTTACGCTGTTTACAAATTGGCGTACAACGGGCAAAGCAACATCAGCCTCAAGTAGTGCCATGCGCACTTCACGTAAGGTTTCTTTAATGTTGTCTTCGGTTAAGCGACCACGACCACTAATATTCTTGAGGGTTCGTGACAGTCTGTCGGTTAGATTCTCAAACATGCTCTGCTGTTTACCTTAAACGATTCGATAATTGTCGCCTATTATACCCAAACTACTTCAAGATGCGAGATTAGCCTGAGGCCTGTCTATTGATGTATGTCATTTTTCGTAAATTATTTGGAGTTAAATGGTGGAAACTGTTAAATTTTGAGTCTTGGGTCACTGCCCTAATGGGTAGGGTTCATGTTAATCTAAGATAAATATAGATGTGCTGATTTTATTTTTAAAAACAACCTGCACTCATAACTTGATAGGTTTATTCCAGATGGTCATTTTTTCAGCTTCGGCTATGTTGTTTTATTGCATTGCACTCGTATTAGTGACGAGTCGTTTGTTCCATGCAGAAGGGCCGAATCGTCGATTGGTCGCAATTTTTGCATCTATTGCCGTTGTGCTTCACGGCATTGCACTTTCGCAAACTATTTATACTGCTGACGGTCAAAACTTCAGTTTAACGAATGTGATTTCATTAGTTAACTGGATTATCGCCTTCAGCTTTACCATTATTATGCACCGCTTAAAGGTGATAGTTGTGGTACCTGTGGTTTATGCCTGCTCTGTTATTTCAGTTGCAGTGTTATGGCTCATACCGCCACAGTACATTATTCATTTTGATATCCACCCTGAGATCTTAGCTCACATTGTGCTTTCTCTTATGGCTTACAGTGCATTAATGATTGCCGCGCTCTATGCGATTCAATTGTTATTGATTCAAAATAAGCTTAAAAACAAGAAAACCATGATGAGCCCTGGCATGCCGCCTTTAATGACAGTTGAAAAACAACTTTTTCATTTAGTCACTATCGGTATGTTCTTACTGACTCTTTCATTAATCACGGGGTTTGTGTTTTTAGAAGATATGTTTGAAGATGGTAAAGGTCATAAGGCAATTTTATCCATCTTAGCTTGGTTAGTATACGGCGCTATGCTATGGCAAAACTACACCATTGGTTGCCGTGTTCGCACAGCCGTCATCTACACATTATCAGGTGCAACATTATTATCTTTAGCTTATTTTGGCGCTCGAATAGTGACTGAAATCATTTTAAGATAAACTACAACTCTGGCAGGTTAACCTTCCCAGACTTGACACTCATGACGAATGATTGATACTCATCATTCGTCTTTTTTTTACTCAGTTTTTAATTACGTTTACTGGAGCCCTTTTTGGACGCTATTTCTACCAGCGCACTCCTCCTCTCTCTTCTAGTGTTAATCTTAATCTCAGCCTACTTTTCTGGGTCTGAGACAGCCATGATGACATTAAACCGCTACCGCCTTCGTCACCTTGCTTCTAGTGGGCATAAAGGGGCGCAAAGAGCATTAAAGATGCTTGAAAGGCCAGACAGGTTAATTGGTTTAATTCTAATTGGTAATAACCTCGTCAACATCTTAGCCTCGGCCATTGCCACCATTATTGGTATGCGCTTATTCGGCGATATGGGTGTGGCAATCGCAACGGGGGTGCTGACATTAGTAGTGCTGATATTTGCTGAAGTAACGCCGAAAACGGTTGCAGCTCTTCACCCTGAACGTATCGCTTTTCCATCTAGCTTCTTACTAAAAGCCCTGTTATCAGTGTTATGGCCACTGGTTAAAGTCATTAATCTGATCACATCAGGCTTTTTGCGTGTATTAGGTATAAAAAATATCAGTGTCAACGATGCATTAAGCCAAGAAGAGCTGCGCACTGTGGTTCATGAGGCTGGTGCACTGATCCCTCAGCGACATCAAGAGATGTTGATATCCATTCTCGACTTAGAAAAGGTCACCGTTGAAGATATTATGATCCCGCGATCAGACATCTATGCAATTAACGTCAATGACGAGTTCAAGTTAATCAATAAGCAAGTCACTCAAAGCCCACATACTCGAGTGTTGGTATATCGTGACAATATTGATGATGCCGTCGGCTTTATTCACCTTCGTGATGCCCTTAGACTTCGCTCGAAAGAAGAATTCAGTAAGTCCTCTTTGCTTAGGGCAGTAAAAGAGTTGTACTTCATTCCTGAAGGTACACCGCTCACCGTACAACTATCTAACTTCCAGCAAAATAAAGAACGCTTTGGCTTAGTGGTTGACGAGTATGGTGACATTCAGGGGCTAGTGACGCTTGAAGATATCCTAGAGGAAATTGTCGGCGACTTTACCACTTCAATGATCACCACTGCCAGCGAGGATATTGATATTCAACAAGATGGCAGTTTTGTCATTGATGCAACGATCAACATCCGTGATTTGAACAAAGAAATGAAATGGGACTTTTCAATTGATGGCCCTAAGACACTCAACGGGCTTATCATCGAGTATCTAGAAGATATTCCTGATGCGGGAACAAACGTCACTATCGATAATTATAATATTGAAGTGATTGAGGTCTCTGACAACATGATTAAAGCGGTGAAAGTAGTACCTGGACTTAAAGAAGATACGACTGAAGAGTTGACTGATTAGTCCAATTCAAACGCCATCAAAAAAGGCGCTAATAAGCGCCTTTTTTATTGCTCGTATAAACTTTATTTCGCTTACATTACGCTGCCTGACGGCGGTTGGCTTCTAATGCTCTTCTTTTATCTCGAGCGATAGGCGTAATTTCATCCTCTAAATTTTTGTTTAAGCCCATCATGAAGTACAACTCAGCCATTAAGAAAAAAGGGCCTATCAATAACTGATTTAAATCATCGATGAATGCAGGTTTCGCCTTTTCATATTTATGGCCAATAAACTGAATAACCCAACCGACAAAAAATACACCAACACCCACCATCCAAGCATTATCAAATTCAGCCACCATTGAAGAAGTCATCAGGACTGGGATAATAAAAATGGTTAAACCAAGCGCTAAGCCTTTATGCAATATAAAATAATATATCAATGTCCCCAAAGCGAAGATGGTTGCGATATTAATCTTAAATCCATCTTCGGCTAACAAAACAAAATTAATTGGGATTAGATTTAGCAATAAAAAAACAGACCAAATAATTAGCGGTACGCCAACAAAGTGAGTTTTAATATTTTTGGGGTTTAAATGCACACTTTTATAAGTGGCAAGTTGCTCAACGGCCGATTTCATTACGAGTCCTTATTATTTTTATCAAGTAACATCCTATTAACTTACCCTACTTCAACTATGGAGCTCAAGCTCTAGAATCATTCGCAGTTGTAATTTAATGCCCGATAAGAAATAAATACCAGCAAACACCTTTTGATAGAAGTCGAAAAAGGCGCCCAAAAAAGACGCCGAAGCGCCTTAATAGATTACTTGTGCAATCAAGTAGTGAAATCATCCTAATACCGATTTAAGACTCTATGATAACTGTCGCTACAGCATAGTGTTGCTCATCGGCGATGGTGATGTGAACATGGCTAGCGCCAAGTTCATTCATTCTCGTTAAGGCACCATCAGTAAAACTCACAATGGGGGCACCACTGTCATTATTGGCAATATGAATATGCTGAAATGACACCCCACGTCCAATGCCAGTGCCTAAGGCCTTGGCTGCAGCTTCTTTAGCAGCAAAACGCTTTGCAAGATATCGATGCGGTATTTTAGAACTCTGATAAATTTCAAGTTCTGCTGGCGTTAATACACGTTTAGCCAGTTTATCACCAAGGCGCATAAACTGGGTCTCAATACGAGCAATCTCGACAATATCAGTACCTAAGCCAATAACAGCCATTATTCGCCTCTGCGACCTTCTTGCATCAGTTGCTTCATGTCTTTTACTGCAACAGCTAAGCCGTCAATTGCTGCGCGCGCTATCACAGCATGACCGATGTTAAGTTCATACAACTCAGGAATAGCCGCAATTGGTTTGACATTATGGTAATGCAAGCCATGACCTGCATTAACAATCAGGCCTTTACCGTGAGCATATTTTGCCATTTCGGTAATACGCGTTAACTCTTGTAATTGCTCTGCATCAGTTTTCGCATCAGCATAACAGCCTGTGTGAATTTCAATATAAGGCGCTCCCGAGGCCACTGCAGCATCTATTTGTGCTTTGTCTGCATCAATAAATAAAGACACCTTAATACCCTGTGCCGCAAGACGTGTGACAGCTTGGGTGATTTTATCAAGTTGGCCCGCAACATCTAAACCACCTTCGGTAGTTAATTCCTCACGTTTTTCAGGTACCAAACAGGCATAAGCTGGCTTAACATCACAGGCAATTGAAATCATTTCTTCAGTCACAGCAAACTCAAAGTTCATCCGTGTTTTTAGGGTTTTGGCCAGTAGGTAAACATCACGATCAACAATATGTCTGCGATCTTCACGTAAATGAATGGTGATGCCATCAGCACCAGCATGTTCTGCCACTGCTGCGGCATGTACAGGATCAGGGTATTCAGTACCACGAGCTTGGCGTAAAGTGGCGATATGGTCGATGTTAATGCCTAATAAAATTCCACTCACTGTGGGCTCCTTATATATTTTTGTTCTTGTCTAATTTCAGCACTGTTATCAGAACTAATATCGTTCTAATATCAGTGCTAATCTGTTACTTCTTAATAAATAATTTTCTGCTTAGTAGTGGTTTTCCACCTAACAATGGAGTTAATAATAACCTCATTAATCCTTTCGCCTGCACTAAATTATTTTCAACAAGTTGTTTGGATTGTAAGTTAATCAGCATATCACCAGATAATAAATGGCGGCTATTTGTCACGTTTGCTGATGCCTGCTGAGCCACAGGTAAAAAGCCTTCATCGGCAATAATCCGATAACTCATATCAGCCATAATACTTTCCCCTTGAGTATCATATTCAAGTGAAGGCAAAGCGCCCAGTTCATTAAGCAATTCCATTTCAAAATAGCGTAAATGCTCTGAGCTAAACTCGCTCGCTAACGCCATCAAGCTGCGATGATAATGCAAAAATAAGCTTTCGGCATGTTGGCCTGAATTAAGTACTCTCACCAGAAGCTCATTAAGGTACATCGCAGAATATAAACTATCTGATTTTAAGGGAAGTGCTGGCGCTGCAGGTTCAATTTGGGTAATAAACTTAAGTGAAGAATCAACTGAGTCTGATTTACTATTGAATTGAAATATCAGAGGCTGAAAAGGCTGGATGATACTTTTAATGGATTTTTTACCGCTGCCTACCCTGACTAATGCATCAAGGCGACCCACACCATCGACCAACAGATTGACAATCACACTGGATTCTCTGTAAGGACGATGATGGAGTATATAGCCGCGTAACATCGAAGAGACGACTAACGGCTATAGCATGAGATCAAGGCTGACATTGTATTAGTCTTCGCCGTAACCTAGACTGCGCAGCGCTCTTTCGTCATCTGCCCAACCTGATTTCACTTTCACCCACACTTCTAAGAAAACTTTATTATCAAATAAGGTCTCCATATCAAGGCGTGCTTGGGTAGCAATGGTTCTAATACGCTCACCTTTGTTACCAATGACCATGCGTTTTTGGCCTGTACGCTCTACCAAAATCAAAGCATTAATTTGATAAACGCCATTGTCCATCATTTTAAACTGCTCAATCTCGACAGTGGCATCATAAGGTAGTTCATCACCTAAGAAGCGCATCAGCTTTTCACGCACAATTTCAGATGCCATAAAGCGCTGAGAACGATCAGTCACATAATCTTCAGGGAAATAAAACTGCCCTTCAGGTAAAGACTCTTGCGCTAAATCTAAAATACGTTGCACGTTCGTGCCTTTAGTGGCTGAAATCGGCAAAATCTCATCAAAAGCAAACTTTTCAGAGAGCTCTGCAAGATAAGGAAATAAGGCTTCTTTATCTTTAATGTTATCGACTTTATTAATGGCTAAAACAGTTTTACGCTTACCACTACCTTGTTGCAGCTTATTAAGCACCATTTCATCATCTTCAGTCCATGTCATACCATCAACAACAAACACAACCATAGACACATCAGCTAATGAACTGGCAGCAGCACGGTTCATCAAACGGTTAATAGCGCGTTTTTCGTCAATATGAAGACCTGGCGTATCAATAAAGATGATTTGTTTTGCTTCATCTGTATGAATACCCATAATACGGTGACGTGTGGTTTGCGGCTTTTTAGAAGTAATACTCACTTTCTGACCAAGTAACTTGTTCAGTAAAGTTGATTTACCCACATTTGGGCGACCTACAATGGCAACCATGCCACAAAAAGTCACTTCATATTTCGCTTCAGCAGCGGGTGCGGCACCATTCATCCTTGCCAATAATTCATCCAAGCTTGGCTCTGCTGGCGAGCTTTCTGGCAAGTCTGTTTTTTTGGTCATTTATTAATTAGCTCCAATACCTGAGCCGCAGCTAGCTGCTCAGCTTTTCTTCTAGAAGTACTGACACCTGTCACTACTTTATCTATTTCTGATATTCGACATTCAACCGTGAATGTTTGATTGTGCGCATCACCCTTAACATCTACAACAAGATATTCTGGTAATGGCTTTTTATAACCCTGTAAATATTCCTGAAGGATCGTTTTCGGATCCTTTTGGTTAATACCTGGTTTGATTTCAGCTAAGCGTTGCTTATACCAGGTCAACAATAGACCACGGCATGTTTCTATATCGGCATCAAGATAAATAGCACCGATGATAGCTTCAACAGCATCAGCGAGTATCGACTCGCGTCTAAAACCGCCACTTTTAAGTTCGCCTGGGCCTAAATAAAGGTAATCACCTAATTTAAACTCTTTCGCGATAACGGTAAGGGTTTCACCCTTTACTAATGTAGAGCGCATTCTACTCAAGTCACCTTCAGTGACTTTTGGAAACTGGTGATATAACGCATCTGAAATGATAATTGATAAAATCGAATCACCTAAAAACTCAAGACGTTCGTTATGCTTTGAAGCGGCACTTCGATGGGTTAACGCCTGAGTTAGCAGATCTACATTGGTAAACTCATAACCAAGTGTTCTACATAAACGTGGTAAGTTCTTAATTGGTTCCATTACTTAATTGCACCTACTCTGTCAAAACGCACACCCGTCGGCACCCAAGTTGGTAACCAGCTGCTTGCTGGTCGCTCAAACTCAAAACTAATCCAAATAGCGACTGCTTTACCAACTAGATTCGCTTCAGGTACAAAGCCCCAAAAACGACTGTCTGTACTATTATCGCGGTTATCACCTATGGCAAAATACTCACCTTCAGGAACAATAAACTCACCCACAGCTGTGCCAGCTTGCTCATAAAAATGATTACTAAAATCTGGTCGAGATGGGTTAATCAAAATGTCATGTTCAATATCACCAAGTTGCTCAGTGTAACGAGATAATGGGATACCTTCTTGAGAAAACTCACCACGATTAACGCTGCTTAATTTCACTGCTTTCGCTGGCGGGCAATTTGCACCATCGTCACATTTTGGTTCAATCAAAAACTGCTTATTTTGATAAACAATTCGGTCACCAGGTAAACCAATAACTCTTTTAATATAGTCTATTTGTGGGTTTTCTGGGTACTTGAATACGAACACATCACCGCGCTCAGGCTCACCCGTTTCAACTAATTTACTGCGCCATACTGGATCACGTAAACCATAGCTAAACTTCTCAACTAAAATAAAGTCACCCACGAGTAAAGTCGGCTTCATCGAACCTGATGGAATTTGAAATGGTTCATAAATAAACGAACGTAAAATCAACACAAAAGCAATGACAGGGAAAATAGAATGAGCAAATTCAACAACCGTTGATTCACGTATAATACTCTCTTTTGCTTCCTCACTAAGGTCTGCTTGTTTTGCTTCGGCTAAAGCAAGCGCTTCGCGGCGCTTTGGAGCAAAGAAAATAACATCAATTAGCCAAATCAAACCACTGACTAACGTGACGATGACTAAAATAAGAGAAAAATGGGCTGCCATTGGGTATTAAGCTCCTGCCTTTACACTTTTAAATGGGTTCAGTGATTAACACTGCTAAATAATGAGTATCCGACGGATAACATGCAGAATCACTATCTGTTGTGTTACAAAATATACAAAATCACTTCGATTGCAAAATTAACTTTTGCTCATCATCTTTGGTGAAAAATAATAATTATTTTTAGGAATAACAACGCCGCAAACTGCGGCGTTATCTTCACTCTTAATAAAAGCCTCAATCAGGCATATTAATTAAGAGGTTAATCATTAAGCTTCAATACTGCTAAAAACGCTTCTTGTGGTACTTCAACATTACCAACTTGCTTCATGCGCTTTTTACCGTCTTTCTGCTTCTGCAGTAGTTTCTTCTTACGAGAAACATCGCCACCATAACATTTCGCCGTTACGTCTTTACGCATCGCTTTAATGTTTGAACGGGCAATAATCTGACTACCAACAGCCGCTTGAATCGCAATATCAAACATCTGTCTTGGGATAAGTTCTTTCATCTTATCAACAAGTGCTAGACCACGGTGACGAATGTTTGAACGGTGAATAACCATTGCTAATGCATCGACGCGATCGCCATTAATCATGATATCTAAGCGCACCATGTCAGCTGGCTCGAAACGAATAAAGTTATATTCGAGTGAAGCGTAACCACGGCTGGTTGATTTTAGGCGATCGAAGAAATCCATAACCACTTCTGCCATAGGCAGTTCGTAAGTCACAGATACTTGATTACCGTGATAAACCATATTGGTTTGAACACCACGCTTTTCAACACATAAAGTAATCACATTACCTAGGTATTCTTTTGGCACCAACATATTCGCTTCAACGATAGGTTCGCGAATTTCTTCAATATTATTAATTGCCGGTAAATCTGATGGATTATCAACATACAGCACTTCGCCACGAGTCATTTCAACTTCGTAAACTACTGTTGGTGCTGTGGTAATCAAATCAAGATTATATTCACGCTCTAAACGCTCTTGAATGATCTCCATGTGCAATAAGCCAAGGTAACCAATACGGAAACCAAAACCTAATGCTGAAGAAGATTCAGGTTCGAAGAATAATGACGCATCATTCAAACTTAGTTTATTCAAGGCATCACGGAAGCTTTCAAACTCATCGGTTGAAATTGGGAATACACCCGCGTAAACCTGTGGAGTGACCTTTTTAAAACCAGGAAGTGGCTCTTCTGCGCCATTTTTGGCGTGAGTTAACGTATCACCAACCGGTGCACCATGAATCTCTTTAATACCAGAGATAACAAAGCCAACTTCACCTGCTTTTAATTCAGGTGTATCAGTTTGTTTAGGTGTAAAGATACCTACGCGGTCAGCATTATAATTCTGACCTGTCGACATCACTTTAAATTTGTCACCTTTCTTCAGTACACCATGCTTAATACGTACTAAAGAAACTACACCTAAATAGCTGTCAAACCATGAATCAATAATCAAAGCTTGCAGCGGCGCATCAATATCGCCTTCAGGTGGTGGAATGTCAGAAACAATCGTTTCTAAAACATCTTTGATACCAATACCCGTTTTCGCCGAACAACGAACCGCGTCCATGGCATCAATACCAACAATGTCTTCGATTTCAGCAGCAACGCGATCAGGATCAGCTTGTGGTAAATCAATCTTGTTTAAGATTGGTACCACATCCAGGTCCATTTCAAGGGCGGTATAACAGTTAGCCAGTGTTTGTGCTTCAACGCCTTGACCAGCATCAACAACTAACAATGCACCTTCACAAGCGGCTAATGAACGTGATACCTCATATGAGAAATCAACATGGCCCGGAGTATCAATGAAGTTCAATTGATAGGTTTCGCCATCATCAGCTTTATAATCGAGCGTAACGCTCTGTGCTTTAATGGTAATACCGCGCTCACGCTCGATATCCATAGAATCAAGTACTTGAGCGGCCATTTCACGGTCTGATAAACCACCACAAAATTGGATAAGGCGATCTGACAATGTTGATTTGCCGTGATCGATATGAGCAATAACTGAGAAGTTTCTAATGTGTTTCATTTGGATGAAATGACTACTACTAAAATGATGGAAATAATGGTGCCAAATTGTACCTGAATAAGGGGTTAATACCAATCAGAATCAATAGGCCAACAGAAATCAGTGTAAAAATAGACAGTTTAAGCGGCAAACTTTAATGTTTTTACAAAGAATTTAGACATTTTTAACCGCGATGTAAACTCACTGCTTGCCCTAAATAAGCGGTTATTACTGGAGTAGAAGACTTTTCTAACTTTGCTGCTTGCTGTTTGCCAGCAAACCAAGCGCTCACTCCGCCCAATGCAGCGAACAACATTGAACTATAATCAGCATTAACATTGAGTAAATCACCAAGCCACAAACCCATTGCCGCGCCCATAAACAAACCGAACAGCGGCACAATATAAACAAGCATAGCCGCTTTTATAATAACGCTCTCCGGTAAAGCTAATTTGAGTAAATCACCCACTTCGCAAGGTTTTTCGCTCATCAATGAAAACCGCTGCCGCTTGACTGAAAACGCTTTTGCTACCGTCGAAGTGCCGCAGTTCTCACTGCTAGAACAATGATTACAAGCACTTTTCAATTCAATTTCTACGGTTACCCAACCATCAGGATCATAAGCTGTGACAGTTGCCACCTCTTCCAGCATCGATTTTGACAATGCGGGTTGCGGCGGCGTTGAAGGAGTTTGAGTTGAAGGCGTATCTGACATGCTAGATAGTTACTTCAAAATGAGACTTTTAGCAATACGATTTAGAGTTTCTGCTGGTACTTTACCCACAGCGACCACTTCAACGTTCCCAACTTGCTCAACGACCATAGATAAGCCATTGCGGGTAATAAGTTCATCTGGCATTGGGCTGTCACCCATGCGCGCAACATAAACCGAAATATTCACTAAACCGTCGCTTAAAGCAATATATTCAACTGATTCATCACTGCCAATTAAACGATGGTGATCTTTTACCACCATATGAAAACCTGCAGGTAACCAACTGAACTCCCAGTTCTGGCCTTTAATGCGCTCAGCAGGATTCATTACTGGCGGTAAACCTTGTTTTTCCGCTTCGATTAAAATTTTCGCAGGTTCGTTAAGTTCAAGTAACTCAATGACCATCATTTGTTCGAGCAATTGTTTTTCTTGATTCACCATGTCATATCGAAGTGGTAAACGTGTGTCCATATCAATCCACACTTGCGACATAAAGCGATTATCATCTACGGGAATAATACGGATCATCTGACCTGGACGGCCAGCGATTCTGCTGCGACCACCTAAGACAAACTGATAACCTTGCTCTAAAGAGCTAACATCAGTTGCAAAAATAGTTGGCCAAACACCTTGAATACGAGGAGCATTTATACTGTAAGCGGGTTGGTCGTGCTCAATAAAAGTGACAGTATCAGCAACTCTTACTGCATTTTTAGGTGGACCATTGAGGTATTCTAAAAAGGCAACTTCTTTATCATTCACCGTACCATGAAGATAAACTAATGGACGAATATGGTCTGCTTGAAGCTGAATTATAGAGGATTTGTACTGTTTGGTTTGTAGCGCTTGGCTCATACTTTCAAGCCAAGCTTTTGCAGACATTTCTTCTTCAGCAATACTTTCAGTATTGCTATTGGCAAATGTAGGAAATGCCAATACAACAAGGGCTAACAGGATTAGACGCAAGCTAACTCCAAATTATTTATTAACGTTTTGTTCAATAGCGTCATTGTGCTGCACAACGACACCTGAATTCAACCTTTGTTGTAGCATATGGTCTTGAATATAAGAATTAATTCTACGACGTTGCTCAACAACATTGTCATTACTAACACTAGATTGATTCTGCACTGCGCCAGTTTGTAAACTCACAGGAGAAGCGGTACCCACTAATGGACGCGTGTTTAACACAGGTAATGGTGAATCAGCGTTTTGGTCTTGACCGTAATTTTGTACACCGACAATAGCAACCATAGCGACAGTAGCAGCAATTGCATATTGGCCAAATTGCTTAAAGAAAGGCACAACATTGTCTTTCTTAGTCTCAGTAGTAGCCACTTTGGCATCATGAGTTGACGTAGTTTCAGTTTGAGGCGCGATAATCGCAGGTTCTAACTCAATTGCTGCTGCAATGTTTGCAGTAAGATCTAAATCAATTGTCTGCGGTAACTCACCACGCATAGCATCACCAATCATATGATAGTTTTGCCACTGTTTGTGTGAGTTTTCGTCTGCTGACAGTTCCGCTAATGTTTTAGCATCTACTTCGCCGTCAACTGCTGATGAAACCCATTCTTGACCTGATTTAAGCATTTTTCACCTGTGTCAATAAAGACTATTACTGTTCCAGCAAAGGCTGGAGTTTTTTATCGATTGATTCCCTGGCTCGGAAGATTCTTGATCTTACCGTTCCAACAGGACAATCCATGATATTGGCAATATCTTCGTAACTCATACCATCAAGTTCACGAAGTGATATTGCAATCTTCAATTCTTCTGGCAACGTTTCTAAGGTTTCAAAAATCACCTTATTAATTTCATCCGACAAAACTAAACGTTCTGGAGATGCAAATTCTTTTAACGCATCACTGCCTTCGTAATATTCAGCTTCTTCTGCATCAACACTGTTAGCCGGTGTTTTTCTGCTCTGAGAAACCAAATGGTTTTTTGCAGTGTTTACTGCAATTCGGTACAACCAAGTGTAAAACGCACTTTCACCACGAAAATTAGGTAATGCACGATAAGCTTTAATAAAGGCTTCTTGTGCCACATCGGCGATGTCAGCTTGATTTCGAATATAACGTGATATCAAGCTCATTACTTTATTTTGGTACTTCTGAACTAACAGATTAAATGCGTTTTTGTCACCGCGTTGTACACGCTCAACTAACTGTTGATCACTTATTTGTCCACTCATCCGAGCCGACTACTCCTAAATCTATAATACTGATTTCTCAGTCGCTCGAATCATATTCACAATAAAGTAGACTCGCATGCTTTGAAAAAGTTCGATATTGAATGAAAAAAATTTAATTTTTTATAAAAAATGGTTAAATATCGCTTAATAGTAATGTCTCAGTACCCAATAAAGCGGTTTTGTTTTACCATTATAGAACCATATTAAGTCACCCATGATACCTTATGAAACAAGCAGTTGAACACCAATCTGATATTTTGGTTATAGGTAGTGGCGCAGCCGGGTTAACGCTGGCACTCCATCTAGCTGAAAAGTCTAAAGTTATTCTTCTTTCTAAAGGGCCGTTAGCTGAAGGCTCAACCTACTATGCCCAAGGCGGAATCGCTTCTGTATTTGATGAATCGGATACAATTGAGTCCCATGTAAGCGACACCTTGATTGCTGGTGCGGGCCTTTGTGACAAAGAAGTGGTGACTTATACTGCCGAAAATGCCAAAGCTTCAATGAAATGGCTAATTCAATGTGGTGTCGCTTTTGATAAGGAAGAAACTCCTGACGGCGATCAAAGCACAGCGCCTTATCATCTTACGCGCGAAGGCGGACATAGCCATCGTCGAATTTTGCATTCTGCTGATGCCACAGGCAAAGCGGTGCAAACGACTTTACAAGATCAAGCATTAGCGCATCCAAACATCCAAGTCTTAGAGCGTTATAATGCTATTGACCTTATTACGACTCGTAAATTAAACCGACCCGGTAACCGCGTTGTCGGTGCCTACGTTTGGAATCGAGACGCTGAGCATGTAGAAACTGTCACAGCAAAGTTTGTTGCAATCGCTACAGGCGGTAGTTCAAAAGTTTATCAGTATACTTCTAACCCTGATATTGCCAGCGGCGATGGTATTGCTATGGCTTGGCGCGCGGGTTGTCGTGTTGCCAATATGGAATTTAATCAATTTCATCCAACTTGTTTATACCATGCAGATGCGCGTAATTACTTATTAACTGAAGCATTACGCGGCGAAGGAGCATACCTTAAACGTCCCGATGGTAGTCGGTTTATGCCAGAGTTTGACGAGAGAGCCGAGCTTGCGCCTCGTGATATCGTCGCACGCGCCATCGATTATGAAATGAAGCGCTTAGGTGCTGATTGTTTATATCTTGATATCAGCCATAAACCTGCAGATTTCGTGATAAAGCACTTCCCTACTATTCATAAACGCTGTTTAGAATTTGGCATAGATATCACTACAGACCCAATTCCAGTGGTGCCTGCTGCGCATTATACTTGTGGTGGGATCATGACTGACTTACATGGTCAAACTGACATTAATGGCTTATACGCCATTGGCGAAGTGGCTTATACAGGTCTTCATGGTGCAAACCGTCTAGCAAGTAATTCATTATTGGAATGCCTCGTCTTTGCACGCGCGGCTGCACATGACATAGAAAGCTTATTAACAAAAATCCCAACGCCAGGCCCTGTCCCTCATTGGGATGAAAGTAAAGTGAGCAACTCAGATGAAGAAGTCGTCATTGCCCATAACTGGCACGAACTGAGATTATTCATGTGGGATTATGTCGGTATTGTAAGAACCGACAAACGCTTAGAGCGTGCTTTACGTCGCTGCGCTATGTTGCAACAAGAGATCCAAGAGTATTACAGCAACTTCCGAGTCAGTAATAACTTACTGGAATTAAGGAACTTGGTTCAAGTGGCTGAATTAATTATTCGCTGCGCAATGGAGCGAAAGGAAAGTCGAGGGTTGCACTATAATGCTGATTATCCGGAACAATTAGAAAACCCACAGCCGACCATCTTACAACCTGAAAGATAACGAATGATAAAGACGATTGAGATAGCTCCTGAGAAATGTCAGGAGCTATGATTTGATCATTGCGCTAGCAATATTAATTGTCTTGATTTCGTTTAAGTTTGTTTAAGTGCCGACAAAGTTGTCGGTAATCTTTATCCGTGAGCATGTCGCTCCACACTATCAACAATTGCCTTTTCTTCTTTTTTGAACTTGATGATTCAAACTCAATAAATATCACACAAGCAAACACTGTCACGATAGCTGAGCGCCAAACGACAAAAGCATCATGATCAAGTGTTCCATCTCCCGTTTCAGAAAGGTATAAATCACAACGTTGCCGCCTAAGCTGGTTTATATGCCAAATGAAGAAGGCTGTGACCGCTAACAAGGTTAAACCACGCAATATACTCAAACCAACAAAGTGGCTTACAGGCCACAACAGAAAACTGGTTAAGCAAACACAAATGAGGACAATATGAGAGAGGAACTGGTTAAAAGAGGCGCTTAAAGTTACATGCACAGGTTAAGCGCCATTTCTTACTTGATACAGCATTAATAAGATAGGCAAAATAGAGATTCTATTTTTATTGACACAGTTAAGGCTGAGGACGGCCACGTACTGTAATTACCATTTCAGCCATCGCGTTATTAGGGCACACTTCATGGCCCATAAACCATGCAAATAGCTCTGGGTCTTCACAAGCGAGTAGATCAATAAAGGTTTGTTTATCAATATCAGAAAGCGCTTCGTAATGTGCATCTACAAAAGGCTGAAACAGGACATCTAACTCGAGCATCCCTCTACGACATGCCCAGCGAACTCTAGCAATATTCATTAATTCCAACGCACTTCTCCTAACATCTTCTGAGGATATTTTATCTTTGATGTGAACTACGGTGTTCAACATCTTGTACCTGTGGATCAACACCTGCGAACAAATCAGTAAAATCAGTTTCTAATAACCGCTTAACTGCCGGGTGTTGGATCATCCGTTCGGCAAACATAACGTGATATTCTTCTTTAATATCGTCTGTTTCACCAATTAAAACCATACCTTGTGAGAGTATATCATGACGATAAATTGATGGAGCAACAAATATACCACGCTTAAACAGTCCAAACGCTTTCATCATCGCTGCATCGTCAAACTCACCTAATATGCTTACATCGAGATTTTTTTCCGCAAACCATCTATGTAGCTGCTGCCCAAGAGATGTCCGCTTACCTGGGATTAATAGCTTTTCTTGTTCTAAGCATGCAGGGAAATCTAATGAGGGTTTTGAAGCAGCAAAAAAACTAATACCACACTCACCGAGCTTCTTAGATAAAATCTCAGGATATTTAAGTGATTCACCTGCTGAGTCAGACAAAATCATATCTAATTTGTGTTCACGTAAGCGCTGAATCAAGTTTTCATGGGTAGATTCATAACAACTCAAATGCATCGAGCCATCATTAGGGATCACTGTTAACAGCACACGGCTAGCTAAAGCTTTAGACAAAGCTGCAGCAAACCCAACTTCAAATAATATTGATTCATCTTTATGATAAGCCAATAAATCTAGCATCTCATAGCTGAGGCTAAACATTTTATCAGCATAGCGAAAAATTAATTCGCCTAATTCGGTGGGTTCTAATGAACGGCCTACGCGATTGAATAAACTGCCATTTAGGCGTTCTTCTAAAGCGCGAATTTGACCTGTAATCGTTTGCGGAGCGAGACATAAAGCTTCGGCGGCCTTAGCCACCGAACCTTTTTTTCTAACCATCCAAAAATAATATAGATGGTTATAATTTAAATGTTGCATGCATATAAACCAGCTAAGAAAGATGGTTTATTTTAATCGCTGACAGTCCAACAAGCTATCAATTAATATCGACAACTCGCTTAAGTTGTTAACGTTTTTAGCAGCAGTTTGTTCCTGAATAGCTAAAACGATATCATCTTTATGCGGTTTTCTGTCAGCACAAAAACTGCGGTTAGCCTCTTGATAACGCTTACCAGCTCGATACTTAAGTGCACGAGACTCATATCCATCATCAGCTTCTAAACGACTACCTGACGCATCAGTGTGATACATCAAAGCACCATCAACAACGCCATCTAAATAGCTTTTACATTCGTTTGATTCAACGCTTGTTTGACATACGTTAAACGAAGTAGCTTGGGCTGGCATGGTAACCACGCCCATTGCTAGAGCTAACATCAACAGTTTTATTTTCATTATTTGCACCAGCCCTATTTTGCTTTAGCTTTAGGAAGCACTTTATCAAGCCATACATAACCAATAACAGCAGCTAGCATAGATCCCATTAGAATACCTAAACGGGCAAAGTCACCAAAATGCTCAGGGGCTGATTCGAATGCAAGTGAAGAAATAAACACTGACATTGTGAAACCAATACCACACATGATAGAGACTGGAATAATTTGATTCCAAGTAATACCAGGTGGTAGTTCAGCCCATTTTAGTTTTACAGCAGTATAACTGAACAATAATACACCTACTGGCTTACCAAGCAGCAGACCTAGGATAATACCGATAGTTACAGGCTCAGCCAATGAAGTGATGCTCATTCCTGATAGCGATAATCCAGCATTAGCAAATGCGAACACAGGTAAAATGAAGAATGTGCTCCATGGGTGTAAGCTATGCTCTAAGTGTTCAGATGGTGAAGACCCATCTTTAGCACGTAAAGGAATACAGAAAGCAATAATCACACCTGCTAATGTCGCATGCACACCAGATTTAAGAACAGCAACCCATAGAATCACACCTAATAAACCGTATGGGATTAATGAACTAACGCCCTTACGATTCAATGCAACCATCAATGAAATTGAAATTGCTGCAACGATTAAGCTCGTCATTGATAAATCAGCACTGTAGAACAGAGCGATAATCACGATCACACCTAAATCGTCCATAATAGCTAACGCTAATAAGAACACTTTCAGTGCAACAGGAACACGGCTGCCTAATAAAGCCATAATACCTAGAGCAAATGCAATATCAGTCGCAGCAGGAATTGCCCAACCAACTTGCGTCACAGGATCTGAATAGTTGAATGCCAGATAGAATAAAGCAGGGAATACCATGCCGCCGATAGCAGCAAAAGTAGGTAAAGATGCTTTGGCAACACTTGAAAGTGCACCTTCTAATAGTTCACGCTTTACTTCTAAACCAATAAGTAAGAAGAATAGAGCCATTAGTCCGTCGTTAATCCATAATAATAATGGCTTATCAATATCTAATGAACCCACACGCACTTGGACTTCTGTATCAAGGAAACCACTGTATAAACCCGCTAATGGCGAATTTGCCATTATCATAGCCAGTGCTACAGAGATCATTAAAATGATACCCCCTGCAGATTCTTGACTTAAGAAATTCTTAATTGCACGTTCCATATATAACTCCATAAAAAACAATTATTATCAGTCTATCGGATTTTTTCAAACAATCATAATCGTTAGTTTCGCTCTTATAGCTCGGTTTTTCCGATGTGTTAATCAACTTTTACAGCACCAAGTCACAACATGAAAGCCAATTGAGACTCAGATCTACGTTTGAGCGGAAGTTTGCACACAAAACAGAAATAAGCGCATATTTATTTAACTGAGCAATAATCGTGCGCTTGACGAAATTAAATACAATTAACTGAATTAGTAACTAATAAAATAACAATACGCTAGTTTAGTTTTTACACAAGAATATTAGACTAGTGCAATATAGCTTGTGGTTTTAGCCACATTTAATACTAACTAAAACTGATTGCATAACTATTAAAATATTTTAAGAAAACGATCATCTTTTAGCTGAGAGCTAAGGCTTGTTATTTTTCACTTAGGTTACTTTGTTGGGAAAAGCCATCTTTCACGCGATACATTTAGGCATCAAATGTAGATGACTTATTTTTTGTTGACATAGAAGCACAAGTTAAGTGCTACTTGGTCAGTATTAGCACTAATGATTTTAAATGAATGAACCCATTTAAAATGAGTTCATCAGTCTTAGATATTTAATTTTTGGCTATGGAAGCATTTCGCTAACTATACTGAGAAGGGATATTTTATCGCTTCATGGTGTTGATAGCCCACCACTTCAAAATCATCCATTGTTACCCAAGTTTCAAGATCTTTCAGGGTTTTAATCTTAGGATTAATCTTAAGTTGTGGTGACGGGAAAGGTTCACGCGTCAATTGCTCATTTTTCATTAAGTCTAATTGGTCTTCATAGATATGAGCATTGATAATTTTGTGATAAGCCATTCCAGGCTTATTGCCAGTAATCTGCGCCATCAACGCAAGGAAGGTATAAACTTGAATTTGATTAAAGTTGAGTCCAAGCGGCACATCACAAGAACGCTGGTAGCTGGTTAAATAAAGCGTGTCGCCTAATAATGAAAAGGTGTGAGTGTGCATGCATGGACGCAAACAGCCCATATCAAATTCACCAGGGTTATAGAATGTGATAATTTCACCACGGTCATCCACACCTTTAGATAAGTTATCAACGATTTTAGCTAGTTGATCAACAGTACCACCAGAGGTTTTCTGCCAGCGACGGCCTTGAACGCCATACACACGACCCATATCGTCTTCCCCTTTACGATGTGGGTTAGCTAGCCAACTCTGATTATCATTCGAATTCATGTCCCAAGTTTTGGTTCCTAAAGCACGAAAATCAGCGGCACTATCATAACCTCTTATATAGCCAATTAGCTCTGCAATTGCAGACTTCCAATAACTTTTTCGAGTTGTAATAATAGGAAATTGGTTATTCTTGACGTCATATTGCAAATCAGCATTAATCACGGTTAAACAGCGCTTTCCTGTTCGTTCGTTTTCAATCCAATGACCGTTATCGACGATGTTCTGACAAAGATCTAAATACTGACGCATTCTTCATTCCTATTATTATAAGGTTTAACCCACCAACAAATGTCAAAAGTGACGTTCACATAGGGACTGTCGGCAAAAAACAATGATACCAATAAATCTACACCGATAAAGCCATTTTTATTCCAACAATCATCAAAAGCCCGGCAAAAACTCGCTTTAAAATTGGTGTAGGCCAAGTACTTGCAGCTTTAACACCCAATGGCGCGATTAACATTGAACTGATAATAATCCCTGCCAATGCGGGAAGATAAATAAAGCCAAATGTCCCTTCAGGCAAATCAGTAACCTTCATACCGGCGATGATGTAGCCTGTTGTACCTGATATTGCTATCAAACAACCTGTCACAGATGAAAATCCAACCGCTTGCCGCATTTGCAAACCACAAAAAGTTAAAAAAGGTACCAGTAAAACACCGCCACCAATTCCCATTAACCCAGCAATGATGGCTATTAATGTGGAAACTAAAAATAGCACCACAAACTTCGGTGTTTGTTTATTCGCTTTAGGTTTAAAGGGAAATGCCATTTGTATTGCCATTAACACTACAAACACGGCAAAAGCACGTTGCAGATCATCAGAAGCAATTTGTTCAGAGATAAAACCTGAAGCTAGTGCGCCAATTAATATACCTGGCAACATAGGTTTAAACAGCGTCCAAGGCACATTGCCTCTTTTATTATGCGCAACAGCAGAAGAAAGCGAGGTTAAAATGATCGAAGCGAGTGAAGTCGCAATAGCTACATGGGTGAGTTGGCTTGATTCAACACCGACCCATGGCAAGAGATATATAAGTGCTGGGACAATAATTAAGCCGCCACCGATCCCCAGTAACCCAGCCATAAAACCTACGAAGCCGCCAAGTACTAGGCATATAGAAAAAACCAATAAAATATTGTCCACAGTAAAACCTTATCCGTGTAAAAGCAGAACTTAATGCAAGATTGATATTAAATCGTGTTCATTAAGGTATTCGTTGAGTAAGAGGCGTACCTGTTCTCCATTAGATAAAGTCAGTGCTTTATCTAATAAAAGTTCAAGAGACTGCTTATCAATTCGTCTTAGTAAGTAGTTGATCCTTGCGATACTGCCTTGGTTCATACTCAACTTTTGGTATCCCATTGCAACTAATAGCAAAGCGCCCATGGGCTCTCCAGCTAACTCGCCACAAATACTGGCATCTAAACGATAGCGATTACAATCGGTAATCGTCCATTTTAACGCTCTTAATACCCCAGGATGAAAACTATCAAACAAAGGGCTAACACTGGGATTATTTCTATCTACTGCAAGTAAATATTGGGTTAAATCATTACTGCCCACAGACACAAAATCGACACGCTTGGCAACATCTTCTAATTGGAATAATAATGAAGGGACTTCTAACATGACGCCGATTTTAGGCTTAGGAATACTTCTATTTAATTCTTCAGTAATCTCACTAAAAGCCTGCTCTAGATACAGTAAAGTACGATCAATTTCATCTAGATTACTGACCATTGGCAGTAAGATTTGCAACTGTGCAGAATCTGCATTAGCGGTTAGCATTGCGCGCAATTGCATTAAAAACAATTCTGGGTGATCTAAAGATAATCGAATGCCGCGCCAACCCAAAAATGGATTATCTTCGTTAATCGGGAAATAAGGTAACGGTTTATCGCCGCCAACATCAAGAGTACGCATGACGACAGGTCTATCGCGAGCAGCTGACAAAACCTGTTTATAGACATGCACCTGTTCTACTTCACTTGGAAAGCGCTGATGCAACATAAAAGGAATTTCAGTACGGTACAGCCCAATGCCATCAGCCCCTTCTGCCATATCAGTACTCAAGCCACTTAATAAACCTGCATTGAGATACAACTGTATACGATGACCATCGAGTGTTTGTGCTGGTAAAGATAACTCAGCAGAGAACTGACGTTGCTGCGCCTGGTTTTCTGAAATGAGCGTGTAATACTCGTGAAGCACTGCATCTGATGGATCGACCAACAGCTGGCCACTGTTGGCATTTAAAACGAGTTTTTTATCATCAATGTTAGCAGCTAGTACTTGATCAGCACCCACAATTGCGGGAACACCCAAAGCGCGAGCAAGAATTGCTGCATGGGCGTTCACGCCGCCAAGTTCGGTCACAATACCTGCGAGTTTTCCACGCGGAAACTCAGCCAATAACGTGGCATCGACTTCTTTAGCGACTAAAATAACGGGTTTTGCAGGGGCTAGGTCTAATTTATCAGGCTCAATAAGTTGGCGAAGTACCTTTTGGCCTAATTCACGGATATCACTGGCTCTTTCCTTAAGGTAAGGATCTTCCATTGCCATGAATTGCTCAATATAACGCATTGACACACGGCTTACTGCAGACTCTGCTTGCCAGCCTTGTTCTACTTCACGTAAGTATTCGCCACCTAAACTTGCTTCATTGAGTAGTAGTTGCAAAGCTGAAAATATCGAAGCGATATCGTCTACTTTTTCGCGATCAAAACGTTGAGACAATGTGCTAATAATGTCACTACAGCGCTGCATCGCGGTCTTTAATCTTTGTAACTCTTTTTCAGTATCAGAAGATTTACGCTCATCTTGAACTAGCGAGATTTCGCCACCTAAAACAAACGCATCTGCGATTGCAATGCCCTTAGATGCGCTTGTGCCTTTAAACACAACTTGCTGCTGAACGTTACTGATAGCCGCTTTATTTTTTAAGCTGCGCACCACAACGGCTAGTTGCGCGGCAAGTGTCATTAAAAAAGCTTCTTCATTTTCACTAAATTGTCTTGGCTGTGGCTGTTGCACCACGATAACCCCGACGACTTGCTTTTGAAAAATGATCGGCACAGCAAGAAAAGCACGATACTCTTCTTCTTCAACTTCTGGGAAAAATTTAAAACGATGATGAGACTTTGCATCGGCAAGATTAACTGCTTCTTCCTTTTCAGCAGCTAAGCCAACTAATCCTTCAGATAAAGGCATTTTTACACTATTGATGGCTGCACTAGCAAGTCCATCGGTTGCAGAAAGCACAAGATGTTGTTGCTCAAGAATATAGATTGAGCAGCATTGTGTTTGCATCGCTAACTTAGTTTGCGACACTAACACATTTAATGCTGATTCAAGGCTGCTGGCTCCTGCAACAGCTTGAGTGATATCCCTGAGCGTGTTTAACACTTTCCTTGCCCTCTTTAAACGCTAATTAGCTGCGATGTCGACCTCTTTTTCGGCTAGGCTCACGCCCTTGAAATGCCAATGTGGTGAAAGCAAACTCTTTCATTACTTTACGATAAACATCACGTTTGAAAGAAACTACTTGCCTTACAGGGTACCAATAACTCACCCAACGCCAGTCATCAAACTCAGGATGACCACATGAGTTGAGATTAATACTGTCATCGCTATCTTTGAGCTGTAATAAATACCACTTTTGTTTTTGGCCAATACACACAGGTTTGCTTTCCTGTCTGATCAATCTTTTTGGTAAACGATATCTTAACCATGAACGTGTTGACGTTAAAATTTGCACATTTTCAGGTTTCAGACCCACTTCTTCATACAACTCTCGATACATAGCTTCTTCTGGGCTTTCACCATCATCTACGCCACCTTGAGGAAATTGCCATGAATGTTGTCCAAACCGTCTGGCCCACATAACTTGACCATATTTGTTACAGATAATAATGCCCACATTTGCGCGAAAGCCGTCGCTATCAATCACATGGACTCCAATTACACTACAAATTAATGACTAGATTGTTTCACAAAGCTTGCCTACGGGCAAACAAGGATTTACACCGCGTCTTTGGATAAATCGCTCAGTTTTATTCTTTTATCAACAGATGAAGGCATGTTAACCCGACATTATCCACAAAATCTGTGGATATCTCTGTTCGAAACTCTGAAACAAGTGTAATTGAAGTAAATTAAACGAGGAAAATAAATTAAAAAACCAAAGACAAACGAACAATTTAAACCTTTAATTTCATAAACTTAAACAAGAAGGCATTAGTAAACTATAACTCCACAAAGCAAAAAGAACAATATTTAACCAGTTGACGTGTTTGCCATTTATAGTTTCCATAGCGTTTTAAGTTATACACAAAAAACAAGAACAATATTTTAAAAATAATAAAATAAAGCGATTTTCTGCCATTGACGAACAATTTTATATCCGCTAAGCATGCTTTTAATAAAGTTATTCATCAAATCTGTGGATAACTATGTGTGAAAGGTTAGTGCAAAACGAGAGTAACTTTAGCTTATGGTTAAAAAAACTAACCAATCTCAAAAAAAACTGTTAATTTTCATATTATTATTAAAATCGTTCTTAGTGAATAACTCTCACTAAACAGTGTGAGCGTTTTTTAACCACATACAAATGCTGCGAATAAATAGATAAACAAGTACACTTCATCATCCATTATTTTCAATCTAAAAGACGCTTTATGATGAATAGCCAGCCCAATACCATTGAAGAGTTAATGCAAAGAGCAAACGATATGGCAGGGGTAACGTTAGGCGATGTTGCCATGGAGCATAACACCCCAGTACCCGCTAACCTTAAACGTGATAAGGGTTGGATTGGACAATTAATAGAAATGGAATTAGGCGCAACAGCGGGTTCTAAACCCCAGCAAGACTTTTTACACTTGGGTGTAGAGCTAAAAACCATTCCTATCGATAATAATGGACGCCCCATTGAAACAACTTACGTGACCATAGCCCCACTAACGAATATCCAGGGTCTGACTTGGGAACAAAGTGTTGTTTGTCATAAGTTAAGCCAAGTATTGTGGATCCCTGTAGAAGGTGACAGAAGCATTCCTGTAGGGGAAAGAAGAATTGGTTCACCTGTATTATGGCGACCTAATGCGAATGAAGCACATGCGCTACAGCAAGACTGGGAAGAAATAATGGAATTAATTGCCATGGGTAAAGTTGACAAGGTAACGGCTCGCCATGGAGAGGTATTACAATTGCGTCCAAAAGCTGCCAATAGCAAAGCATTAACAGAATCAATTGCCGAAGATGGCACAGTAAAGCTCTCAAATCCTCGTGGCTTCTATTTAAAGATCAACTTCACCCACCAAATACTAACAAACGCCTTCAACTAAGATCACATAAAGCCAACATAAAAAAAGAAATCAAAACTAATTTAAATACCACTATGACAAGTATGGGAATTTTCTATAAACTAGCCTGTCTTCAAATATCAACGGATTAGATATAAACCAGTGAAAGCACGTCGACAGACGAGAAAACTACTATTTGCAATAGTTGCATGGTGTGCAGCCATGGGCGCATTTGTATTTTTTCGATATTCACAAGCTCCCGAACTGCCACAATGGGCCATAGGAAAATCAGATCTCGCGACTCTGGCTATTTTCATGGGCTTTGTTTTTGGTTGTTTACATTGGATGTCTAATCTCATTGCTGATTTCAGTGCAATCAGTCGCCTCCCCTATATTTTCTCAGTGATATTCAAAGGGTTATTTTTATTGCTTGGTGCAATGACATTAGCTTATGTGACACAGTTTTTGAATATGTGGGCTATTGAGAACCATCTTGTCACTTTACGGCAAATGCTCACTGCGCACATTTTATACAGCCCCTCTTTTCAAGCCTTAGTCATCTACTTAGTGGCTGTTAGAGTAGGCCTAGCATTTGTTGAACAAATGGCGCTGTTAGTCGGCCCTCGCGTATTACTGAATATTGGTTTAGGTAAGTATCACCAACCCCGATACGAACATCGATTATTTCTCTTTGTCGATATGGTTTCATCTACGTCCCATGCAGAAACATTAGGCGATTATCGATTCAGTCGATTAATCCAAGATAGCTTTAGCATGTTAGCGGATACCGTAACCAATAATGATGCTGAGATATATCGCTATATGGGCGATGCAGTATTAATCCATTGGCCACTTGAAGAAGGCATTAAAGAAGATCGCTGTATGAACATTTATTATGAGTTCAGCCAGCAACTTAATTGGCACCGACCTTATTTTGAAGAGCATTACGGCTTTGTCCCTAAGTTCAAAGCTGCGGCCCATTGTGGACAAGTTGTTGCTGCCGTTGTGGGTGTACAAAAACAAGAAATTAGCTTCTTTAGTGACGTGCTTAACACACTTGCTAGACTGCAAGATCAGTGTAATCCGCTCGGTCAACGCATGTTGATTTCAGGTGAAGTTGCTCACCGACTTGCAAGGCATGATAGTCAATTTGATTTAGCCGATCTTGGCGCTATGAAACTCAAAGGCAAACAACACGAGATTGAAGTGTACGGTGTCACACCTAAAAAAGTCCCACCTCCAGCTTAATTCTATGTAAAGAGTTACTTAGCCTATGTAACTCCTCGAACTACAAACCATTTTTCATTTTTACAAATAAAAAAGCCTTGAAACAATGCTTCAAGGCTTAATAATTTCTAGTCACAGAGATTTCAATTAATCATTCTTTTTATCACTTAACAGTGACTCTAGCATTAAGCCTAATGTTCTAAATGTACTGATGCGACTGGTTGTTTGACGCCATACTAAGCCAATATCACGGTAAGGTGCCTCACCCGGTGGGTTCATGATATTCAGTTCAGTATCATTCAAAATACCAGCATCAATCGCCATTTGTGGTAAAAATGTGGTGCCTAGTTTACTGTCGACCATCTGCACTAACGTGTGCAAGCTAGTTGCTGCAAATGGGTTGATTTTAGCACTATTACCTAACTGACAAGCCGTGATGGCATGGCCCGTAATGCAATGCTCACTTTGCAATAAGAAAATACTTTCGTCTGGCATTTTCTGGTAATCAATGGGGGTCATAATACCATCAGAAAGCTCTTCATGTACCACCATTTTAAAGGGGTCTATCCCTACTTTCATGCTATGAAAACCAGTTGTATCAACAGGTAAAGCTAAAATTAGTAAGTCCAGCTCACCTTTACCCAATGAATCCAATAAGCTCTCAGTGGTGTCTTCTTTTAATAATAAGCTCAGTTGGGGATAATCTTGCTGGCATTGCTTGACCACTCGACTCAGAAGAAATGGCGCAATCGTCGGAATACAACCCAGTCGGATCTCTCCCGTCATTGGCTCACCTTGATTTTTAACTAACTCAACAAGGTCATCGACATCAGTAAGTAGTTTACGTGCTCTTTCTACCACTTCCTCACCAATGGCAGTGAACATAAATGATTTATGATCCCGCTCTATCAATTGATAACCCAATTGCTCTTCAAGGTTTTGAATGCCACTTGATAAAGTCGATTGACTTACAAAACAAGACTTAGCAGCACGATTGAAGTTTTGTTCTTGATGCAAGTTAACCAGATAAAATAAGTTTTTAAGACTTGGCAGGTTTTTCATTTAATCGATTACCCTATTAAGATTTCATTTAAATAATGAATTAACTCACCTGAAATAACAATCTTCAGTACACGATCAACGACTCATAATGAACATTTACTAAAAAATGTCCAAAAAAAAGTCCCTTACGGGACTTTTAACTCAACAAAAACGATTAAGCTTTTGCTTCAAGAAATTCTTTTAATTGCTGAAGATCAGCACTTGCATGCTTGACAATCTCAGCTAACCAAGCGTTATGCTCAGTTTCCCAGCTTGATTCTTCACCGTGCTGTAAAAGTTGTGCAAATTGTTGAATACGCTTTAAACCTACTGAACCAGCAGCACCTTTAAATTTATGCGCTTCTGCACACAAAGTATCTTTATCATTTACTTCATTGGCTTTTACTAAGCTGCCCACATACTCAGGCATTAATTGCTCAAATAATACGACGCTTTTTAATAAAGTACCTGCACCAATAGCACTACAATATTGCTCTAAAGTATTGAGATCCAAGATAGACTCTAGCTGAACTGTGGCCATTGTGGCACCTCTTTCAAATTCATAACTGTAAAATTGGAATTTATAATACTCGCAATAATTGCCTATGCAACAATTCCACGCTTTTCAAGTCTATTTTTAGATAAAAAACTACAAAAAATTAACAAATATTTAAAATCACCCCATATAAAACACTAAGAAATATGCAATACGGTTACTTTTTAAACTGTTACAGAGGGAACATAATGGCCTTGACCACCATTTTCAGCTAAGTTTTTGACAATTGATACCAGGCCATCCCATCTAAATGCGCACCAATCAGGTGCCAGTAACATCGGTTTCTTAGCATAGGCGGTAACACGATGAAATATTATCTCTTTAGGGGTATTTCTTATCAGTTCACTGGCATAATGGGCGTAATCCTCTTGAGACAGTAACGCCATTCCTTTATGGCGCCACGTTTTGGCCATTACACTACCTTCGACTATATGCAAGGGATGTAATTTGATGCCATCAACACCGGTACTGATAACCTGCTGTAAACTATTCAAATAATCTTGATAATCTTCGCTCGGTAACCCCAAAATTAAATGAGCGCATACTTTTATTCCTCTTTCTCGAGCCCGTTTCACAGTATCTTGATAAGCAGAAAAATCATGGCCACGATTTATCTTTTTCAATGTTTCATCATTAGCAGTCTGTAAACCTAACTCTAACCAAACCTCGATGCCTTTATTTTGATAACTCACCAGTAAATCAAGAATATCATCAGGTACGCAGTCAGGGCGTGTCCCAATATGAAGCCCCACGATGTCTGCATCTTTTATTGCTTCATCATATTTCTGCTTTAAAACCTGATATTCATCATAGGTACTTGTGTAAGCCTGAAAGTAAGCTATATATTTAGAGGTAGAAGCTGGGGCATTAGCAAGCACCGAACGTTGCTTACCTTGAGAAAGCTGATCTGAGATACTGGCTTCTGTTCCCTGCTCATAACTAAAAGATGAAACATTACAAAAAGTACAGCCACCTTTACCTAATGTACCATCCCGATTTGGACAGGTGAATTTAGCATCAATTGTAAGTTTTCTGATCCTGCCACCGTATTGCTTTTTGCACACAGCGCCGAATGTATTTACGTAATCATCTAAACCCACAATGTGTCCTCGAACTCAAAAAAGTGGCAGATAGTAATCGGCTTAGGAGATTAAAACTTGGTGCTATATCAATAAATGGTTAGATAAATTGATTAATTTATCCACAGGTAAAATTCTGGGTTACAAATTTAGATATCCCTGTGTCAATTTTATTATTCTCAAGTGAATTTATATTCAAATTGACCAAATAGTTAATTAACACTGTACTTGAAAATAAATTCACTATTTATAAAACTAAATCAATTAGACCTAAGTGTTAACGAAAAGTAACAAAACTTTTTAGTGACTTTTAAAATTCTTTTTATTCATAAGGTTATACGAACAAAACCACAGTTTACGTTAACGTCAACAAGCTTTTTTTTAACATTTGTAATTGCAATAACAATTCATTTTGTTGAGTAATTTAAGTTTGACCTTTATTCATTATCGGGCTAATTTGGGTGGTTCGGGTGCATATCTATGAGAACTTCTCCGCATTATCCGAGTCGTATTAAGTTAGGTTTAGGGAGTTTTTGTATGAGCTTATATCATCCCAGCTTTGAGCGGGACAATTGTGGTTTCGGTTTAATAGCCCAAATGGATGGCGATGCTAGCCATCGTATTGTCCGTACCGCTATCCACGGATTAGACAGAATGAAACACCGTGGCGGTATTGCATCGGATGGCCGCACAGGTGATGGCTGTGGACTATTAATGTCGATGCCTAAAGATTTTTTTGCAGCCATTGCAACAGAAAACGATTGGCATTTAAGCCGCAAGTTTGCAGTGGGTATGTTGTTTCTAAGTCAAGATCCAGTAAAAGCAGAAACATCAAAAGCAATTTTAGAAAAAGAACTCCAACGTGAAACGCTGAGTGTCGCAGGCTGGCGAAAGGTCCCAGTTAATCCAGACGTACTTGGTGAAATAGGCCGTAAAAGTTTACCGCAAATTTATCAGGTACTGATTAATGCGCCAGTCGGTTGGCGAGAAAAAGATTTAGAACGCCGTCTATATATGGCGAGACGTCGTCTTGAGCAACAAATTGTTGATGACAACGATTTTTACGTTGCCAGCTTATCGGGTCAGGTCATTGTCTATAAAGGCTTAATGATGCCTGCGGACTTGCCTTCGTTTTATACTGACCTCGCTGATATTCGTTTAAAAAGTACTATTTGCTTATTCCATCAACGCTTTTCGACTAACACATCGCCTAAATGGCCTTTAGCACAACCGTTTAGATTTTTAGCTCATAACGGTGAAATTAATACCATTACAGGTAATCGTCAGTGGGCACGCGCTCGTGCATACAAGTTTAATTCACCACTTTTACCTGACTTACAACAGGCAGCCCCTTTTGTAAATGAAACAGGTTCAGATTCATCGTCATTAGATAACATGCTAGAAATGCTGTTATCTGGCGGGATGGATCTCTATCGTGCTATGCGCTTGTTGATCCCACCAGCATGGCAAAGTAATCCAGAAATGGATGACGAGTTGAAAGCATTCTACGACTTTAACTCAATGCATATGGAGCCGTGGGACGGCCCTGCCGGCATTGTAATGAGTAATGGCCGTCATGCAGCCTGTGCTGTCGACCGTAACGGTCTACGCCCTTCTCGTTACGTTATAACCAAGGACAGAATCCTAACACTGGCTTCAGAAGTCGGCATTTGGGATTACTCTGCAGATGAAGTGGTTGAGAAAGGTCGTGTTGGCCCTGGCGAGTTATTAGTTTTAGATACCATGAATGGTCGTCTATATTCGTCATTCGAAATCGATAACGATTTAAAGCGCCGTCATCCTTACAAAGAATGGATGGCTAAGAATAGCCGTACATTAGTTCCAGCCAATCAAATTGAATCAGCTCAGCAAGGTGCAAGTAATTTCTCTGCTGACGTATTACTTCAATACCAAAAACAATTTGGTTACAGCCGTGAAGAACTTGAACAAGTTATTTGGGTACTCGCTAGTAAAGGTGAAGAAGCAACAGGCTCCATGGGTGACGATACCCCAATGGCTGTATTGTCTAAAAAATCCCGTTCACTTTATGACTACTTCCGTCAAAAGTTTGCTCAGGTCACTAACCCGCCGATTGATCCGTTACGTGAAAAACACGTAATGTCATTGACCACTTGTGTTGGTCGAGAGCAAAACCTATTTTGTGAAACTACCGGTGTTGCTTATCGCGTGATGTTCGAGTCGCCAGTGCTTTTATTCAGTGACTTCAACCAATTGCTTGGCTTAGATAGCACTTATTATCGTGCTAACACGGTTGATCTTAACTATGACGCCCATGAAGACTTGCAACAAGCGATTGAGCGCATCACTGATGATGCAGAACGCCTAGCAAGAAGTGGCACAACCCTACTGATTTTATCAGACCGCGCAACCGCTAAAAATGTTCAGGTTATTCCTGCTGCTATGGCTGTAGGTGCGGTGCAGCAACGTCTTGTTGATAAAAGTTTGCGTTGTGATACTAACATTATCGTTGAAACCGCTTCAGCACGTGATCCTCATCATTTTGCTGTTTTACTCGGCTTTGGCGCGACGGCTATTTATCCTTATTTAGCTTACGAGTCAATTTCGGCACTGGCGAAGAAAAACCAAGTAGAAGATGACAGCATCTTGATGCTTAACTTCCGTCAAGGCATTGAAAAAGGCCTGCGTAAGATCATGTCTAAGATGGGCATCAGCACCGTTGGTTCTTACCGTTGTAGCCAACAATTTGAAGCAGTGGGTCTATCGTCAGATGTGATTGAACTTTGCTTTAAAGGTGTTATTAGCCGTATCGAAGGTGCGAGCTTTGAACATCTAGCTGCCGATCAAAAGAAACTTCATACCGCTGCATATCGTGCCCATATGCCATTACCGCAAGGTGGTTTATTGAAGTATGTTGAAGGTGGTGAATATCACAGCTTCAACCCTGATGTAGTCAATACACTACAGCAGAGCCTAAAAGATCAAGACTATCCAAAATACAAAAAATTTGCCGCGTTAGTCGATGACCGACCTATTGCGACATTACGTGATTTAATTGGCGTTAAAGGGACTAACCAAGCCATTGAAGAGTCACAAGTCGAAGTAGCAGAAAACCTATTCCCGCGTTTCGATAGTGCAGCAATGAGTATCGGTGCATTAAGCCCAGAAGCTCATGAAGCACTTGCTGTTGCGATGAACCGTATTGGTGGTCGCTCAAACTCTGGTGAAGGTGGTGAAGATGCCAGTCGCTTTAATAGCGAGCGCAATTCAGCCATTAAACAGATTGCATCAGGCCGCTTTGGTGTTACCGCTCATTACTTAGTTAATGCTGACGTATTGCAAATTAAAGTAGCCCAAGGTGCTAAGCCGGGTGAAGGTGGTCAATTACCAGGTCATAAAGTCAGTGTTGAAATTGCAGGTTTACGTCATGCACGTCCTGGCGTTACTTTGATTTCACCGCCACCGCATCACGATATTTATTCAATTGAAGATTTAGCTCAGCTGATTTTCGATTTGAAACAAATTAACCCTAAAGCGCTCGTGTCGGTGAAACTCGTTTCAGAGCCTGGTGTCGGCACCATTGCTACAGGTGTCGCAAAAGCCTATGCCGATATGATCACCATTTCTGGTTATGACGGTGGTACTGGCGCAAGTCCAGTCACTTCAGTTAAGTATGCTGGTTCTCCATGGGAATTAGGTCTTGCAGAAGTGCATCAATCATTGGTTGAAAATGGCTTGCGTCATAAAATTCGCTTACAGGTTGATGGCGGTTTAAAAACAGGCTTAGACATTGTTAAAGCTGCTTTGTTAGGTGCTGAAAGCTTTGGTTTTGGTACCGTGCCTATGATTGCGTTAGGGTGTAAATATTTACGTATTTGTCACTTAAACAACTGTGCAACCGGTGTAGCCACTCAAGATAAAAACTTACGTGATAAGCATTACCATGGCTTACCTGAGCGAGTGATTACTTACTTTGAGTTTGTAGCACAAGAAGTCCGTGAATGGATGGCAAGCCTTGGTGTGGCTAAATTTGAAGACTTAGTCGGTCGCACTGATTGGCTCTATGCTCTTGAAGGCCAAACAGCCAAACAACTTGGGTTAGATTTAGCGCCTATTTTATATCAGCCTAAAGTAGCGGAAGGCAGCGCAATTACCTGGAAAGAGTTAAATCCACCATCAGATAAAGGTGAACTTAACTTACAAATTGTCACTGACGCTGCTCAAGCAATCCTTGAAGGCAAAGCGTTCAGCAAGCAATACGCAATTAATAACACTAACCGCTCAATCGGTGCTGCGCTTTCTGGTTACATTGCTACCAATATCGGTGTCAAAGGTGCTAAAGAGCCAATTTCGCTACAGTTCAACGGTAGTGCAGGTCAAAGCTTTGGTGTGTGGAACAGCCCAGGTCTTGAGATGAATCTGGTTGGCGATGCGAACGATTACGTCGGTAAAGGCATGTCTGGCGGTAAGATTGTTATCAATCCACCTGTCGGTAGCCCTTTCCAAAGTGAACAAAGTGCCATTATGGGTAATACCTGTTTATACGGTGCAACGGGTGGACGCGTATATGCTGCAGGTCAAGCCGGTGAACGTTTTGGTGTACGTAACTCTGGTGCTATCGCTGTTGTTGAAGGTGTGGGTGATAACGGTTGTGAATACATGACCGGCGGTATTGTTGTTGTACTTGGCCAAACAGGTGTGAACTTTGGCGCAGGTATGACTGGTGGCTTTGCTTACATTTTTGACAGATTTAATCACTTTAGTCGCCGCGTAAATACGGAACTTGTTGATACGCAAAAATTAGAATCAAAAATTCAGCAACAGCATCTTAAAGAGCTGATTGAAGCACATGTTGAAGCCACTGGCAGTGAACATGCCAAGATGATCCTAAGTGATTTTGAAAACTGGTTAGACTGTTTTGTATTAGTTAAGCCTAAGAATATTGCCGTTGCCGACTTGCTTAAAATTGAGCAAAAAAGCCCGGAATTAGCTGTGAAGGCGGGGTAATTTAAATGAGTAATGATTTTCAATTTATCGAGGTGGATCGTAAAGATCCGACTAAGCACTCGGCCAAAGAGCGTTCGACACAGTTTATCGAAATTTATCAGCCTTTCTCTCAGCCACAAGTGGCAGAGCAAGCAGACCGCTGTTTAGATTGTGGTAACCCTTATTGTGAGTGGAAATGCCCACTGCACAATTATATTCCAAATTGGCTAAAACTTGCAGAGCAGGGTCGTATTCTTGAAGCTGCTGATTTAGTTCATGAGACAAATACGCTACCAGAAATTTGTGGCCGTGTTTGTCCACAAGACCGTCTTTGTGAAGGTGCTTGTACCCTCAATGACGACTTTGGCGCAGTTACTATTGGAAATGTTGAAAAATACATTACTGATACCGCTATTAGCCAAGGATGGCGACCAGACATGAGCACGGTAACTCCTCGTAAAGAGCGCGTTGCGATTATTGGTGCGGGTCCAGCTGGTTTAGGTTGTGCGGATATTCTTAGCCGAAATGGTGTTAAAGCCGTGATTTATGATAAGTACCCACAGATTGGTGGTTTACTGACATACGGTATTCCTTCATTCAAGCTTGATAAAGACGTTATGCAAACCAGACGTAATGTCCTCGAAGGAATGGGAATTGAATTTAAAATGGGTGTCACTGTTGGTAAAGACATCCCATTTAAAACCCTGCTTGATGAATACGATGCCGTGTTCTTAGGTATGGGAACATACACAGCAATGAAAGCGCGTCTGCCCGGTGAAGACAGTCAAGGTGTCATTCAAGCATTACCATATTTGATTGGTAATACCCATGAATTGATGGGCACACAATGTCCAGACAACCCATATTTAAGCCTTGAAGGCAAAAATGTAGTGGTATTGGGTGGTGGTGATACTGCGATGGATTGTGTGCGTACAGCAGTCAGACAAGGCGCTAAAAATGTCACTTGTGCATACCGTCGTGATGAAGCCAACATGCCAGGTTCTCGCCGTGAAGTGCAAAATGCACGCGAAGAAGGGGTTAACTTCTTATTTAATCGCCAACCTGTAGCGATTAAAGAACAAGATGGTGTTGTAACTGGGATTGAATGCGTTGAAACCCAAATGGGTGAAGCGGATGAGTCTGGCCGTAAAAAAGCTGAAGTCATTCCAGGAAGTGAGCAAATTCTTGAAGCTGATGCCATCATCATTGCGTTTGGTTTCCAAGCAAGCCCAGCTGCTTGGTTCAATGATTTTGGCATTGAAACCAACGAATGGGGTTTAGTAAAAGCCAGTAAGTTTGATGACAATCCATTTCAAACGACAAACCCGAAAGTGTTTGCTGGTGGTGATATGGTGCGCGGTTCAGACCTTGTTGTTACCGCTATTGCTGAAGGCCGTGATGCAGCACAAGGGATTTTAAACTCTTTTGAAGATGCCTAACTTTAGCTGAATAGGTTTAGGCAATTAAATAAGTCAAAAAAGCGCATTGAAAAATGCGCTTTTTTTATCGATAAAATTTATATCGCTCCCAGTTCTACTTTCCCCATCTATGCTATATTAGCCGCCATATTTGCCGCTAAGTGTCTGTTTGCCAGCTAGGCGTTATTCAAACAGCTCTACTTCGCTATATTAATGCCAATAATTAACTAATTGGCTTACAAAAATGAGAATCAGTTTATGAAAATCGCTATCATCGGTGCAATGGAACCTGAAGTTGCTCACTTAATTGAAACAATGACTAACCCTGTACATTCAACCGTTGCAGGTATTGAATTTGTTGAAGGTCAATTATCAGGTCAAGATGTTGTAGTGACACGTTCTGGGATTGGTAAAGTCGCTGCAAGTATTGCAACAACGCTAGTTATCAATAACTTCAATGTTAACGCTGTTATCAATACTGGCTCAGCTGGCGGATTTGTTGATAGCTTAAGTATCGGTGACATTGTGATTTCATCAGAAGTACGTCACCACGATGTCGACGTTACCGCTTTTGGTTACGAAATCGGTCAAATGGCTTCTCAGCCAGCTGCTTTCATCCCTGATGCAAAACTAGTTGAAGCTGCAAAAGCTGCGATTTCATCTTTAGGCGAAGCACAGGTGATTGAAGGATTAATTGCTACTGGTGATAGCTTCATTTGCGATCCTGAGCGTACAAAAATCATGTTGAACAACTTCCCTACAATGGCGGCCTGTGAAATGGAAGCGGCTGCAATTGCGCAAGTATGTCACCAGTTTGAGGTTCCTTTTGTGGTTATCCGATCGCTTTCAGATAATGCCAACAATGACTCTGCAGTCGACTTTGATACTTACATTGTTAAAGCAGGTCACTATTCTGCACTCATGGTCATTGCGTTATTAAAACAGCTATAATCCGGTTATCGGCTGATTAAACGCATTACTTTGCTCAAAACAAAATGCACAGTGCAGTAAAAACAATGGGATGGTCACACTAAATTGATTGATAGCACCTTTTACGAAGAGTTAATTCGAATAGATGGCAACTTACTACAAAGTTGCTTGGTGCTATTTATGGCGTTATTTATTTCACGAGTTGCGCCTATTTCTAGGAAGTATCATCCGGTTGTTTTGTTTCATCAGTTGGCTAATTTACTTAGCCAAAAAGTCAATCATCCACAACGTAGCCCTAAGCAGCAAGTAACAGCAGGTCTGCTGGCAAGTATGTTGTTAGTGGTACCAATCTGGTTTACGATTTATTTTATACTTTCCTTAGCTGCTTACCCTTGGTTTTTCGATTGTATTCTGTTGTATTTCTGCATCAGCGACGCTGGATTTAAACCCGTGGCGAAAGATGTCATTAGCGCACTTGAACATGGTCAAAAGGCCACTGCTAAAGCAGACTTAGCGCCTTGGTTTGCGCAACAAACCCGTTCGTTATCAGAAATCGGTATTGCAAAAGCCACCATAGAAAGACTACTTATTTCGCCAAGCTATGGCACCGTCGCCACTATATTATTTTATGCCATTGGTGGCACACCACTAGTATTGTTACTTCACCTCATTAAACAACTTGAGCATTGCTGGCCAAACTATGTCCCTCAGTACCGATTTTTTAGCGCAGCAATATATCTTTTCAACCGAATTATTTATGCTGTGCCAACGATGTTATGGAACCTCACTTTAGTGCTTCAAGGCGGTTTTAAAAATATCTCGTCACTAATAAACCAGCCTAGTCATACTGGCGGTATATACGGTTATTCAAGTTTATATATCGGCAGTAGAATTTTAGAAGTTGAATTAGGCGGCCCGCAAAAGTTTGTCTTCAACCAACAAGAGCAGCGGGTTGATGTAAGTAAAATCAACCCTTCAAGAATGCCAGAGGTCAGTGATATCAAAAATGCTATTAGCTTAACCTCATGGGCGGTCACTTTTTGGATTTCCTTTACCATCGCCATTCCTATGTTATGGACTGGATTAAGATGGGTACAAGCAATGTGATTTTATTTATAAAAGCGTTATTATATTTAGCTAAATGATTTATCCCGTTCCATTTGAGGCAAAACGTCTTGTTAGATAACATCCAAATATCGTTAACAACCCCCGGTTTATTATTCCCTGCCATTTCATTATTGTTACTGGCCTACACCAACCGTTTTTTTTCGTTAGCGGCGTTAATTAGAAACTTAAGTGCTTCGGGAAAACCAGTCGATAACGAACAAATTAAAAATCTCAGACAACGAATTAGCATCATAAGAAGGATGCAAGAAGCGGGTGTTGTCAGCTTTGCTATCTGTGTCATAAGCATGATATTTATCTATTTAGGCTTTTTCCATACAGGCTCGATTGTTTTCGGTCTCAGCTTACTCTTTTTACTGTATTCACTTATTTTATCGGTTATAGAAATTAGAATATCTGTCGATGCGCTCAACATTCATATCAAAGAATTAAGCTGCCAGCAGCATTGTAAAAATACACTTAACGAGAGCAAGTCACATACCCAAGAGCCATCTGATGATTAATTTTGAATGGATTTACTTTTTTGACCTTTGCGGTACTGCTGTATTTGCGCTTTCGGGCGCCATCGCTGCAGGGAAACACCGCATGGACCCATTTGGTGTCATCGTGCTTGCTTCGGTTACCGCTATTGGCGGCGGCAGTATTCGTGATGCCCTTACTGGCGCGACACCGGTATTTTGGATAAGTGATCCTAATTACGTTATCGTAATTCTAGCGACCGTGTTGGCTTGTTTTATATTGGTCAGAAAACCGCACAAATTACCCCAATTAACTCTCCCCATTGCGGATGCTTTTGGTCTAGCATTATTCACAGTCATCGGAGCAGAAAAAGCGTTAATGATGGGGTTATCTGGTATGTCAGCTGTTATTATGGGACTGATTACGGGTGTTGGAGGCGGTATTATTCGTGATTTACTTTGCCGCCAAGTTCCTATGGTGTTGCGTACAGAAATTTATGCAACAGCCTCAATCGTTGGTGGTATTTGTTATACCTTAAGTATTGAAGTAGGAATGGATAAGACCAGTGCCTTATTCTTTGCTATGTTCAGTACCTTAATTATTCGCCTAAGTGCAATACGTTGGCATTTGTCGTTGCCTGCATTTGATTTAAAAAGTAAGAGGCCCTAAGTGCGAATTGTTGGTTTGTTATGTGGTATTTTTTGTGGTTTATATAGCTTAACCAGTCATGCTGTTGTGGGTGAAATGCCTAAAGAGCAACAAATGGCAGTCCGGTATATGCAAGCGCTTACCGATCATGATTATCGTGCGCTTAGAAGCTTTTACAACCGTGATAGTGTTTTTTATGATAAAACCGCCAATGTCACCTATAAAGGTGGCAGGCATATTATTGATTTTTTCGAGCGGGCCCATGAAGGTGTACTCGAATACAAGTTCAATATTGAGCACATGTTTAACACAGGTTCATTAGTGGTGATGATTGGTAACTATCATCTTCGCGGGCCTGGTGAGCAATTTGGTAAACCGGGTAAAATTATTGAAATCGCCATACCAGGTGTAACCACTCTAAAATTTGATATGAATACCGACAGAATGACTGAACAAGTCGATTTAATGGATTACCAAACCATGTCGGATCAACTGCAAACTCAATAAATAGACCTAAGACTTGTCAGCACTATTCGACAAGCCTCCCAAAAGAAGCAATAAGTAATAAGCAGTACCCAAACAAAAAAACGACTCAAATGAGTCGTTTTTATTTAACCGCAATCAATGTTTAATGATGCGATTTAAACCAAACTGATTTAAACCAAAGTGATCTTAGCAAACTTACGTTTACCCACTTGGAAGATAGCCGTTAAACCCGCTTCAAACACTTGACGCGTATCAGCTAGTTTTTCACCATCCATCTTCACAGCGCCTTGCTTAACCATACGCATGCCATCTGAAGTTGAGCCCACTAAACCTGAACTTTTAAGCAAGTTAGCAATCGCTATACCTTCTTCACCAGCTGCAATGTCCATTTCTTCAATATCATCAGGCATCGCCCCTTTCTGGAAACGATTAATGAATTCTTGATGAGCTGCTTCAGCTTGTTCTTGGTCATGGAATCTTGCGATGATTTCTTTAGCCAGGGCAATTTTCACATCACGCGGGTTTTGGCCGTTAGCAATGTCTTCTTTAAATTGGGCAATTTCAGCTAATGGACGGAATGAAAGCAACTCGAAGTAGCTCCACATTAGGTCATCTGAAATAGACATGATTTTACCGAACATTTCGTTAGCTGGCTCACTCACACCAATATAGTTATGAGCTGACTTAGACATCTTCTTAACGCCATCTAAGCCGACTAATAAAGGCATCATGATCACTGTTTGCGGCTTTTGACCTTCAGCTTTTTGTAACTCACGGCCCATTAGCAAATTGAACTTTTGATCCGTTCCACCTAACTCTACATCGGCTTTCAATGCTACTGAATCATAGCCTTGTAACAGTGGGTACATGAATTCGTGAATGGCAATCGCCTGCCCTGATGCATAACGCTTTTTAAAATCATCACGCTCCATCATACGAGCAACAGTTTGCTTTGAACCTAAACGGATCATCCCAGCTGCACCTAATGGCTCTAACCAACTTGAGTTAAATTCGATGCGCGTTTTAGCGGGGTCTAGAATTTTAAAAACCTGCTCTTTATAGGTTTCAGCGTTAGCAAGTACATCTTCGCGTGTTAACGGTGGACGAGTGCTATTTTTACCACTTGGATCGCCGACCATACCAGTGAAGTCGCCAATCAAGAAAATCACTTCGTGACCGAGCTCTTGAAACGCACGCAGCTTATTTAAAATGACCGTATGGCCTAAATGAATATCTGGAGCGGTTGGATCTGCACCTAGTTTGATTCTTAAAGGACGTCCCTCTTTAAGTTTTTCTAGCAGATCTGACTCGAGTAATATCTCGTCGGTACCACGTTTAATTTCTGCTAACACTTGGTCTAAATCAGCCATTTCGGCACCTACTCCTGCAGCTTTGATAAAAAAATAAGAGGCCTATATTACTTGTTAGCCACGCTAATTGAAAGTGTGTACACTAAGGGGATTACAACGAAAAAGAGAAACTGGTACATAGGTCGATGGCAAAGCTAATCACTTTATTCAAATTACTGCCAAAAGTGCATCAAATAGCACTGAGTTTATTAGTTATTTTCACGGTAATTATCGTGTTATTCCCCTCTGATGACGCTAAAGCATCCAAGCAAACTACCGGTGGTACTGTCGATATTTCTGACCGTCTTGGCTTACAGCAAGATAACGATGATGAAAACGCTGAAACCAGCTCAAGAAACAAGCAATCCGAGTACTCGGTGCCGTTAGCTTTTAGAACACCAACGCCCCCGAACGAAAATAGTCTTCCGTCGAGTCAATCGACGCAAAAACAACAATCTCTCGCACCGTCAAAAGATAGCAGCCCTATTGCTAACTTAGATCCATTATCGACTTCTGATAATAACTTATTATCCCATAATGACGATGTTGAAAATGCTGTGCCTTACCGCGAAGCCGACCTACTGTCACACAAGTCATTTAAAGTGTCTAAAGGTGATACTTTTGGTGGCTTAGCCAATCGTGCAGGCTTAAGCCCACGAGATGTTTATCAAATAACGCGTCTGCCAAAATCGAAAAAGAACTTACTTAAGATCATGCCAGGCGAAGAAATCATAGTCACGAAAGATGCCCAGGATGAAATAACGCAAATCAGTTATCAAATGGACAAGATTTCAACCCTGTTAATCAGTAAAAATAAAGATAAATTTGAAGAAAAAGTGAATGTGAAAACCATCACCTTAGAGAATAAATTTATCACCGCCAATATCAGTAGTAATTTTTGGAATGCTGCAGCGACAGCAGGTTTGTCAGCTAACCACATTATGCAACTGGCTAATATCTTCGGCTGGGACATCGATTTCGCACTCGATATTCGTAAAGATGACCATTTCTCATTAATGTTTGAGGAAGAGTTTGTTGATGGTCAATTCATTGGCACGGGCAACATCTTAGCGGCTGAATTTTATAATCAAGGCGAGCGCTATACCGCAGTGCGCTATACCGACGGTGAATATTATTCAGAATCTGGTAATAGTATGCGTAAAGCTTTTTTACGCTCGCCAGTTGATTTTAAATATGTCAGCTCAAGCTTTAACCCTAGACGTTTACACCCTGTAACAGGACAAGTCAGAGCCCATAGAGGCGTGGATTATGTTGCCGCGATAGGTACACCCATTAAAGCGGCAGGCCGGGGTAAAGTCGTTGAAGCCAGCTACAATAAATACAATGGTAACTATGTCTTCATTAAGCATAATGACACCTACACCACTAAGTACTTACATTTAAACAAACGCAAAGTTAAACGCGGTGACACGGTTAAACAAGGCGAGATTATCGGAACTTTGGGCAAAACAGGCCGAGTCACTGGCGCTCATTTGCATTACGAGTTCATTGTGAATGGCGTACACCGTAATCCTAGAACGATTAAATTACCCAAATCTCAACCGATTGATAAAAAAGAGAAGAGCCAATTTGCGGTTTTGAGTAAACAACTTATGGCAAAAATCGAGCAAAATAAACAGCGCCATTACGCCAGTACAAACAACTCATTTGAATAGCTGATTGTGGGCGCTTATTTGGGCCCTGATTTAGGCCGCTGATTTAAGGCATTGAGTGGGAGTCACTTATATTTATTACAACTATGACTCACCAGCGTTAGCGGCTACTGTTAACCGCAATGAGCATATCAGTTTACCTGTTATAATTAGACAATCCTGCCGTACAGTTCAATTTAGGTTTACGGCAGTTAAGTACACTGTAATACGGAACTAGACAAAATCAATAAAACTCAGTACTGAGCTTATTAGACTCTTGAGCAAAAAAACATTTACTCTCCACTTTCCCTTAATTTGAGCTATTCACTATGACAATATCCCATCATCAACCTCAGTATTTCATCGGTTTAATGTCAGGCACCAGTATGGATGGTGTCGATGCTGTGTTAGTGGACTTCTCAGATAACAAAAGCCACCTTATTGCCAGTCATAGTATTGAAATACCTGAACACCTTTTAATACAACTACACCGTTTATGTACTCCTAATACTGATGAAATTAATATTATGGGACGCATGGATAGAGCGATGGGACTTTTGTTTGCCCAGGCTGTTAATGAGCTATTAGCCAAAACAGCACTTGATAAAACAGACATTATTGCAATCGGTAGCCATGGACAAACCATCAGACACATGCCAAACCTTGAACATGGCTTTACCCTCCAAATTGGTGACCCAGAAACCATCGCTGTTGAAACAGGGATTAATGTGATTGCGGATTTTCGCAGAAAAGATCTCGCTTTAGGTGGACAAGGTGCCCCATTAGTCCCAGCATTTCATCAAGCTATGTTTGCTAGAAATAACTATCCAAGAGTCATCCTAAATATTGGTGGTATTGCTAATATCACTTACCTGCCTGGCGACAGTGATCAAGTTATTGGTTTTGACACAGGTCCAGGAAACACCTTGATGGATGCATTCATTCTACAAGAGCAACTACTTCCATTTGATGAATCAGGCCAATGGGCCGCATCAGGCACCACTGATAATGATTTCCTACAACATTTATTGTCACACCCATATTTTGCTATGGCTTATCCTAAAAGCACAGGTAGAGAACTATTTAACCAAGCATGGTTAGAACAACAAAAAGCTAATTTTTCTCACTTAAGTCTTGCTGATATTCAATCGACGTTATTGGACTTAACTTGCCATAGCATTGCTAACGATATAAATCGTTTAACTGACTCAGGCAGTGTATTTGTTTGCGGTGGTGGAGCGTTAAATAAAACCTTAATGCAACGTTTAAACTTACTATTACCCAATCTTGCACTTTCAACCACATCTGCAATCGGCATGGATCCAAAGTGGGTAGAAGGCATTGCATTTGCTTGGTTAGCGATGCGCAATCACCATGGTTTAAGTGGCAACCTACCTGTAGTGACGGGTGCAAGTCGATTTGCGGTGCTAGGTAGTTTTTATCAAGCCAACTAGCTCTTCTTTAAGCACCACATTTATTTTTATTAACAATGCCCATTGGAGCGAAAAATCTTTCGCTCCATATCAAAGGTTCAACCCAATATTCTCTCGATGAGCCCCCTCTTTAAATGTCTGTTAGCGCTTGATATCTCATCTTCTGTTTCAAACTATATAAAATTCATATAAGCATCATTGAATTTATAGGCTTTTACTGCTTAACTTTTGCTAGATGAATCACTAGTAAAGAAAAACTGGCAGAGAAAAACTGATAAGGAAACCAATAGGCTCCTTAACAAAGGGACTTATCAACTAACAGCATCATTTCTCGCGTCAGTTGCAATCAACACAGTTATTAATAAATGGACTTAATCATCTTCAATTTAATAAGGACAGTTAAATGACCATCCAGCAAAAAATGTTAGCAGAATTTATCGGCACTATGTGGCTTGTACTTGGCGGGTGTGGCAGCGCTGTGTTAGCCGCCGCTTTCCCTGAAGTGGGCATTGGTTTACTTGGTGTTTCACTCGCATTCGGTTTAACCGTACTCACAATGGCATTTGCCATTGGCCATATCTCAGGTTGCCACTTGAATCCTGCGGTATCGTTTGGTCTATGGGCTGGCGGACGCTTTCCAACAGCGGAATTAGCCCCTTACATTGCTGCCCAAGTTACAGGTGGTGTGGCTGGAGCCGCTGTGCTATTTCTCATAGCTAACGGCCAAGACGGATTCAGTTTAGCTGGCGGGTTTGCATCAAATGGCTTTGCAGAGCACTCTCCTGGTGGCTACGGCATGATGTCAGTGTTAATTACGGAAATCGTGATGACAATGTTCTTTTTACTGATCATTCTTGGCGCAACAGACTCACGTGCACCAGCAGGCTTTGCCCCAATTGCCATAGGTTTAGGCTTAACTTTAATTCATTTAATCAGTATTCCAGTTTCTAACACCTCAGTTAACCCGGCTAGAAGTACTGGACCTGCACTATTTGTCGGTGATTGGGCTTTATCGCAATTATGGCTATTTTGGGTTGCTCCCATTGCTGGCGCAATATTGGCAGGCATGATTTACCGTTTTTTTGACAAACCAGCTGAGAACTAATCAAAGCAGAATGATTCAATTAGCCTGCTACAAGAGCACCCAATGTGCTCTTTTCTTTTTTAAAACTAACAGTCGATGTTATCATGCCCTATTCGCGCGAATAAGCGCCAAATTAGTCCCACTTTGCAATGAGAGTCCACCATGAGCAGCAAACCAAAATCAATTGAAGATCAACTCAACATGACACCAGAAGCACGCTACGATTACCTTGTTGAACAAGTTAAGCAAGAGCAACAAATTTGGAGCCTGCAAGACCAAGATGGTTGCGTTATGCTAACCACTGAAGACGAGGATTGCATTCCAATGTGGCCTTCAGAAGAAGCTGCAAAACTATGGGCTGTTGATGAATGGCGCGATTGTGAACCACTATCTATTCCGCTTAATGAATTTCAAGAGCGTTGGGTCGGTGGTATGTCTGAGGATGATTTATTCGTTGCTGTATTCCCAGTACAAGAAGACTTAGGTGTGGTTATCCCACCATATGAACTTGATTCACGTTTAACGCCGAAAAAGCAATCTAAGCACTAATGATATCTTCAGCTGATACCAACACTGCACTTACACTCAAGCGATAAGTTAAGGCCTTATGACGGATAAAAATTTACAACAGCAAGATGCTGAAGAGATAAATATTGTCGAAGCAAACACTGACAGTAGCACCGAAAAAAAAGCCTCCGGACAAAATGCTACCGAATCAGAAGTCACTGAACTAGAAGTCACTGAACTAGAAGTCACTGAACTAGAAGTCACTGAACTAGAAGCCACTAGCACAGATGTCATCAACCAAAGCGCTACTGAAAAAGCGGTTTTTCCAAAACGGCTTATCGCATTAATGGCGGTATATGTGATGACTTCTGTTAGCGGCTTAATGGCGCAGCAAGGTGTTTTACTGTGTGTATTAACCTTACTCATGGTATTAGGTGTAGCTGGCAGACAAAAAGCGGCGCTTTATATGCTACGTGCCTACGGCATTTTACAACTTGCCTTGTACAGCGTATTACCCATTATCATGTATGATCCTGACAACCTTGTCGCTGGGCCTACAACAGTAGACTTTGGCTTTATGCAAATGGTGCTGCCAGATTGGATTATTTTTAGCGTACTAATTCTATTGGCTATACTGCAAGTCTGGATAAGCTTCAACAAAGCGGTATTCAAGTGGTTTAAGCCGAGAATGAACTTTAATATCATCAGCTGATAAAATTAAAAAACAAAAAAGCCGTCATCAGACGGCTTTTTTTATCTTCCACTATCTACATTTAATCGCGATATACGAAATGTTAAATTAGACAGAGAAGCTTGCACCACAACCACAAGTAGTCGTTGCATTTGGGTTCTTAACAAAGAAGCGAGACCCTTCAAGTCCTGAAGTATAATCAACTTCACCACCAACAAGGTATTGAAGGCTCATAGGATCAACAACCAGTTGAACCCCTTGCTTTTCAATCGTGAAATCACCTTCGTTAACTTTTTCATCGAAAGTAAAACCATACTGGAAACCTGAACAACCACCACCTGTGACATACACACGCAGTTTTAATTCTGGGTTCTGCTCTTCTTCTAACAGTCCCTTCACTTTAGTTGCCGCAGCATCGGTAAATTGAATTGGCATTGCTGCATCTGTTTGTTCAGTCATTACTACCTCTTACTTCAGTTTCAGGTCGGAATTATCTATTACCTGACTAATTTGTTCAAGTATTACTCTTAGTTCTTTTTTAGCTTTCTAGTAACTCTGCGATCTCGAATGTTTGTTCAATGCTTCCACCTTTCACACCACGATTGGCCTGCACCTGAACTACAGCTTTAATTCTTTGCAAATCAAAATCTTGTGGCAAACTTATTTCCGCGTCAAACATTTGAAAATAACGAAAGCCAAATTTAAATGTCTCAATATCTAAATCACTTAACGAGATTTCAACTTGCTTTTCGCCTTGCACACCCACCAAAACAATGTCGGCAACGCCTTTAACGCTATTCTTACGCTTTTGTAATTGGGTTAAAATTAAGCGCATTTGATAACTGTTTGGCAATAAGCCTTTAGAAAGTTCAAGTCCATGTATTGCCACACCATCAACTTCTTTCTCTGGTGAGACTAGGCTGCGATAAAAAGCTAATTCTTGTTCAAGTGTTTTTTGTTGCTGTATTTGCTTAGAAAACATTTGTTTCATATTCACATTAGCTTCCTTTTCAATCGAAAGGGCAATATCAAGACGAGAAACGACATGAGACTGCTGCCTAAGCTCGGTTTTTAGCGCTGTAATTTCTACTGCTTCATGCTGCGGCTCAACAACTTCAGATATAAAAATAGTATGGCTAAGAACGCCAACAATAAAACTGATAATGATTAACGCAGATAAATATAAACCTGATGAACGAAATTTGCGTTCTTGAACTTGCAAGCGGTCAAGCAAGCGATGATAATTTAGCATTAGGTAACAAGCCTTTAATAAAATACAATGACAACGAATCGCCCATAAAGGATCTTAGGCAATACAGTGCAAATCAAAAGAAATAAAGCCGCTATTATTCACGCCAAAGCTGCAACACGCAAATATCTTCGTAATGAATTGAGAGATAAGCTTTCTCAGTCGAAGATAAGTGTGCAACTTTGTGGATTAGCCCTACTATTTGCCATTATTGCCTCTAGTGTCATCATCTTATTTCGTTTGTTGCTCAGTTGGGCGCAAGTCTACACAGTGCCTGAAGCCACCGACTTTTCTAGCACCGTTACCGATTGGCGTACATATTTGCCTATTGTAGGTGCATTGCTTATTTGGCTGGTGGCAGGTCTCGGCTCTAAGCGATATCGCCGTATGGGTATCGCCTACGTCATGCACCGTTTCAAACTCCATTACGGCAAAATCCCACTGCAATCAGCACCTGGACAGTTTTTTCAGGCGCTGATCGCGTTAATCGCAAATTTCTCAGTTGGTAAAGAAGGACCGGCCATTCACTTAGGAGCGGTTAGCGCGAGCTATTTCGCGGAAAAATTTAAGTTACCTGATAATAGTGTGCGTATTATGTGTGCGAGCGGTATCGCTGCTGGCATTGCAGCGGTCTTTAATGCGCCACTTGCCGCTGTACTGTTTGTATTTGAAGTGATTGTTCGTGAGTACAAAATTCATTACTTTTTCCCGATAATGCTATCGGCCATTTGCGGTGCACTCTCTAGCCAATTAGTGTTCGGCAATATCCACGAATATGACTTAATCACTGTCACCCGAATTCCATTGGATCATTATCCCATTCTGGCCATTGGTGGCATTGTCTTAGGTTGTGCAGCTGCTGGTTTCAATCATTCATTATTAAAAATGACTGCTATTGGCCAGCATTGGCCTTTGATTTATCGACTCATGATCGCGGCAAGCGTTACCACCTTAATCGGTTTATTTTTACCTCAAGCGTTAGGTGCCGGTGATTTAGCGATTCAAGCAACCATCATAGACAACCCAAGCTTAATGTTTCTTTTCGCGCTATTAATTGCAAAAATCATCGCCACTATTGCAGCCATTGGTTTTGGTATTCCTGGTGGGCTAATCGGTCCACTTTATGGCATTGGTGCATTGATTGGCGCAATTTTAGCCCTTGTCAGTGCGATGTTTTTCCCCTCTATCGCGCCATATGTAGGTTTATATACTGTCATCGGTATGACTGCGATGATGGGTGTTTGCCTAAGTGCGCCTTTAGCCGCATTGGTTGCGCTTCTTGAGCTCACCAATGATGCCGCTATTATCTTACCTGCTATGTTTGTCACCATTCCTGCATTTCTCATCGCCTACCAAGGTTTTAATACCAGTTCGGTATTTTTAAAACAGTTAGACATTATGGGGTTAGGCTACAAAGTACCGCCTGTAAATCAAGGTCTACAAAAGAAAGGTGTACGAGCAATCATGGATAAACGCTTTGTTATCGTAAATGATAACGATGCTTTACTCCTTGAAGTAATGAAGCGTGCAGAAGGTAGGCCCGTGCTCGTTCGTAATGCTGAGGCACAAATAGAAATGCTCAGTATCGAAATGCAATCAATTGAAGATTCTACGACACTTTCCCGACATAAAATGGAAGGCTTTTCTGACACTGCCACTTTAAATGAAGTCTACGAACTATTAGCCATCAAACGGCGTGGTGAAGTGTATATATATCGCGGAAATACTAATAATATTGTCGGTGTTATTAGCTGGGCTAATTTATGGCAAGAGATCCGTTCAGGACAAGTCTAATTTAAACAAAGAACCCCCCACTGAATTCCTCCAGATTCAGGGAGTGAACTATTGTTCTTATTTCGCTAATCAGTGTTATGTCTAAAAAGCGGTAAATAATCATTAGCGAGATTTAATATTCGTTCACTCTCTGTTAAAATCTCGCCTCAGCCACCCTACATAACCACAGGGTAAATAGCCCTTATTTACTCTCCTAATAATTGGAAATCAGGCTGATGACACAGTTTAGCGGTTCTCACATCCTTTCAGTTAATCAACTGGATCTTGATGCTATTAACACCATTTTTAATGTTGCCGAAGATATGACGCCTTATGCGCTGCGCGAAAAACGCACCAAGGTGCTTGACGGTGCCATTTTAGGTAATCTCTTTTTTGAACCCAGTACTCGTACTCGAGTCAGCTTCGGTTGTGCTTTTAACCTACTCGGCGGCAATGTCAGAGAAACAGTCGGCATGGGTTCATCATCACTATCAAAGGGCGAGTCTTTATACGACACCGCTCGCGTGTTATCGACATACTCGGATGTTATTGCCATGCGCCACCCAGAGGCTTATTCGGTAAAAGAGTTTGCTGAAGGCAGCCGCGTCCCAGTCATTAATGGTGGTGATGGTGCTAACGAGCACCCGACACAAGCTTTATTGGATTTATTTACTATTCAAAAAGAGTTAAGTCACCACGGACAAGACATTAGCGGCATGCATATCGCGATGGTAGGCGACTTAAAACATGGGCGCACTGTCCATTCGTTGTCACGTTTATTGTGTATGTATAAAGGTATTCAATTTACACTAATTTCACCATCTGACTTAGCAATGCCTGACTATGTGATCAATGACATTGAAAATGCTGGTCATAAGATCACAATAACAGATCAGTTAGAAGGTAATTTACATCAAGCTGATATACTCTATCTGACTCGCATTCAGGAAGAACGATTCGCATCACAAGATGAAGCGGACAAATATCGTGGCAAGTTTAGGTTAAACCACAGTATTTATACCAAACACTGTAAATCTAATACTGTGATTATGCATCCATTACCACGAGATTCACGTGCGGCAGCAAATGAATTAGATAATGATTTAAATAGTCATCCTAGCCTTGCTATTTTCAGACAGGCAGATAATGGCTTACTTATTCGAATGGCTCTTTTTGCGTTGACGCTTGGTGTTGAAAACCAGCTACAACAGCATGAGTGCCCTGTTAATTGGTATTCACGAAAGGCTGATAGATAGTCAGCTAACGATTTTTAGAAGGATTTCACATGACCCGCTCAGAAGCGCTTTTTGAACAAGCAAAACAAACCATCCCTGGTGGCGTTAACTCACCAGTTCGTGCCTTTAACGGTGTTGGTGGTTCACCACTATTCATCGAAAAAGCCGATGGTGCTTATATTTACGATGCTGATGGCAAAAAATATATCGATTATGTTGGTTCTTGGGGCCCGATGATTTTAGGTCACAACAATCCGCAAATTCGTCAAGCAGTATTAGAAGCGGTTGAGAACGGTTTATCATTTGGTGCGCCAACTGAACTTGAAGTGACAATGGCTGAAAAAGTCATCGAAATGGTGCCATCAATCGAACAGGTTCGTATGGTGAGTTCAGGTACTGAAGCGACAATGAGCGCAATCCGTTTGGCTCGTGGTTTTACTAACCGTGACAAAATCTTAAAGTTTGAAGGTTGTTACCACGGCCATGCTGACTGTTTATTGGTTAAAGCAGGTTCAGGTGCATTAACACTGGGTCAACCTAGCTCTCCTGGTATCCCTGAAGATTTCGCAAAACACACCCTGACTGCGGTTTATAACGACCTTGATTCAGTACGTGCTATCTTCGCAGAGCATCCAGAAGCTATCTCTTGTATCATTCTTGAGCCTGTTGCAGGCAACATGAACTGTATCCCACCAGTTGAAGGTTTCCTTGAAGGCCTGCGTACTATCTGTGATGAGTTCGGTGCGTTAATGATCATTGATGAAGTGATGACAGGTTTCCGTGTATCTAAAAGCGGTGCGCAAGGTCATTACAACGTTAAACCAGACCTAACAACCTTAGGTAAAGTGATCGGTGGCGGCATGCCAGTGGGCGCTTTCGGTGGTCGTAAAGACGTGATGCAATTCATCGCACCAACAGGTCCAGTTTACCAAGCAGGTACTTTATCGGGTAACCCAATTGCAATGACTGCAGGTTTAGCGCAAATGGACGCCTTATGCCAACCAGGCCTTTACGAAGAGCTAAATGCTAAAACTAAGCGCATTGCTGAAGGTTTCAAGGCTGCAGCTGATAAGCACGGTATCCCATTGAGCATTAACCAAGTGGGCGGCATGTTCGGTTTCTTCTTCACTGAAGACACTAACCCAATCACCAGTTTTGACCAAGTAACACAGTGCAACATGGATCACTTCCGTCACTTCTACCACTTAATGCTAGATGAAGGTGTTTACTTAGCGCCAAGCGCTTATGAAGCAGGCTTCTTATCAATGGCTCACGGTGAAGAAGAACTTGAGTTAACCCTTGTAGCTGCAGATAAAGCATTTGCTGCTTTAAAAGCACTTTAAGTACTTACAAGTTAGCTATCTAAGATAGCACTTTAGAGACTTGATAAAGGACTGGCTCAGGCCAGTCCTTTTTTATTGATCGTTTGATTGCTGCTAATACTAAATCAACTGTTCAATCTTTAGGTTGAACACAGTTAAAATCAAATGACTGCAACACTTAAAGCGCATAATTTGCATATAAAAAAAGGCGCTATCGGCGCCTTTTATATTGCTAAATAGTCATCAAAAACTAAGTGATTTATATCGCGGGTACTTTAAATTTTTCGCCATCAATTTCTAGCACCACATCTCGTGGCCTTATTTCTATGATATTGAGACTACCCTGAATGCTATCCCCTTCTTGCAGTTCTTCACCATCAACATTCAACCAACGGTTTTCAGCAGCTGATGAGTACACATGTGCCTGAATATTAAATTCAGGGACCCGTAACTGCACACTTGCAGGCAGTTGACCATAAGATGGGATTTCATCTTTGCTAGTGGTAGGAATAGGATCAAGCTTTTCTTCTGTAACAGGTGCATTAGCAGAGCTTTCATACTCTACTTCTTTTAGCGCAGCTTCAAAGGCAGCCATTAAGTTATTCGCATTACTCGCATCATCTGCAGTTGAGTTACTTGCATCAATGTTTGAAACCGTTTGGCTTTGCTGTTCATAATTGACATCACTTGCCGCCGCACTCACTTTCATCCGCAGAGCATCAAGATCTGACGTTTTTTTATAGTTAGAGTTAGCGCCTAATATAATCGCATCATCGCCATATAAAGCCTGTAACTCAGCAGCTGTTAGCTGATTAGCACCACTTGCTTCAGCGTCAATATTTCGGCTAACGGATTGATTTTTCGCAGGTGCTGTTTGTCTATTATCTGCTTGAGACTGCTGTTTAGGTTCTGTTTGATATTGCTGACTAGATTGCCCACTGTACTGACTTGGTGTCATTTCGCCACCTTGATTGCTCAGTCGATAATCATAGGTTGTTTCATTCGTCGCCGGCTGACTGCTGCGGGATACATATTGTGTTGTCCCATTCACTTGCGATAAGGATTTAGCGATAGGCAGTGCAACTTTATTGGCGATACGAACTTCACTTTGCGTCTCTGAAGAACGACTAGCAGGAGTCATTGATTGGCTTTGACTAGTTTGAGTCTGCTCGTTGCCTGTATTATTTTGCGTCTCTTTCGCTTGACCTATATTGCTCGTTGGCACAATAAGTTTAGACAAGCCCCAAGCTGAAGCGATACCTAGCGCAATAACCACAGCTAACAGCACATACTTAAGCCAAGGGCGTTGACCATTCACATGCTGATAATTCGCTCTAGGTGTTAACACAGCATCAGGGAGCTCCCCCATTTGCTGTTGTTTTTCTTTTGTCACCGCATCTAGCAATATAGACATTAGCTACGACCTGCTTGACGACTTAATCTAGGGCCTTGTTGATTAAGGTATAAATTAATTTGTACTAAGGTTTGATTACCGGCAATGCCATCTGATTTAAGACCATGTTGACGCTGAAAGGCCATTAGTTCCTGCTCTAAATTATTATCAAAAGAATTAACCAGTCTAGGTGCTCGTTGACTAATAATAGCTAAGCTTGTTTCTAACCATTGAATTTGAGACAAGTTAGAAGTACGGCTAATCTCTCTTGGAATATCACCAGATGCTTTCCAAAGTAATTCAAACGTGCCGCTAAAGTGGCGATTAAACCAATCTTTATTCACCCATAATTGCTGCTCACTCAACTGGAGTAAGATTTGTTCACCTTCTCGAGCAACAACCACACCGTAAAACTGATTGGCTTGCTGATCTTCAAGGTAAACAACAGCAGGGTAATTTAAACGTGCAATGCTATTCCAATTACCTTGCTGTTGATGGCACTGTAAACCTTGCTGTTTCGCCGCCTGACACGCTGTTAAACCAATAATAGGTTGCTTATCCCAAAGTGCAAACAGGCCTGCAAAGGCATTATCAATACTGCGACTTTGTGCCATCGCTGAGCGAACAATACTTTGACTACCATTTGATGGAGCCTGTGTTTTTTTCTGTTCTTGTTGAACTGATGAGTTTGTTGTTGCACTTGGTGTAGTTTGGGGTTCAGTTTGTGATTCAGGCAGGAATAAATAAAATGACACACCGAAAGCCACAACTAACGAAGCCGCTATCGCCATTGGCCATTTATTGCTGCTTTCAACAGGAATATCACCTAAGACTTCTGCTGCTGCTTGCTTAATCATGTGGTGATCAATCGGCACTTTAGATTGGCCATAACCCGCCATTAATGCTCGTTCACACAAAAGGTTGGTCAATCTTGGAATACCACCACTGAATTTATGTAGCGCTTTACAGGCCTTTTTAGTGAATAACGGCTCGAACCGGCCAGCAACCTGTAGGCGATGTTGAACATACAATTGAATTTCTTCAACTGTTAGCGGCAACAAATGGTAACGAGCTGTAATACGTTGTGCTAGCTGCCTTAATTCTTGACGTTTGAGCAACTGCTGCAATTCAGGTTGACCAATTAAAATCACTTGGAGCAATTTTTTAGTATCAGTTTCTAAGTTGGTCAATAATCGAAGTTGCTCTAACACCTCAGGACGAAGATGTTGGGCTTCATCAATAATAAGCACGGTATTACGGTCATTTTGATGATTATTCAACAAGTACTGGCTAATTAAATCAGTTAGCTGCTTAATCGATGGGTCTTCACCATATTGAATCTTTAGCTCATCACAAAGCGTTGCTAATAACTCTTGTTCAGTTAAAGAAGGATTGAGAATAAAAGCAGTGTCAGTATTATCTGGTAATTGTTTTAATAAACAACGTGATACTGTAGTTTTACCTGTACCGACTTCACCAGTTAATAATACAAAGCCACCCGTTTCTCCTAAACCATAAGTTAAGTGAGCTAATGCTTCTCGGTGACGATCACTGAGAAATAAATAATGCGGGTTGGGCGCGATTGAAAATGGATTATCATTCAATCCATAAAATGCTTTATACATCTGGCCAAAAATCCTTATTTAAAACTGACGGCTCAAGTTATAGCTTGCTGTAGTGCTTGTCAAAATTTAGCAGCAGAAATGTTAGTCGTGCTAAGATTTACATTAATAATGCACAATTTAAACTGTGTTTACACAAGGCATTCTAGATTAATGCCGAATGATAAACTGTGATGAGTTAATTTAATCAGGGTAAAGACGTTTATGGAAATCTATTTAGTGGGCGGCGCAGTTCGAGATCAGCTTTTATCCTTGCCCATAAAAGATAAAGATTATGTTGTGGTGGGTGGCTCTGTAGAAGAGATGTTTGATTTAGGCTTCAGCCAAGTTGGTAGGGATTTTCCGGTATTTTTACACCCTAAGACACAACAAGAGTATGCACTTGCTCGTACAGAAAGAAAAAGCGGTCAAGGCTATGGTGGATTTAGCTGTGAAGCAAATAAAAATGTGACATTAGAGCAAGACCTACTTAGACGGGACTTAACTATCAATGCAATGGCTAAAGATGATAACGGCCAAATCTTCGACCCGTACAAAGGCCAACAAGACCTTGAGAATCGTATCCTGCGTCATGTGTCTGATGCCTTTATTGAAGATCCTTTAAGAGTATTGCGAGTCGCTCGTTTTGCGGCTAGATTTGCCCATCTCGGATTTGAAATCGCAGATGAAACCATTGAACTGATGAGACACATAAGTGAGTCAGGTGAGCTAGATTACCTGACGCCAGAAAGAGTCTGGCAAGAGCTTGATAAAGCCCTAAGTACAGAGCACCCAGAGGTGTTTTTCCTACAGTTACGTAAATGTGGCGCTTTAAAAGTGCTGTTTCCTGAAATTGATGCGCTATTTGGTGTGCCACAACCTGAAAAGTGGCACCCTGAAATCGATACCGGCGTCCACACTATGATGGTACTGCAGTCTGCGGCACAATTAACAGGTAAAAAAACCATCCGCTTTGCTGCTTTGGTGCACGACTTAGGTAAAGCTATCACGCCAAAAGAGCAGTGGCCAAAACATCATGGTCATGGTCAAAAAGGCTTACCCGTGATTAAAAAGCTATGTCAGCGGATAAAAGTACCAAACGAGTACAAAGAGTTGTCTTTATTGTGTAGCGACCAACATCAAAACATTCATAATGCCCAAGAATTAAGAGCTGAAACGATTATAAAGATTTTCGATAAAGCAGATGTATGGCGAAAACCTCAACGTTTAGATGACTTGCTTATTTGCTGTCACGCAGACATCCTTGGCAGAACAGGATTTGAAGCAGCTGAATATCCACAAAGTGAATATTTAACCCACTGCTATCAACTTGCCAAAGATATAGATGTGCAACAAATAATATCTGAAGGGTTTAGAGGTGCAGAAATAAAACTGCAGTTATCAAACCGCAGAGTTGAAGCAATAAACCAATATAAGCAATCATTGAAACAATTATAATCCATTAATACTTGAGTACTAAAAATCAACCTTGTCATTATTTGTACAAACTAATACCTTATGATTAGGAAACTGAAAAAATATCAGGCTAATAAATAAACACCTCTTTGATGAAATATTGGTGAAATAATCGAAGAATATGCTCCAATCTATTAGATTTACGTTGATTTTTGTCATATTTATTAGTTTTTGGTATAGCAAATTCTAAAAGCTGTGACATAATTAAAGCGCTGCTGGGCAATATGCTTCAGCAATTTATTACAACCTATAATGAAGGGATTTTCCATGAACAAGAAAGTACTAATGATTGCTGGTGTTGCTATGACTGCTCTTTTAGGTGGCTGTGCAAACACTACTGCTCTAGAAGAAAGTGTTGCTAACCTAGGTAACAAAGTAGATCAACTATCTGCTGAAGTTAGTTCACTAAAATCAGATCAAAGCAAACTTGCTGCTGATGTTAAAGATACTAAAGCTGCAGCTATGGACGCTCAAGCTGAAGCATCTCGTGCTAACGACCGTATCGACAACATGGCTTCTTCTTACAAAAAGTAAGAATACATGAAAATTAGCTTATTTATATAGGTTGATTATTAGGGCTTGATAATAGTAATAAGACGTTTCGTCAATTACCATTTCAAGCCTTAATTGTTTCTGGCGTTTAATAAATTAATCCCTACCCTTTCGCACTCACCATAAAGTCTTTTCGACCTATCGCTTATGCTCACTTAATTTCATTGCCTGAGAACAAAAGTTTATCTAATGCTTTGCTAATAGTCTGACTATGTAAAAATCATCACACTTTTACCTTCACTCTAGAATGCATCATTCTAAACAAGTGAAATAGCGTTATCCCTATGTTCCACATTAAATGTCATGACTTTAAAAGCCGTCAGGTTAATCGCTACCAAATGAATAACCTTGAAATAACCCTGATTATAATACCCCTGATAAAATACCCCTGAAAAATACCCTGATAAAAACAGCCTAGGAATAAATAACCTCGGACTAATATTTATAGGCACGTAATACAAAGTGCGGGTATTAAACGGTAAATAGTTCAGTGCTAACCAGACAGCTATTTTACTTTTGCAGTCAGCAATAAATAATCAAATTCCAACGCTTCGATGGTTTTCTGCTTTATATCATGCTTTAGCTCATCATTAATTCGCCAGCTAAGGTTATTCATGTCTAATAATGTTATCGCTTGTTCACCAGTTACATCAGCAGCAAACGTGATTGGCATCGATGAAACTAACTCGACATCTTTAGGTAGGTTTAGCTGTTGCGGCTTTTCAGATAAATTTTCATACACTTTTTGCTTTAGCTGCCATAAATGCCTTGGAGCTGGTACTAATAACAATAACACCCCATCTTTTTTAAGTGTTCTTAAGCACTCTTTGCCTTTTAGTTGTGCATCAAACAGGGTGATCACATCCAGTGACTCATTTGCAAATGGCAACTTCTTGAAAGGGCTAAGCAATAAGTTAGCAGGTGTACTGTCTTTACTGGCAGCAAACAGTGCATTTTCAGCTTCTGATACGCCCCAATGGGTTACAGATGAGTTATCTGTCCCTTGAACAAGCGCGCGTAAGTAAAAGCCATCAGCACATTGGTAATTGAGATGGTTAACATGGGTTTTGTCTTTTACAGCTAAGTTAAATGCCGCTGACAATTGCTCGACTAAAGGCGAAAAAATACCTGATGTCATTAAAAAGCGTTTTGAGCGTAACTGCTGGCGTGTATCGCTTGAGCCTTTAAATTTAGTTGAAGTCACAAACGACCAATAACCTTGCGAGTTCTTATCAATATGATGTTTGTTATCACAATAATAACCCGATGATGACTCGTGGAAATTCAACTTAGCAGCGCATGTTGGACATATCAAAATTGAGTTCATAACGGGCAAGCTTCCTTTGAGATAAAAAATGGGTCAATTTGCTGAAATTAAGAGAATAAAAAACGGGTAACAATACCCGTTTTCTTATTTAGACGAATTGGATTATTTTACAGGAAAATAAACCCACATAATACAGCGCCTAACATTAAGCGATACAATACAAATGGTGTCATACCGATTTTACTAATGATTTTCAAAAAGAAGAAAATACAGGTATAAGCCGCAACAAATGACACAGCGACACCTAATAACAACTCAGTGTAGTCCATGACTAAGTCACCTGCGATAGCATCTTTGCTCATTAATATTGCTGCGCCTAGGATCACAGGAATCGACATTAAAAATGAAAAACGTGCTGCAGCTTCTCGGTTTAGCCCAAGCATTAATGCGGCTGTTATAGTAATACCAGAACGAGACGTACCTGGAATAATTGCCATCGCCTGTGCAAAACCAATCAACAATGCTTTACGCCAGCCGGTTTGATACTCAGTTAATTCATTACGAGCCATTTTATCACCTACCCACAACATTAAGCCGAAGATAACGGTTGTAATAGCAATAACACCAGGACCACGTAAATAGGTTTCAATTAAGTCTTTCGCCATAAAGCCAAAGAATACCGCAGGTAAGGTTGCTAAAATAATCCACCAAGCTAATTTACTATCTTGGGTATGAACGCCTTTAAAAATACTCGCAATCCAAGCCGTTAACATCGCCCATATTTCGGTTCTAAAGTAGATCACTACAGCAAGCAACGAACCAATGTGTACGGCAACATCAAAAAATAAACCTTGATCTTCCCAACCTAAAATTTGCGAAGGTAAAATTAAATGCGCAGAGCTTGAAATGGGTAAAAACTCTGTTAGCCCTTGAATAAGCGCTAAAAAGATAATCTGAAGCGTTTCCATGATGTTCCTTTAAAATAAAATTTTGATAAAACTGACTAATTGATGAATTGTGAATGCATCACTCACTAACACTAAAAACACCCAAGCTTAACGAGAAACAAGCACGGGAAATTCAAACTCAATCGGCCAAATATGTTGGCTCGATTTATCATAGTGTTCCCAAAGGTATTGATACGACTGTTGAGTGATAGGATGCGTCAGCATAGGAGCTATCTCAGCTAAGGGCCATAATACAAACGCATTATAAAGGATCTCACCACGAGGTAACTCAATCGGCTGATGACAGACTTCATCATCGTAAAGCAGTAAATCTATATCCAAACTTCGAGGGCTAAACTTTTTTTCGCCTCTAATACGTCCATTTTGTTTCTCAATTCCCTTAAATGTGGCAACAACATCAGCAATACTCATATCAGTATCTGCTGCTGCTACCATATTTAAGAAATTTGTACCTTGAAAACCAACCGCTTCACTTTCAAACATTCTCGATAAGGTTAAATCACCAAAATGTTCATGTAAATCCACTAACCCCGACTGCATATGCTCTACAGGATCAATGTTCGTTCCCAAACTGATATAAATACGTGCCATTAACTCATCCGGTAATATACAGAGCAATTATGAAAAATTAATTAATTTCAGCATGAAAGCTGTCAATAAAATGTGATTTATATATGACCGCGTTCAATAACAACGCCAACTGATTTAGCCGTTGGCACTGCACCGGGTTTCATAACTGCGACTTTAACCCATAAAACATTAAATTCAGACATCAAACATTGGGCTGTCATTTCAGCTACGGTCTCTATGAGTTCTATCGGCTTTTCTGTAATCAATGCAGTCAATCGATTCGAAACGGTTTCATAACAAAGCGCATATTGGTAATCATCAGACGCTGCTGCAAGCTTATTATCCCATGCCATATCTAAGTCGATGAGCAAGGTTTGATGAATTTGCTTTTCCCATTCATAAATACCAATTACCGTTTCGACTTTTAGCTCGCGAATTAAAACTTTGTCCATGTGAACTCCATGCTTTACACGTCTTACCCAAAATATTTCAACTTAAAAGGCTGAAAATGACATCAAATAGCGGTTATTATAGTTTTAGCCTTTTTCCTGAGCAATTTAAGCAGTAGGATAGCGGCTGCACTAAGGAACATCTCACGATTCAAAAGTGCTTATTAACCCTGTAATTACAATTAATCTCAAGTGAAATTAATTAATGGGCGATAATACCCTAAGACGAGTAAGGAAACCAATTTGAGCGCTGTTACAATCACTATTTTGATGATTATAACCGCCTACTTAGCCGGTTCAATTTCAAGCGCTATTCTTGTATGCAAATTACGAGGGTTGCCAGATCCGCGTACAGAAGGCTCAGGAAATCCAGGTGCAACCAATGTGCTGAGAATTGGAGGCGCCAGTTCAGCTGCATTAGTGTTATTTTTTGACATGCTAAAAGGCGCTGCGCCGAGTTATTTCAGTTATTTATTAGGGCAAGATGCTGTATCGCTGGGCTTAATTGCTATCGCAGCTTGTCTTGGGCATATCTTCCCTATCTTCTTTAATTTCCAGGGTGGTAAAGGCGTTGCAACGGCATTTGGTGCAATGGCCCCTATTGGTGGTGATTTAGCATTATCACTCATCGCAACTTGGATTGTGTTTGTATTACTGACACGTTATTCATCCCTTGCTGCGATTCTCACCGCAATGCTCGCACCTGTGTATACATGGTGGCTAGATGATCGATTTATCATCCCTGTTGCGATGCTGTCACTGTTAATTGTCATCAGACACAAAGACAACATTAAGCGCTTAAGAATTGGCGAAGAAAGCAAGTTGTCGCGAAAAAAGAAAGCGAACAACGAGCAAAGCTAATCAAGCTTTCACTTAAACCAAGTGCTAACTTGAAAATGTTAAGTTTTAAAACTAAAAAACCTAAGCCATGGCTTAGGTTTTTTATTATTAGAATGCTTATTCTTTTACACGGCTTCTAACGTATCGAGTGGCCAGCGCGGCTGCCCTTTAACTTCTAAGTCTTCTGTCTGACCAGCTTTTAAACGCTGTAGGCCAGCATAAGCAATCATCGCACCATTGTCTGTACAGAACTCACCACGTGGATAGAACACCTCACCATTGAGCTGTTGCATCATTTCAGCAAGGTTTTCTCTTAAGCGGCTATTAGCGCTCACTCCACCTGCAACGACAAGACGGTTATAACCCGTCAGCTTTAATGCACGTTTACACTTAATCGCGAGCGTATCAACCACAGCTTCTTCAAAAGCGCGAGCAATGTTAGCCCGAGTTTGTTCATCATCAGGTTCAGCTGCAATAGTATTGGCAGTAAATGTTTTTAAACCAGAAAAGCTAAAGTTCAGCCCAGGTTTATCTGTCATGGGTCTTGGGAATTTGTAACCTGCCTCCACACCTTTCGAAGCAAGCTTGGCAAGTCTTGGACCACCAGGGTAATCTAGGCCCATCAATTTGGCTGTTTTATCAAACGCTTCTCCGGCTGCATCATCAACCGACTCACCTAACACTTCGTATTGTCCGATACCATCAACTTTAACTAACATTGAGTGACCGCCAGAAACCAATAAAGCCAAAAATGGAAATTCTGGTGCATCATCTTCAAGCATAGGCGCGAGTAGATGGCCTTCCATATGATGAACCCCAATTGCAGGTTTATCCCATGAATAAGCTAAAGAACGACCAACACATGCACCAACCAGTAAAGCACCGATTAAGCCTGGGCCTTTTGTGAAAGCAATGCCATCAATGTCATCCACTGAAGAATTAGCTTCTTTTAACGCTTGTTTAATCAGTGGCACAATTTTGCGAACATGATCACGTGAGGCTAGTTCTGGTACTACGCCGCCATAATCAGCATGTAACTTTACTTGACTATATAAAGCATGTGACAACAATCCTTGCTCATCATCAAAGACAGCAATACCTGTTTCATCACAAGACGTTTCAATACCTAAAACCCGCATAGCAGCTCATATTCCTAAAATTGTAAGGGCGGCAATTCTACCTGTTGATGCAGCGTTATTCCAGTAAAGCTCAACTATCTGCAAAAATATGACAAGCGAATTACGCAAACTCAGTAACAAAGGGGGTTTACAAAAGCACATATCTCGGTGTAGAATTCCGCACCATTTTATTAAATAGCCTTGGTTAATCTACCTTTACTGGTAGTGCCAAATTAACTACACCTAAGGGGTGATGGCGTATGCCAATAATTAAAGTACGTGAAAACGAACCATTCGACGTAGCTCTTCGTCGTTTCAAGCGCTCTTGTGAAAAAGCAGGTATCTTAGCTGATGTTCGCGCTCGTGAATTCTACGAGAAGCCAACTTCTGCACGTAAGCGCGCAAAAGCTGCCGCTGTTAAGCGTCTAGCTAAGAAGCTTTCTCGCGAAAACGCACGTCGCGTACGTTTATACTAATCTCATTATGAGCCTAGTTGAACAGCTAAAAGACCAGATGAAAGAAGCCATGCGTGCCAAAGATAAGGCACGTTTGGGGACTATTCGTATGGCATTGTCTGCCGTTAAACAGATTGAAGTGGATACCCGCGAAACTCTGACTGATGAACAGACAATAGCCGTTTTAACCAAAATGGTGAAACAACGTCGCGATTCTATTACTCAATATGAGTCAGCAGGTCGCCCGGAGTTAGCAGCAACTGAAGCAGCAGAGATTCAAGTTATTGAAACTTTCTTGCCTTCTCCTTTAACAGAAGAAGAAGTTGCCGCAATCATTGATGAAGCTATCTCACAGGTAGGCGCATCAACCATGGCGGATATGGGCAAAGTAATGGGAGCATTAAAATCTAAGGTTCAAGGACGTGCAGATATGGGTGCCATTGGCAGCCAAATTCGTGCTAAATTAAACTAATAACATTTTAGTGTTGAATAAGCCGTGCATCTTGCGCGGCTTGTTTGTTTTATCTACTTGGTAATGCGAGACCTATAGCATAAATGGCGATACCTCGTGACTTTATCAATGAGCTTATAGCTCGCACCGACATTGTTGATCTAATTGATCATCGTGTACCTTTGAAAAAAGCAGGGAAAAATCACTCTGCATGTTGTCCTTTTCATAGCGAAAAATCACCTTCTTTTACTGTCAGTCGAGATAAACAGTTTTATCACTGCTTTGGTTGTGGTGCTCATGGCAACGCCATCGATTTCATTATGGAATACGATAGGCTGGAATTTGTTGATGCCATCGAAGAACTCGCAGGTAAATTAGGATTAGATGTACCCAGAGAACAAGGTACTGGTCCTAAAAAAGATCAAGGTTTGAGCCGCGACTTATACCAATTGATGGAAGAAGCGAATCTCTTTTATCAAAGTCAGTTACGTCAGCACTCAGACAAACAAAAAGTATTAGATTATTTAGATTTCAGAGGGCTTTCATCCACTGTGGTTGAGTACTTTGGGATTGGTTTTGCGCCTGACGGTTGGGATGGACTATTAAGTCGCTATCGCCAAAATCAGTCAGCACAAGACAAATTACTGACTGCAGGCATGTTGATTGCCAACGATAACGGAAAACGTTACGACCGCTTTCGCGATCGATTAATGTTTCCCATTCGTGACCGTCGAGGTCGTGTAGTTGGCTTTGGTGGTCGAGTTTTAGGCGATGGCACACCGAAGTACTTGAATTCGCCAGAAACGCCCATATTTCATAAGGGTAATGAGCTTTACGGCTTATATGAACTCAAGCAAAGACATAGAGACCCGCAGCAAGTATTGATTGTTGAAGGTTATATGGATGTCGTTGCATTAGCCCAATTTGACGTTGATTATGCCGTTGCATCACTTGGCACAGCAACAACAGCTGAACAATTTCAGTTGTTAGTGCGTAGTGCAAAAGAAGTGATTTGTTGTTATGACGGCGATAAAGCGGGTAAGAAAGCCGCTTGGCGCGCTTTAGAAACCGCTCTGCCATTACTTAAGCCTGGTGATGTCGTTAGATTTATGTTTTTACCACAAGGTGAAGATCCAGATACGATGGTTCGCCAAGTCGGTAAAGAAGGCTTTGAAAAGTTAATGCTCGATGCGCTTGATTTACCCGCATTCTTATTTGAGACATTAACCAGCCAATACGGCACAGATAAAAGTGCACTGGCTAAAGAAGCTATGGCACTGATTGAACGAGTACAAGATACCGTTTTACAGAATTTATTATTAGAGAATCTTGCGCATAAAATTGGTATGAACAGCGCAGACGATCTAAAGAAAAAATTAGGTTTTGCCGTAAAACAGCAACAGCCTATGAATAAAAAGGGCTTACAAGGGCGCGGTACACCATTGCGATTAGCCATTGCTTTGTTAGTGCAACGACCTGATTTAGGTTACGGCTTAGCTGCCCAACCTGCTTTAGCCCACTTACAAATTGCTGGCATTGACTTGCTAATTGATTTGTTAAATTTAACTCGCGAACAACAGTTTAACAGCGCACAACTACTTGAGATATATCGAGAGCACGAGCAAAAGAGTGCCTTGATTAAATTGGCCCAATGGGACCACCAAGTGGCGGATGAGAACTTAGTTCAAGAGTTTAAACAAACCCTGATTTGGTTGAACAATCAATATATTGAACAGCGTTATCAGGAATTGAGTCTTAAACAAACTCTAACGAAAGCTGAAAAAATTCAGCTAACGAAGCTTATTTCGATAATGAAAGGCATCGCATAATTGCATTTTTTATTTTAAAAATGTTCAGTTAAGCAATGTCATGGACTAGCGTACTTTAGTTCATACAGCTATAATTGACGATTTGCTTGACACTTATGCTTCGGCAGGTGTCCAGTCGTTATTTCAGTTTCCCCAACTTGGATGATATCTATGGAGCATACTCCGCAGTCGCAACTTAAATTGTTGCTTGCTAAAGGTAAAGAGCAAGGTTACTTAACCTACGCTGAAGTCAATGACCACTTGCCAGCTGACATGGTCGATTCAGATCAGATTGAAGATATTGTCCAGATGATAAATGACATGGGCATCCGCGTTTACGAACAAGCGCCAGATGCCGATGACATTATGATGTCTGAGGACAACACCGATGAAGATGCAGCAGAAGAAGCAGCAGCTGCACTTGCTACGGTAGAGAGTGAATTAGGTCGTACTACAGACCCAGTACGTATGTACATGCGTGAAATGGGTACTGTTGAGCTATTGACCCGCGAAGGCGAAATCGTCATCGCAAAACGTATTGAAGAAGGCATTAATACGGTTCAAAGTTCTGTTTCAGAATACCCGCAAGCTATTGCGATGATTCTTGAACAATTTGATAAGTATGAAGCGGATGAACTTCGCTTAACTGACATCATTGCAGGTTTCGTTAACCCAGATGACGATGACGTAGCGCCTACTGCTACTCACGTAGGTTCTGAGTTATCAGAAGAAGAACTTGAAGACGAAGATGATGACGGTGACAACGAAGAAGAAGAGGAAGGCCCAAAAGGTCCATGTCCTGAAGAAGCTAAAGAAAAGTTCACTCAATTACGTGAGTCTTATGAAAAAGGCTTAGCGGTAATTGAAAAGAAAGGTCGTGACCACCCTGAAGCCATTGGTGCTTTATTTGTCATCGGCGAACTCTTTAAAGAATTCCGTTTAATTCCTAAACAGTTTGATCGCTTAGTAAAAAGCATGCGCACCATGATGGATCGCGTACGTGTTCAAGAGCGTTTAATTCTAAAGTTATGTGTTGATCAAGCTAAAATGCCGAAGAAAAACTTTGTTAAGTTCTTCACTGGCAACGAAACTGATTTAGCTTGGTTCCATGCAGAAAAAGACAGTAACAAGCCTTACGCTGAAGGTTTGAGAATGGTTGAAGAAGACGTGATTCGTTGTAGCACTAAATTGGCTGCAATCGAAAAAGAAACAGGTCTAATCATTCGTGCAATTAAAGACATCAACCGTCGTATGTCAATCGGTGAAGCAAGAGCTCGTCGTGCGAAGAAAGAAATGGTTGAAGCAAACTTACGTCTAGTAATTTCGATTGCTAAAAAGTACACCAACCGTGGTCTACAATTCTTGGATTTGATTCAAGAAGGTAACATCGGTTTGATGAAAGCTGTAGATAAGTTTGAATACCGTCGTGGTTATAAGTTCTCGACTTATGCAACATGGTGGATCCGTCAGGCAATTACACGTTCTATTGCTGACCAAGCGCGTACAATTCGTATTCCAGTACATATGATTGAAACGATTAACAAACTAAATCGTATTTCACGTCAAATGTTACAAGAAATGGGTCGCGAACCAACACCTGAAGAATTATCAGAACGCATGTTAATGCCTGAAGATAAGATTCTTAAAGTGCTGAAAATCGCTAAAGAGCCTATCTCAATGGAAACGCCAATTGGTGACGATGAAGATTCACACTTAGGTGACTTCATTGAAGATAATACCTTAGAGCTTCCTTTAGACTCAGCAACAAGCGAAAGTTTAAAGAATGCCACTCACGAAGTATTAGCAGGTCTAACTGCTCGTGAAGCTAAAGTATTGCGTATGCGTTTCGGTATCGATATGAACACTGACCATACACTTGAAGAAGTCGGTAAGCAGTTTGACGTAACACGTGAACGTATTCGTCAGATTGAAGCAAAAGCGTTACGTAAATTACGTCACCCTTCTCGCTCTGAAATCTTAAAGTCTTTCTTAGACGAATAAGTCTAAAGATTGATAAAAAGCCCGCAACTAGCGGGCTTTTTTATTGTTATAAATCAGGGCTATTAACCTGAACCTACCTGCAAATTGCTTAACAGATAACCAAACGATACGTAGAAATGAATTTCTAGCGAATTGAGTGGTGACAAGTACCGATAAACTTCGTATACTTCCCTCCGCTTTTGATAGTGACGACTGTCTTAAGTCGGCCCCTTAGCTCAGTTGGTTAGAGCATACGACTCATAATCGTCAGGTCCCCAGTTCGAGTCTGGGAGGGGCCACCAATTTTGATAAGCCGCTTAAAGAAATTTAAGCGGCTTTTTCATGTCAAAAATTTAAATGACTCTCCCCTTACGTCCATTGATAACATAATCGTCAACAATTCATGCAGTTCGAGGCTGGGAAAATCCAACAAATACTTGATAAGTCGTATGAAGATATTTATGCGGCTTTTTCATGTCTCGAATTCACTCAGGCTCTATATGCAAGCCAATAATCTAAGGCTGTTGAGCGTCTTTATCTCTCGCCGATTTAGCAATTTCCAAATGTGTTTGTGCTGCAGTAAAGGCTCTTACGGCACGAGACTTGAATTCTCGACGATATAAAGTGTATACCACCAGCAAACTTGCCAATATCAATAAGATAGGGTTCCAGAACCAGCATAAAGCGGCCATAGAAAAGTAATATGACCTCAGGCCATAATTATATGAGTGAGCAGCTTGATCGCCTACTGTGGCCATTTGACGGGAATACGCCAATAAGTTTTTATTTTTTCCAGTGAGATCAATTGGCGCAGCGCCAATCATGACATTCAAAAAGCCATATTGACGCATAGACCAAGTAAATTGGAAAAAGGCTAATACAAAAATAGATGCCAACATGGCTAACTTCACTTGCACTAAAGCATGGTTAGGTTCAGCTGAAAATGGAATGGAACTAATGACTTCTTCAAGGCGTTCAACTTGAGCGAATAAAGTTAATACACCCGCTAGCACCAGTAAGGTGGTTGACGCGAAAAACGCAATATTTCGCTCTAAATTGGCAAGTAAAGAAGCTTCACCAACCCGGATTTCCTTCTTCATCACTTCAGCCATCCAATGGATACGATGTTGATGTAAACAGCGCGCGATACAGTTAGTCGTTTTGGCTTTTTTACGAGCAAAAAAAGTGTAGCCCACCCAGCAGGAAAAAAAACAAGCTAATGCAACAAGATCTAAAAAGGAAAAAAGCATAAGGCTCAATGTATTATTGGATTAATGCTCAATTATGCAACACATTAACCTTGGCATAAATAGCTTTTCATCATTTATCAATTTAAACCGCTAAACACACGTATTTCATTTCTAGATACTCATCTAGTCCATGCCTTGAACCCTCTCGGCCAAGTCCTGATGACTTAATCCCTCCAAAAGGCGCAACTTCAGTTGAAATCAAACCCGTATTGACCCCAACCATACCAAACTCTAAGGCTTCAGAGACTTGATACACTAAACTGATATCACGAGCATATAAATATGCAGCGAGACCAAAGTCAGTGTCATTAGCCATGTTGATCACTTGCTCGACTGATTCGAATTCAAATATAGGCGCTAACGGGCCAAAGGTTTCTTCAGTGGCGACTTTCATTGCCTGTGTTGCGCCTTTTATGACAGTAGGTTCAAAATAATAACCGCCTAAGGGATGATTACTCCCTCCCAATAAAAGTTCTCCACCGAGTGCTAGGGCATCTTGAATATGCGACTCAACTTTACTTATGGCATTACTGTTAATTAACGGACCAATATCTGAAGATTTATCGATACCGTTACCAACTTTTAATTGCGCTACAGCTGCGACAAATTTTTCAGTAAAGAGGTCTATCACGCCTGATTGCACATAAATTCTATTTGCACATACACAAGTTTGGCCTGCATTTCTAAACTTTGCTTGCAGTGCTCCTTCGACTGCAGCATCAATATCTGCATCATTAAAGACAATAAACGGCGCATTGCCACCGAGCTCTAAAGACAACTTTTTAATGGTTGGTGCACATTGAGCCATTAATTTAACCCCAACGGCTGTAGATCCAGTAAACGAAAGTTTTCTCACGGTTTTACTGCTGCATAGCACTTTACCAATTGCTTTCGCATCACCAGTGACCACATTAAAAATACCTGCGGGAATGCCAGCTCTATCAGCTAACTCTGCCAGTGCTAACGCGCTATAAGGGGTGTCAGGGGCAGGTTTTACAATCATGGAGCAACCAGCAGCAAGTGCTGGCGCAGCTTTACGGGTGATCATCGCTAATGGAAAATTCCATGGCGTTATAGCAGCCGTTACCCCAATAGGCTGTTTCGTCACAACAATGCGTTTATCACCTTGATGGCCAGGAATCGTTTCTCCGTAAACTCGTTTAGCCTCTTCAGCAAACCACTGAATAAATGACGCTGCGTAGCCAACCTCTGCTGCAGACTCTGTTAAGGGTTTCCCCTGCTCTAATGTCATGATTAAGGCTAAGTCATTAGTGTTTTCAATAATCAATTGATACCAAACTAATAACACCTGCTGTCTTTCTTTCGCTGTTTTAGCTTGCCATTGAGACAAAGCAACTTGGGCTGATGTAATCGCTAACTGCGTTTCTTCAGCTGCCATTTCAGGTACAGTCCCAATTGATTCATTGGTTGCTGGGTTAGTAATCACAGTAGACTCGCCAGATACTGCATCACACCATTGACCGTTAATGTAGGCTTGTTGACGAAATAGATTTGAATCGCGAAGTTGCAGCATGATGGCCTCATAACAATTAGCAAAAAATGGCAAAGAGATTGGCGTAAATTAGGTGGTGCTTTGGCATAAAGACGCACACATTGATATTGATGTTAGCGAATTTGCCCTCAGATAACGAGAATAACTTACTATAAGTTAATCATTTAAAATAATTGACTTTTTTATTGGTTAATCACAAATGTGAGCTTGGTTATAAAGCTGCAAAAAAAATTGCAATCCTCGGGTAGCAGAGTATCTTAAATAGTAAAGAAGTTGTCATACATAAGGAATTAACCATGCTCGAAACGGGATTAAAAGTATTGTTTGTGCTGGTATTTTTCGTCATTGCCTACAAGCTTATCTTTTCTGGAGCTCGAGGTTTAAAAGTTTTCGAAATGCACTTTAAAGACGGAAAACTCAATAAGCATTCAGGAAAAATTCCTGAGCGTTTCTCACGTGAATGTAAATCTATCGCTAAACATGAAAAGCTCACTTGTACTGTCAGAGCCGAAAAACTTAATGGTGTCAGACTGCACATTTCGGCCAATATCGATGACAAGATTTCACAACGAATTAGGAATGTGTTTCCATTTGAATACTACGATAAGAAGCAACCTGATAATTCAAAGCTCAAAGGTTAATTAAGCTGAACAATCAAGCAATAAAATGGCGCTGATATCTCAATATCAGCGCCATTTTTGCATTGTGAAGTTGCACACGATGAACGTTAAACAATCAGAGTTAATTTATTGTAGTTAGATTATTGTAGTTAACTCATAATAGTCACAGGAAATGAAACTCGTACACACTGCTAATTAGTTAACCTTTTGAATGACTAAAGTGACTTCAGCCACTGTGATACCGAATTTAATAATGTCGCTTTTATTAATAATGGTATTTTCATCCACTAAAAACATCCAATCATCAAAATGAACTTCATATTCTGAATCATCAACCACTAAGTTCATATCATAAGCCCAGCGAAGCGCAATGCCCCTCGCTTCACCTTCAGCTATGCCCAAGATATCGTTAGCAGTGCCTTGATACTTACCATTACCTAAATCGGTTATTTTCCAAATGCGGGTTTGTTTTTCGCCATCATCGTAAATAAACCATTCATTAATCACCCCTTCATCACCTTGCCAACTGGCTTCCATGGTGACGGTAAATTTTCGCGTCACTGTGCCAGAATAATCTTGAACAATGCCTGATGCGGTCAACTGGCCATCGAAGAATGTTTTAAGGTTTAATACGGGGGTCGTTTTATCATAATCCTCAATCGATGCTGAAGAGCAAGACATCAACACCAATCCTGCGATTACCACTAAAAAGTATGATTTTATTTTGCTTAGAAGACCCATTATTTGTTTGCTCCAATCAATTGCTCACGTAATTCAGGTCTGCTGGTTTGCTCTGATAGCCAAATACCTAAAAACGCTTTTGAAAATCCAGGTTCTTCGATTATCGGTAAGGGTTTGTCATTATAATAAAATTGGCCCAAGTCATCGCTATGCATCATAAAGCTTAGCTTATCGCCCTCTTTAACGTCTGGCCACGCTTGCTCTATTTGCTGCTGTAATCTTGGAATATCTTGATTGGCAATGCCAATGTGTTGCCACTGATCCACTGTTGCTTCGATAAGATCTTCAGCTTCAATATCACGATGGTATTGAATCTCAAGCTTTAACGGTAGCTGACTATTCTGATAGTCACCATCTACCGACATTAACCTCGCGCTATAGATTGAGAACCAGAGTAAGTCCATGTCTGCTTCACCGACCATCTGCAGCTCTATATGCTTATTATCATACACCTGCAATAAGTTAACATTGACTTGTTCTTTCTCAATCAAATCCCTCTCAAACTGAGCTGATGACACAGATAATGGCGTCAATACAATACAAAGTAATAAGGTGTAGACTTTCATTGTGTTAACTCCTCTCGGGTAATATTTTTCATTGAACGATTAAAGAAAAAGATGAAACATTTCATACCAATTTTTCAAAATCGGTACGAGCATGTTTTAAGCCAATCACCTTTGACAGCCACAGAAATAAAGGGAACATCAATGACCAAATCAACATAAGTGCTAAACCAGAAGTCACTGTGCCATAGGGTAGCTCTACGGCATTTAAATTGGCTCCACCGATGTAACTTAAGCTGCCAAAAATGCCCCCTAGAAGGGCTTGTATCGAAATAGGAAAATGATTAAACAAGGCTAAACTGTAATTAAGTGACAGAGCAAAATAACCCCATAGTAAACCCAACCACAATGGAAATACCTGAAACTCAAACAACCCTATACCTACAAGCACGGTATCCAACAAGATCCCCACCGAGGCACACACCATTAATACTTTAAAATCAAAACTCTTTTGCTGACTGGCGACAAAGTGCCAAATAATCAAAATAATTGGGATAATAATAAGTTGGTTAGCTGCAAGTACACCTGCCCACCAAATCACTTGAAATGCCAGTGCATTGATAATATTGGTATGGGCAGAATGTGGCATTATTTATACGCCGCCAGCTAAAGTGGTGCGGTATTGTGGTCGCACTGCAACCAAATGTACCGTACTCGTTGTACGTTCTAAAAAGCCACCTTCGCAATAGCTTAAATAAAACTTCCACATACGGATAAAGTCATCACCGTAACCAAGTTGCTTAATGGTGTCTTGCGCCTTATCAAAACGCTCATGCCAGTGATACAGGGTTTGCGCATAATCTTTGCCCATGTCATCGACAGACCACACCACCATGTCAGTTTGCTTCGCTACATGTTTATTCATTTCGCTAACAGATGGTAAACAGCCCCCTGGGAAAATATAGCGCTGAATAAAGTCAACGCCTTTGCGATAACTGTCATAACGCTGATCGGCAATGGTAATCGCCTGAATTAACATTCTTCCTGATGGCTTTAGCAAGGTTTCTAATTTTTTAAAGAATCCAGGTAAATACTCATGCCCTACAGCCTCAATCATTTCGATAGACACTACGCGGTCATATTCACCTTCAAGCAATCGATAATCACTTTTGAGTAAAGTGACTTTATCTTGCAGACCTTCTTTATTCACTCTGTCGACAGCATAATCATACTGCGCATCTGAAATCGTGGTAGTGGTAACGTTTACATCAAAGTGCTTTGCGGCATAGATTGCCAATGCGCCCCAACCGGTGCCGACTTCAAGCAACGTTTGCCCAGCTTTTAAATCTAAACGTTCGCAAATTGTGTGCAGTTTATGCAGTTGAGCTTCTTCTAAACTCGCGTCTTTGTGAGGATATAATGCACTCGAATAAAGCATTTCTTTATCAAGAAATTGCTCGTACATTGAGTTGCCTAGATCATAATGAGCGAGAATGTTTCGTTTAGAACCTGCGGTAGAATTACGATTAAAGACGTGAGTTAATCGGTTCATCCCGACACTAAACCATGAAAAGTAGCGTTCAATATTATCGAGTAATGCTAAGTTGCGCGCGAATAACTGCACGACTTTGGTTAAGTCAGGACTAGACCAATGACCTTGGATGTAAGCTTCACCTGCACCGATAGAGCCGCCCCAAATAATTTGCTTATAAAAACTTGGGTGAGTCACTTGAATGGTCGCGTGTAAGTCAGACTCAAAATCCCCGAATGTTAAACTTTGCTCAGCCGTATCGTCCCTGCCTGAATTAACAATGGTCAAATAGCCACCAGAGAGGTGTTTTAACGCACGTAATAAAATTTTCTTTGCAAAGCTATCTGAAATACTTGCTTGCTCTACGTTCGCATTAATCGCTGTATTGTCCATATATCTCTCCGATTCTTACTTTTAGCATTTCAATTTTTACAATGATGTCTTTCAGTACGTAACAAACTGTCTTTTGGTTTAATTTAAGTTTAATCAGTGTGGGGATGAGCAATAAATGGGATTCTTTTTACAAATAGCTTCATCGCTTGCCAATAAATGCCCCACATGATTTTCAGTGTCATCACAGGAAACCCTATCAACATGTTGCGAATATTACTGGCATTAAATGACTTCCTTCTCAGCTGAAGGCTGGCATCAAATAACTTATTATTGGCATCATCTCGATTTTGAATGGTCACATTAAGTCGCTTGCTGGGTGCAACGACCTGCCATTGATAATGCATGTCCAAATCCATAAATGGCGACACATGAAAAACTTTATCTGTGGTTTCTGTTTGCTCAAGATTCACCAGATAACAATGGCGTTGATCCCACGGTGTGTTACTGACTTCAGCCAACATGTAAATCGGCTGCTTATCTTGATAGCAAAAATAGAAATTAACTGGACTGAAGTAAAAACCAAAATGACGCACTTGACCGGCAAAAATCACTGACTCACACGATTTAGTTGCCCCCAATTGTTCGATGGTCCACAACACTCGTTGCTTTAGTGCTTTATCTGGTGTGGTATTACTGCTTTGCTTTAAAGAGACACTGTCAGGTATCTCTGTATCACTAAATTGCGATGCAAGGGAGTTTAAGTAGTCATTGGGATTAAACTTAAGCAAAGACCACTTCGTTGTACCAAACAGTCGACTCACTTTGGCTAAATTATCAACCTCATCTAAATCGATGGCCAATAATGCCATTTCATAGGCAAAACTATGGTTTTTAGGAGTAAAACGCCTGTGACTTACTTCACCTTGATACACGCCACTATTAAAACGGTCTTCAGCTATGCTTGAACTCATAGGCTGATGCCGAAATTATTACAAACATCTAGACCACTGCGTACACCATCTTCATGAAAACCGTTATACCAGTATGCTCCGGCAAAATGCGTATGGCGCACACCGCAAATTTTTGTTCGCTCTTTTTGTGCATTCATACTGGCTTCGTTAAACACAGGGTGAGCATAGTTAAATTTACGCAAAATTTTACTGCTATCAATTAAATCAGTCTGATTTAAAGTGACACAAAATGTCGGTGCATCTTTAGGTAAGCGTTGCAGAATATTCATATTGTAAGTCACGCTAGCAGGCTTATTAGCAATATCTTCAGCGTCTTTACCTTCTAAACGGTAATTCCAACTTGCCCAAGCAGCTTTTCTTTTCGGCAATAAATTAATATCCGTATGCAATACCACCTCATTATTTTGATAAGCCATTGCTCCGAGAACTTCTTTCTCATCTTCAGTGGCATCGGTTAACATCGCTAAAGCTTGGTCGCTATGACAGGCCAATATGACTTCATCAAAATAATGCACTTCATCATTGATTTTGATATTCACGCCATCTTCTTTACGCTCAATAGATGTAACTGGTGAGTTCAAAAATAATCGTTCTTTAAAGGGGGCTATCAATGCTGGGATATAACTGCGAGAACCACCTTCAAGCACATACCATTGCGGACGGTCGCTGATATTGAGTAAACCGTGGTGTTGGAAAAAGCGAATAAAGAAGCGTAATGAGAAAGCACGCAGGTCGTTGATGCTGGCTGACCAAATCGCGGCCCCCATCGGCAGGATATAATGCTCACTGAAAAAGTCAGAAAAGCCATGAGTGTCTAAAAACTCACCTAAGCTGTTTATTTGATAGTCTTCTGCTTCATATATGGCTTTACATTGATTATTAAATTTAACGATTTCAGCAAGGAAACGATAAAAATCAGGCTTTAATAAATTACGTCGCTGGGCAAACATACTCCACAAAGTGTGGCCATTGTATTCAAGCCCTGTTTGAGTGTTTTGCACGCTAAAGCTCATCTCCGTTGGCAGAGACTTAACCTGTAATCGCGCCATCAATTTTTGAAATCGTGGATAGGTTCTGTCATTGAACACAATAAAACCACTATCGATAGCGTAAGGCTTTCCTGCCACTTCCACATCAATTGTAGCTGTGTGTCCACCAATATAATCATTCGCTTCAAAAACGGTAACCTCATGCAACTCACTTAGTAAATGTGCACAGGTTAACCCTGAAATACCCGATCCAACTACGGCAATTTTTTTCATATTAATCCTTCAGGCTTATTCTTTTTATTTTATTAACTCGCCTAATAATGGTTACTAATAATCGCCATTATGAGGCCTTCTCAAGTTGTCATCTTTTATGCTTTGTCTGCTTTTGGCGTCAGCATATTGTTAATCACTACTGATGGCAGACAACTCATTAACTTAAGTAAATAGGTAAAACGCTTAGGAAAATGAATTTCGCTCTTACCCGTTTGCATGCCATGCATAATTGCAGTGGCGGCTTTATCGGCTGATATTTGCATTGGCATCGCAAAGTCGTTTTTATCCGTCAGTGGCGTTTTTACAAAGCCAGGACAAATGACACTTACGCCAATACCATGTGCTTTTAAATCCAAACGTAAGCTGCTTGCAAGGTAGTTCACAGCGGCTTTTGATGCGCCATAAGCCTCAGCTTTAGGAAAAGGTAAATAGGTCGCACTTGAACTCATCAAGCCGACTCGGCCATTGACTGCGATTAAAGGTAAAAAATGCTCTAAACAATAACCCATTGAAATAACATTAGTTTGAATGACACGCTCGAATAAAGCGCCATCAAACTGAACAGGGTTATTAATGTATTCACAACTCCCCGCATTTAAAATGACCATCTTGAGGGTCAGGTTATCTTGCTGTAAATGATGCGTAAGCTGTTCTGCCGCTTGCTCAATTTGGTGTTTATCATTGATATCAAATACCAGCGGCGTGGCGCCTTTGATGGTATTTAGTCTTTGGGCGTTACGACCACAAGCAAACACTTGGTAGCCTTCAGCGACATACTGCATCGCAAGCGCAAAACCAATGCCTGAGCTTGCACCAGTTATCAGCACTGCGTGTTGACTATTTGCTTGCTTCATTGAGGCGCTCATGATGATGCCTTAGCTTTAACCATGCTTATCACTTTGCCCAATACAGGAATTTGCTCATACAACATTTGACCAAGGTCGAAATAGTCTCGATGAGATGTGATTTTGTCTGAAAAGATAAGGTGACTCATGCCATCAACTTGGATTGGATTAGCGCGATTAAGTTTACTGTGGCTGTAGGTCATCTTCCAAAACACAGAAGCTTGTTCGCTCGTGGCGCAGATCTGTTCAATATCGAAATTAATTGAATCGACATTGGCATATAGATTGGCAAAATAATCGGTTAGCGCACTCATTCCCTTAACGGTATGCAATGGATCTTGAAATACAATATCGTCACTGTATACCTGCTTTAAGAGGTGCAATGTGTCTTTATTGAGTCTTTGGTACATGTTAACAAAGTCATCAATAATCTGCGGCTGTTCAGGTTCAGTTGTCTCAGTCACCTTACTCACCTGCTTAGCGCTAGCAAGTTCGGCAGCTGAAGTCGCCATCGTCGGCTGAAGTAATTCACTAACGTTATTAGTGCTACTGTGCATTTAACTCTCCTTGAACCATCTCATTAAACATCATGTGCTGCTAATCATGCTGTTGCTAAGCATGATGCGCCAATTATCCTTCAGGCTATTTTTAACAACAAAAACGAGTAGTTATCTATTGATATTAATCTTAGTCGAAAGATTTGTCTTACAGAATTTAAACAATAAAAAAAATAATTTTGTTAATTGTTTATACGTCGGTTTTGTTTAAGCAGATCAAAAAAGGCGCTTAGAATTCTCTAAGCGCCTTTTTATTTATTTTAGCTTTTACTTTAGTTTTTACTTTAGCTCTTACTTAACTACTCACTGAATGGCTTACTTCACTGCATACTTCGCTAGCTATTATGAACTTCGCTACTAGCTACACTGGCAAAATGATATGAGCGAGTAAGTTATTGTGTATTTATAAGTAAAGTTACTCGTAACCTCTCACCGCAATTGGGTTCCAGTTTTTCTCAACTTCTTCTTTAATGAACTTCTGTTTCGCTTCACTCAACTTAGCTTCATTAATTCCCACTGCAGCGTGGGCTGATTCTTTAGAGCTAATATCAGGGTATTCCACCTTAGTGACTTTCAAGCTTTCAAGCACTTGTGCTAATACTGCTCTTGCCATTTTAGCTTGCGATGTTGCACGGCTCAGTAACATACGACCTTCATCAGGGTTATGAGCATATAAACCGTGTGATGCCATAGCGAAATCCCAATGCCATTGACCATGACGAATAGCCATAATTGCACTGTTCATTTGTTCCCAATTAGCACCAGCATCCCAAGCCGCTTTGGCTTCATAATGTGCTTTCACTAATAACCCTTCTACTTCACGGGCCATGGTTTCAATTTCATGCTTATCAGCATCTAATTTAGCTTTAATAGCTTCTTTGCTTTCATGACAACCAATACAGGTTTTATCAAAATGCGGCAATGCTTTATCTACTTTGTGGTTAGTAAACTCTTCGCCTTTGGCATTTTCTTCTACCGGCATATGACAAGTAATACAGGTGACATTGGCTTCAGCATGCTTACTGCGACTCCAATGCTCAAATTCTGGATGACGTGCTTTCAGTATTGGGGTTTTAGAAATCGGGTGGATCCACTCGTAGAAACGACGTGTATCGTAGTATTTCAAAATATTGTCGGTATCACTGCCGAAAATCCACGGCATGTTAACCACATTGCTTTTTTCAGGTTGGAAGTAATACGTCACATGACACTGACCACATACTTGCGCCCCTTGCATTGAGACATCTTGCTTCTCAAACGGAATACCTGTCTTCTGCATGGCGTTTTGCGCATGCGGACGTGGTAAAGCCAATTCTGCACTACCATCCACATGACAATCAGTACAGTAAACAACACTGTTTATCTCAGTGCCTAAATCAGTAAAGTTTGAAGCAGAATAACCTTCAAAACCCATTTCTTTAATCAAACGAGGTGCATCAGGGGTTTTACAAGTCCAGCAGCTAGCTGATGTGCCCATTTCACCTTCTTTTGGCGGTACACCAGTACGCAATGTTTGCGTGACATCGGCTACTGCAAATTGGTGACCACGAGGGCTATGGTACTCTTTAGCAAAAGAAGAGCCAGCCCATAAAATAATATTGGCAGGATAACTAGCGAGCATATCTTCGCGTTCAGTTTGCTCTTCAGTTTCAGCCCAAGTCTTAAACTGATCAGGGAATTTAGCTTCATTGACATCAGCTTTAGCGATCGCTGCAGCACACGTTGTCATCCCTACAAGCGACACTAAGACTTGACACAAACTCTTGCTTAACGCTTTACCCGCTAGATGTTTTTTAGCAAACAATGCTAATTGCATATTCACAATTCTTCCTTTAAAAATAATCAATAAATGGCGTAATAACATGAAGCCGTTACTTAGCCTGGACGCCCATCAATACGTGGGCGAGATAAAATTGGACTGTAATGCCAAACAAACAATCCAAAAGCGAGAAACCAAAATCCACCTGCTAACCACAACCAAGTTTGGGTTTGCGCAGGAAATATCAGGGGCATCACTGCACGCAATAACGCAGCAATAGGTAAACAGACAAAAGCTAATATCATGTTAGGACCTTGATATATATTTCTGCTTGTATGACCCAGTGACACTCTTGAAATCATTGATAAACACAATGATGCTAAACAGCCGATGGCAAACAAATGTAATAAGCTGCGATAAGCAAATTCATTGTTAATAAACCAACCTAAACCCAACAAGGCAATAGGTAAAGATAAGTAAGATAAATGCAATGACCACAGCATTGGCTCTTTCAATGTTTTGTGGGGTAGCCAGCGACTGATTCTAATCAAGTGTAATACACCAGCACTGAGCAATAGCACTTGTTCAACGGCCATCGGTAAAACCTTAAAAATAGCCTGAACAACAAGGGCAATCATTAACACTAGTAAGCTTTTTTCCAATGCAAAAATGGGCTCAGCTTTGGGTTGCTTTACTCTCATTGCAGTAAAGAATGGAATCACTCTTCCACCGACAATAGTGATCAGTAATGCTAGCCAAAATAACATTCCTTGCCAGATTTGATTAGCTAAAATGAAATTACGCTCTTGTAATGCGTAATAACTCACAAGATTCACTATCAAAGCAACAGTAAGCATGATCGAGAAACCAATATTTTGCCACTGTTTCACTCGATAAACGCAGCGCCACATAGTGAAAGCTGCAATACCTAAAAACAGACTATCGAATATGGCAGGTAAGAATAATGGGATATCAAATGGCAGTAATAATAATAACCTTGCCAATAACCAACTGCTAAAAGTAATCGCTAAAGTGGGACCTTTAAGGCTAGGTTGGTTAGTCCATGTTTGTACCGCTGTCAGTAAAAAGCCACACACAATCGCCATGGCAAAACCAAATAACAACTCATGTGGATGCCACCAAAGTGGCAAGACATTCGACCAAAAGTTACTATTAAATAAACTGTACTGCGGTGTGTACCAACCCATTAGCCATAGGGGAATATATAACATTGCCAATGCAGCGCCGCCCAAGAAAAAAGGTCTGAATGCTAATCGCCATATTGCAGCGGTTTTCTCAGTTTCTGCCGGATCGTCAATATTTAGCATAATAATCAAACCTTTTTAATAACGCACTAAAGATGCATTTGAAATATATGTTTATTGTATGTCGTTATTTCTTTTACAGCAATGATAAAAATGCATCACCTTACAAACCTAGTAGAATCTGTGATCTGTCGCAAAGAAAGTGAGCTAAATTGCTCAATAAAAAAGCCACGATTAAGTGGCTTATTCAAATAACAAATGGCTTACATGGGATATTCAGTATTAGCGCTTTAGCGCACTTAACACCTCTATAGCCCGTTTTCGCGCTGCGCTATGCTCAACAATTGGTGATGGGTAAGCCTGATTAGTAACCTTATCTTGTGGCGCAACATTTCCAAACAAATCATCTTCATTAAAACGAATCTCAGACTGTTCAATAAACAAAGGCTGATGGATCAGTTTAAGTGACTGCTGCGCTAATTCAGGGACATAATGTTTTATAAAACTGGCATCGGGGTCAAATTTACTGCTTTGGTTCATTGGATTAAACACACGAAAATAAGGCTGAGCATCACATCCCGTTCCAGCGGACCATTGCCAGCCACCATTATTTGCAGCTAGATCACCATCAATGAGTTTTTGCCTAAAATATCGCTCACCCCAGCGCCAATCAATAAGCAAATGTTTAGTGAGGAAACTGGCCACGACCATTCTTAAACGATTATGCATCCAACCCTTTTGATTAAGCTGTCTCATCGCTGCATCAATGATTGGGAAACCTGTACGCCCCTCACACCATGCTGCGAACTGCACATCATCATTTACCCATTGAACATCATCGCCTTTTTCATTAAAGCTTTTGCCTTTTGAAAGCCTCGGGAAAGCGACTAAAAGATGGCGATAAAATTCCCGCCAAGCCAGTTCATTTATCCATGTTTTAGCAGGGCTTGTATCATCCACTAGCGCTTCAGGGTAATAGCTCAAAGCTGTCGCTAAGCATTGCTTTGCACTGATAACACCAATTGCTAAATAGGGTGATAATTTACTGGTGTTATCTAATGCCGGAAAATCTCTTTCGAGTTGATAATCCTGAATGTGCTGCTGACAAAAATAATCCAATATTCGTTTGGCTTCTCCCTCTCCTGCTCGCCATAAATTGCTTGAGACTTTTTTAGCAACATGGTCAGTCTCAAACACTATCGGATCTGGCTCAGCTAATGCAGGTCCTATTGGCGCAGGGACAGGTAAAGGAGCAATCATTTTACTCGACGCGATTTGACGCCATTTTTTGGAAAATGGCGTAAAGACCTTATACATCTGTCCCGAAAGGTTTTTCACCTCGCCCGCATTGATAATGCAGTCTTGAGTAACAAAAGTGATTGGCAGACCAATATCGAGTAATTGTTGATCGCGCTTTCGTTCGTTAAACTCAGGCTCTTGAGTCGCAAATACTTGATCTATCTGATTATCAGTTAAAAAGTTGGGCAGCCAATCCATCACATCATCAAACCAAGGCAAGGTCACTACCGTGAGTTTTACCCCTAACGCCGCCAGACCTTGTGCAAGGATATTTAGATGACGCTCAATAAAATCGATTTGAATCGGGGCAACATCATGGCTTTGCCATTGTTTAGGGCTAACAATATATAAGGCTTCAACCTGCGGACAGGTCGACTTATCAAAATTGGCCAATTCTGTTTTCGCCAAAGCAAATGCTTCACAAACAGCAAGGTTGTCGGCAAGACGTAAATCTTGTCTAAACCAAATAAGTGATTTCATGTCAGGGCCTTAACTCAGATTAAAACAAGGATGAAGTGAAGAATTAATTGAACAAATACAGGCCAAAAATTATTGGCCTGTATTTTAATGTTTAAGTTTAATAAGCGTATCGTAGTCTTAATGCTTCAGGGTGAGGGTTTAGATAAACCTGACCTTCAATATATGGTGTTGGATACTCACGCAGATAGTGATTAATCAATGTAATAGGTACTAGTAAAGGTAACAGTCCTTCACGGTATTTCATGATTGATTCAGTTAATTCTTGTTTTTGCTCTTTAGAAAGATGCTTCTTAAAGTAGCCCTGAATATGCTGCAAGGTACTGGTGTGGTTTTTACGAGTTGCTTTAATCTTTAACGCCGTCATAAAACCTACAAAATAGCTTTGCGCAGCAGCATCAAGATCATCAATGTTCGCTAAAACCGGCCCTAAATCACGATACCATTGAGGGCTATGAGCCATTAGAAGGTATTTATAACGGGCGTGAAACTGCATTAGTTTATGCTTGGTCCAGCCTTCAGCTTGCAAGGTATGCCACTCATGATACGCATATACTCGAGTGATAAAGTTTTCTTTAATCACTGGGTCATGCAAGCGCCCCTCTTCTTCCACAGGTAACTCTGGGTAGGTATCCATCAATTTTTTTGCAAATACACCCACGCCGCTTTTGGTACCGTTATTGGTGCCGTACTTATACTCAATGACTCTTTCCATGCCACAGGTTGGCGATTTAGCGCAAAGAATGTAACCACCAATAAAGTCGAGTTCACCAACACGTTTTTGACTGTACTCTTCAAGTTTATCTGTTACATCAATACTGCCATCAGCACTTTTTAAATAAATTTTATCGCCGTCGAGCTCTTGACGGATAGTTTTGCGAGGCGCGCCCATACCTATTGCCATCTCTGGGCAAACACTGATGTAGTCGAAAAATGGAGCGAGGTCGATATTGCAGTAATTTGAGTTTTTATGGCCGCCATCAAACCGCACTTTTTGACCTAATAGGCAGCTGCTGATACCAATTTGTATTTTTTCAGGATTAAAGATTTCTCTATTCACGATACGACTCCTTGTGGCTTAAAGACCATTACGTTGTGTAATGGCGTTTAGATCACTTGCCTGTATTGATATTAGCCTTTAACTCATTAAATTATAATAAAAAGTAAATTTTTATCTTGATAGAGATGAAATCGGAGGTTTACTGTTCCAACCTATAACTCATGTGATGTTTAAAAAACAAGCATCACATGAGTAAGAGTATAAACGACGCTAGAAAGCCTATGAATAGATTAGCTATCGGCCTTTTCTGCGTGGCGTTGTCCAAATATCTCTAAGCCCCAAACGAGTCCAATACCCACCAGCAGACAAATAACGGCTGCGGCAAGCTGTGATGACTCACCTGTTAGTTGCTCAAACTGCATCGGTGATAAGTTTTGCTCAGTAAGCGGTACTTGCTCGCCTTTTGAATTTTCGCGCCAGGTTAATACTTCTTTCCAGGGCCAAATTTTTCCTAAGGTGCCGAGCATTAACCCTGTTAGAAATAATAATGTCTCATCATGGAATTTACGTAACATGGCAGATAACACATGACTAAAGCTTAATAGCCCAACGACGCACCCCATTGCAAAACATGCCAATAATAGAACATCAAACCCCTTTGCCGCTGCCAATACTGCAGGATATAGCCCTAATAACAACAAAATGAAGCTTCCTGAAATACCCGGTAAAATCATTGCGCAAATAGCAATACATCCGGCAAAGAAAAAGTTCAAATATCCGGCATCTAATTCAATGGGATTTAATACAGTAATAAACCAAGCAAAGGCTACACCGAATACAAACAACACGCAGCGCAATAGGTTGATGCTGCCCACTTGCCTTAGCATGTGCACCACTGAAAACAGAATTAAACCAAAGAAAAATGACCAAACTGGTACAGGATGGTTGGTCAATAACCATGAAATCAGCTTAGCGAGACTGAATATACTGGTGAGAATACCGCCAAAAACAGCCACTAAAAAAGGGCCATTAATGTGCATGAATGCAGCTTTAATGCCTTGCTGTTTTATCACGCCTAATAATGAAGGGTTAATCTTTTTAATCCCGTCTAATAATGGCTCTAAAATCCCTGTAATAAATGCAATCGTGCCACCCGAGACACCAGGAACCACATCTGCGGCGCCCATCGCCATTCCTTTGAAATAATTTAATAGTTGCTGCAAAGCTAATCCTTAGTAAAACACCTGAAATCTAAATTTATCTAACCCTATTTGCGATAAAGGTCGTGATAAAGCCCCAAATTAAGACTGAGATAAAGACTGAGATTTAGCACTTTGCCATTTAGCCAATAACAAAGTGAAAATACCAAATCGAATTATACCTGCAACGGCGCAAGAGACTAATTAATCTTTTTCAATTTACATAGGTTATGTGCAAGTGGTTACAAGGATGTTAAACTCACTTCAAACTAACTCATCAGACCAGATGTAAAAATAATTCTAATAAGACAAGGATTGATATGAGCAGCTCAAAACCCAACCATGTATTAGCTTTATATAACAAGGTAACTAAGTACCCTTTTGGACATAAGATTTTCTCTATTATGGTATCAAGAATGGCGCCATATTTTGCCACGGTAAAACCACTGGTTACCGATCTTACTGTTAACCGATGCTCAGTATTAATTAAAAAACGTAATGCGGTTCATAATCATATTAAAACCGTTCATGTCATCGCCATTTGTAACGGTTTAGAAATGGCAATGGGAGTGATGGCAGAAGCATCAGTGCCTAAACACCTTCGTTGGATCCCAAAAGGCATGTCTGTCGATTATACCGCCAAAGCGGGTAGTGACATTGTGTGCGTTGCTGAAGTCACCCCAGAACAATGGCAAGTCGGAGATTTACTCGTCCCCGTTAACGCCTACGATACTGATGGAAATGTTGTGGTTAAAGGCACGATTAAATTATGGATTTCTGAAAAGCCGCAAAAGTAATTGATATCATAAGGTTGAAAGCTTAACCCTGTATCTTTTTCGATCACAGGCTGTTACGCTTTCAGCACTTTTATCATTAGAAAACACAACAAAAATAAAGATATGAATAGCAAAAAGGATTCTGCAGCTCATATTGGTACCTCACCCAATTCAGCAAGTACCGCAGCAAATACTGTAATAAGTCGTTCGAACTCATCAAGTGCCATCGCCAGCTCAAACAAACGCCCAAATACCATTAACGAAAGCCACGGCAACCGCAATAGCAATATGGATGCACTTAGAGGCATAGCCATATTGGGCATTTTATTCATGAACATCTTTTTTATGAATGACAGTTTTTATGGTTACGCAGCGCATTTACCACAAATAGCATCAGATAGAATTTTAGAAGTGTTCAGTAACTTCTTTCTAGAAGGACGCTTTTTAAGCCTGTTGTCTATTTTATTTGGCGCAGGATTACTGATTCAGTATCAACGCTTCGAAGCCAATAACTTACCCGCTTATCCATTGATTAAAAAACGCCTTAAATGGCTCATTGTTTTCGGGCTGATTCACGGCATTTTCATTTGGGGTGGTGATATTCTACTGACTTATGGCATTAGTGCTTTTCTAGCACTTAATTACGTTAACGCAGATATTGAAACCATTAAAAAGCGTGCCAATCAATTTATTTTTGCTGCACTAGTACTTGTGGCTTTATTCTCTCTTGCCATTGAAGAAGAACATTATTTTAGAGGCTCAGAACTGCATCAGCAGCAGCTTTTAGATTGGTCTGCAGCTTATATTAATGTCGTTTTGCTACAATTAATGCAAGTGGGCTTTATGCTAATGCTCATCCCGCTCACTATCATGTGGTATGCAGGCGGGTTAATGATGTGGGGCATGGTCCTGTATAAGCAAGGCGTATTCGAACATGGCTTGGATAGAAAAACACTGCTTCAATGTATTATTGTGGCGATATTATTTTCAACCATTGACTCAATTTTAAGCTTTTCATCCAACCCCGTTTTAGTTGAATTATCGACAAGCATGATGATGGTGAGCGCAATAGCAATGGCGTTAGTTTATGTGCATCTTATAGTCAAAATTTGCCAAAACAGTCAACGGGTTTTAGCGCCATTTCAAGCTGTCGGTAAACTTGCATTTAGCTGCTATATTTTTCAATCTCTGATTGGTGTCAGCATTTTTCGTTACGCTATAAGCCATTATGCAAGTGACTTATACATGAGCTTGAATCGAGTAGACTATTTCCTTATCGCAATCATCATAACCCTGTTACAGTTAGTGTTAGCGCCAGTCTATCTACGATTTTTTAACCAAGGCCCGTTAGAAGCCCTGTGGCGCAAACTTGTTATGGCAAAGTCCAACACGTGAACGGCAAACCAGGAAGGCCTATGAGTCAATATCTCAAAGCATTATTTGCGGGTATAGCGCTGTTATTATTAAGTAGCTGTGTTAGCTGGGTAGCGCCCAATGTTGAGTCAGATCTGCTTGAGCTGCAACCAGGTGAATATCAACTGGATGAAAACCATGCCGCGCTAATTTTTAAAATTCAGCATTTGGGCTTATCAACTTATGTTGGCCGCTTTAATCAGTTTGACGCTGAACTTAATTTTGATCCTAACGATATGGCAGCTGCGACGCTCAGCGCCGTAGTTGATATAAGCTCGATTGACATCAACAACCCTGACTTAAGCGACACCTTGCAAGAAGATACTTGGTTTCACAGTGCCCAATTCCCTCAAGCTGCATTTGTAAGTCATACCGTTACCCCCATTAATGACACCAGCTTTAATTTCAGTGGTGATTTAACCTTACGCGGTGTGACGAAACCCGTGACCTTCACGGCGACTTTTCATGGCGGCGCAGATAACTGGATGACAGGCAAGTACACTGTCGGTTTTAGTGCTGTAGGCCAAATAAAACGCTCTGATTTTGGCATGAGTAGTTATATACCGATTGTTGGCGATGAGATTGAATTAGAAATTTATGCTGAATTTTTAAAATAAAAAAGCGAGTCTATGATGAAAATTTTCGGCCTGATAAGTTTAGCAACCATGTTAGTCATCGGCTTTATGATATCGATGAACCTTGGCTATTACTTGTTGGCAGTCAATCTGATCAGTGGCTTTATCACATGGCGAGATAAACGCGCGGCAAGTAAACAGAAGTGGCGCATCCAAGAGCAAACACTGCATGGTTTTGCACTTATAGGTGGCTGGCCCGCCGGTATTATTGCGCAAGAGGTGTTCAGACATAAAACCCAGAAAACGCCGTTTAAGTGGATTTATCGCTTAATGATATTAGTTAACTTTTCTTTTGCTTCTTTAATGGCTTATATCACTTTTTTTGCTCAATAATGTCACATCTTGCTGCTAAACCAGCGAGCCGATAAAGCCTAGGTACAACAAATGACGCTTTCGCTTTACCCCGCTTATTTCTATCAGTACCATGCATATCAGGTTCTCAATCAGAATTTTTATCGACTGACTTGCGCATAACTTCCTTGTTACTTACCTATTAAATAACAGGCTTATTAACGTAAAAGTTACTCGAGGTTGAAACGATACCGTTTCAGCTAAAAAACTTACTAAAAAATACATCGGGATTAATACTATGAAAGTCGTTTTGGCTGTATGCGTCATCGCAGGACTCATCTTTTACTTTTTCACTCAATCAAATAATAAAAAAGCTGCCCAAGAAAATATAACGAAAGGCAATGCTTTCTTACTTGAGAACCAAGCAAAAGAAGGCGTAGTAACAACACTTTCTGGCCTACAGTATTTAGTTATGCACAAAGGCGATGGCACAGAACACCCAAAAGCGACTGATACGGTTACAGTGCATTATCACGGCACATTAATTGATGGGACGATTTTCGATAGCTCGGTTGACCGTGGTGAAAGTATTGATTTTCCACTTAACCGTGTAATTCCAGGCTGGACAGAAGGTGTTCAGTTGATGAATGTTGGTGATAAATTTAAGTTCTTTGTTCCGAGCACATTAGCTTACGGCAACCGCGCTGCAGGTAAAATTGAAGGTGGTTCGGTACTGATTTTTGAAGTTGAGTTATTAGCGATTAACTAAGACGAAGCTAAGAATAAGACAGTTAACTCATCTGAATCATAAAAATGCCCTATTGGTTTAATCACCAATAGGGCATTTTTTATTCTGCATTAGCGTTGGTTGTACTTATTAACAACGAGTTCTTGCTCTAGTTCTTACTCTGGTTCTCACTCTGGCTCTCAGTCTGGTTTTAGCGCTTAAACTTACTTAGCTAAATCAAACGGGTCGTCAATAGACTTAGCCGGTGTAGTAAACCAAACAGGGCCAGCATCCGTCATATAAAAATGGTCTTCATGACGTACACCAAACTCTCCTGGTACACACAGCATTGGTTCATTACTAAAACACATACCCGCTTCTAGTGGCGTTTGATCATTTAACACTAAATATGGCCATTCATGAATATCTAAACCAACCCCATGACCTGTACGGTGTGGCAATCCTGGCACATCATACCCTGGACCAAAACCAGCATCGACAATCACCGCTCTGGCAGCTCTATCAACATTGGCACAAGTTTCACCAATTTGGGCTGCTGCGAATGCCGCAAGCTGGGCTTGCTGTTCAAGATCCCACAAACTACGTTGTCGCTCATTGGCTTCACCGAACACATAAGTACGGGTAATGTCAGAGTTATAACCACCAAGCTGACAACCCGTATCAATCAATACCGTATCATTTTGCTCAAGAGTTTTAGGTGATTTAACCCCATGTGGATACGCTGTATCTTCACCAAATAACACGATGCAAAAATAAGAACCCGCTGGAGCGCCAACACGTTTATGCGCTTCATGGATAAAAGCTTCAACCTCAGCTGTGGTTATCCCTTCATGTAAAATACTTGCAGTGGCCACATGCACAGCAAGTGTCATATCTTTTGCGCGTTGCAGTAAGCCAAGTTCAGCTGATGACTTAATCATTCTGCAGCCAGCTGTAATACTTTTTGCATTGATATAGTTCAGCTTGTCGTTAGCAAGGCGCATTCCATCGAAAATGAAGAATGCTGTTGACTCATCAATACCCACTTTACCGCTATGAATCCCCATATTGTCGAGCGTTTGTGCAAATAAGGCATAAGGGCTTTCATCCTCTTGCCAAGTATTCACTTTGCCTTTAATCGCCATATAGCCTTCAAGGGTATCTAGCTCAAAGGCAGGCGCAATATATTCAACATTACCTACAGCAGGAATAATCGCACCCACCACTCGCTCACTGGCGTACCATTTGGTACCAGTAAAGTAGTATAGGTTTGTGCCGGCATTGATATAAATGGCTTCAATGCCTTGTTGCTGCATTAAGCTTTGCGCTTTAGCAATACGTTGTTCGAATTCAGCTAATTCTATATGGGCTACATCAGTAGTCATATCAGATAAGCTAGCGAATGCTTGTTCTTGTGTTTGGGTGCCGACACCAATAGTCATAAATGACTCCATAAAAAGTTAACTGATGATGAGATATTTGCCATAGTGTAAACTGCTAATTTAAAATGTATACAATATAAAGTTACAAATTATGTTTAACCGCTTATCAATGATGCAACTATTACGCTGGTAACTTCTTTACTTGCAAATAACCTAACGCAATTGCGATAATCGCCATTCCTCAATAAGACTGAGTCAATCAGCAACCTCCAATGGAGCTATCATGTCAGAGAAAATCAATCAGCGGCTTGACGCTATTCGTCAGGAACTTACCAAACACAATCTAGATGCATTCATTATTCCTAGAGCTGATGAATACCTTGGGGAATATGTCCCTGAGCGCAACGAGCGCCTATTATGGGCGACTGATTTTACAGGCTCTGCTGGTATGGCCATTGTATTAAAAGACAGCGCCGCTATTTTCATTGATGGTCGTTACACCGTTCAAGTGAAGCAGCAAGTAAGTGCTGAGTTATTTAGTTATGAAAGCTTGTACGACACACCTCAAGTTGAATGGTTGATTGAACAACTAGGCGCAGGAGCGCGCGTAGGCATTGATAGCCGTTTACACACATTAGCTTGGTACCAACAAGCTGAGCAAAAACTGGTAAAAGCGAATTTAAGTCTAGTGAGCGTTGATGAAAACCCGATTGATGTTCATTGGCAAGATCGCCCTGCACTGTCAAGCGAGCTCATTAGCTTGTTCAGCCACGAAGGCGCAGGCCGAAACAGCATTGAAAAACGTCAGCAAATTGGTGAACTGGTCGCAAAACAAGGCGCTGACATGGCGCTAATTTCAGCATTAGATTCATTTTGCTGGTTATTGAATATTCGTGGCAGCGATGTTCCAAGACTGCCTGTGACTTTAGGTTGTGCATTACTTTCTACCAATGGCGATATGACCTTATTTGCAGATAGCAATAAACTGCCAGCAGGTTTTAGCGAGCATGTAGGTAGTGGCGTTGAGTTTAAAGATGAATCTTTACTGGCTGATGCATTATCACAATTGAATGGTGTGAAGTTACTGGCTGACCCTAATACGGCAAACGCTTGGAGCCAACTCACCGCTAAAAATGCTGGAGCAATACTCATCGCAGGTTCTGATCCTGTGGCACTCCCAAAAGCGCAAAAAAATGCTGCCGAGCTTAATGGCATGCGTGAAAGTCACCTGAGAGACGGTGTTGCAGTCAGTCGCTTCCTTGCTTGGCTTGACCGAGAAGTCGCAGCTAATATCATGCATGATGAAGCTGAACTTGCAGACAAACTTGAATCATTCCGCTTAACTGACCCGCTATACCGTGAACCGAGTTTTGATACTATTTCTGCTACTGGCGGTAACGGCGCAATGTGCCACTACAACCACCTTGACGGCACACCAAGTCAGATGACCATGAACAGCATTTATTTAGTTGATTCAGGCGCGCAATATATCGATGGCACAACCGATGTTACTCGTACTATCGCTATTGGCGATGTCACCGCTGAACAGCAAAAAATGTTCACTTTAGTATTAAAAGGACATATCGCCCTCGATCAAGCCAAATTCCCGAAAGGCACATCAGGTCAACAACTCGATGGCTTCGCACGTCAGTACTTATGGCAGCATGGCTGTGATTACGACCACGGTACAGGTCATGGTGTTGGTCACTTCCTAAGTGTTCACGAAGGCCCGCAACGTATTGGTAAAAATGTGAATAATGTGGCATTGGTTCCAGGTATGGTGCTGTCAAATGAGCCAGGTTATTACCGCGCAGATGAGTTTGGTATCCGTATTGAAAATCTAGTGGCTATCGTGCCATCGAAACTTGCAAATCCTGAAAGAGAAATGATGGAGTTTGATGCATTAACCCTTATTCCAATGGATAAGAGACTGGTTGATAAATCATTACTGAGCGAAGCGGAAGTAAACTGGTTTAATCAATACCATGAATTAGTCTTCGCTAAAATTTCACCTATGATGCAAGGTGATGACTTAGCGTGGTTAACTGAAGTAACTCAAGCAATTTAATTTACTGCTTACAATTAGCGTTTAAGAAAGCGTTTATAAAAGCACTTATAAAAAGTGCTTTAACATAATCAAGCTAAAAGCTAACTGTAATAATTTTGCTAAAACTGATAATGCCAAGCTCAATCTGAGCTTGGCATTTTTGTTGATACTAGTTTTAGCCTTAACACCTACAGCTAGCACATTGCTTATGTTTACTAAGCAGTCAGAATTCTATGCGGTGCAAGTAATAGGTTTACCGAAAATGCCAACTTCAGCTTAATAGATAATTTAGGTAAGAAATAATCAATTTTTTTTGTTATACTCCGCCGCCGCTTGTTATAGCCGTTATACTTCTATCTACAATCGGCAAACATTTAAACTGTTGAATAACGTGATTACCATAGGAATATACACCGATGAAATTTGAATCTTTTAGCTTCGCCCCAGAAATATTAAGTGCGATCGCTGATTGTGGTTATAAAACTATGACACCTGTTCAACAGCAAGCTATTCCAGCTATTCGCCGTGGTGAAGATGTCCTAGCGAGTGCTCAGACTGGTACAGGTAAAACGGCAGCATTTGCATTACCAATGCTTCAAAAAATGTTTGAAAATCCACGTGAATTACAGCATTCAAATACACGTGCATTGATTTTAACGCCGACCCGCGAACTTGCAGCTCAAGTCGCTGAAAACATTAACGACTACAGTAAAAATATTAACATCGAAGTGTTGACCATTTATGGTGGTGTTAAAGTCGCAACCCAAGCGCAAAAGCTTAAACGTGGTGCTGACATTATTGTTGCCACACCAGGTCGTTTATTAGAGCACCTTCTTGCTTGTAACTTAAGCTTATCAAACGTTGAATTTTTAGTACTCGATGAAGCTGACCGTATGTTAGACATGGGTTTTAGCACTGATATTCAAAAAATTCTTCAAGCAGTTAATAAGCAACGTCAAAACTTATTATTCTCAGCAACCTTTTCTACGTCAGTTAAAAAATTGGCTAATGAAATGCTAGAGAAACCAAAGGTGATTACCGCTGACAAGCAAAACACCACAGCAGCAACCGTCAGCCAAGTGGTATACCCCGTTGAGCAGCGTCGCAAACGTGAACTTTTATCAGAGTTAATTGGCACTAAAAATTGGCAACAAGTATTGGTGTTTACCGCAACTCGTGATGCAGCAGATGTGCTAGTAAAAGAATTAAACCTTGATGGTATTCCATCAGCGGTTGTACATGGTGAAAAAGCTCAAGGTAGCCGCCGCCGCGCTTTACGTGAGTTTGTTGAAGGCAAAGTACGCGTACTGGTTGCAACTGAAGTCGCTGCACGTGGGTTAGATATTCAAAATCTAGGTTACGTCGTAAACTATGACTTACCATTTCTTGCAGAAGATTATGTTCACCGTATTGGTCGTACAGGCCGTGCAGGTAAATCAGGTACTGCAATTTCATTTGTAAGTCGTGAAGAAGAACGTACCTTAGCGGATATCGAAAAGTTAATCGGTCAACCAATTCGCCGTATTACAGTTGCAGGCTATGAAGTCGGCAGCCGTGAAATGCTGCTTAAGCAAATTCAAAAGCGTCGTAGTTTCGCTAAGAAACAACAACGTTCTGACAATGCTGGTGAGCAAGTTGTGGCAGAGCGCAACATGCAAGGTCGCCGCGTGACTGTAGGTAAATCAAGCAGTACAGTTAAATACAAAAAACTGAAGTAATTGCTAAAGTAATAACCTAAGTTGAATATGATTAAAGGCGCTGATAGCGCCTTTTTTATTGCCTCGAACAAACTAAGTCGTAAAGACGTCAAACAGAATAAGTAAATCTAAATTCACTTTTATTCAATCGAGTGAAATAAAAAATGATATGCTCAGGTCTAGTATTAGTCGTTACTGTGAAAATTCATCGATTGCCTTACTTACTTGATAAGCTTGCTTGAAAAACTGGCTTGATAAACTAGTTTGATAAAGCAGATTGATAAGGCACATTGATAAGGATCAGTAACAACATTGAGCACTAGAGCGCAATAAATGCCTCGAAGAGCACGCAACATAGACCCTTTTAATTGAATATGGATTTCAGCATGTTAAAAAATTTGATGTTAGTCGCCGCAGTGGCCTTATTTAGTTTACCTTCAATGGCTAAACCCATTGCCAGTGATGAATACCACGTAATGCCATTGATGAATGGTCAGCAAATTCCTAGTGTTGACTTGCATGATGTTGATGGCAATAAGGTTAACTTAGAAGAGCTAACCGCTAAAAAGCCCACCATATTCTTCTTTTACCGTGGTGGTTGGTGTCCTTTTTGTAATATTCAAATGGGTCAATTAAAAGCCATTGAGCCTAAACTGATTGAAATGGGATTCCAATTAGTCGGCATCTCACCTGATTCACCCGCTAAATTAAAAGCATCAATTAACGACAATGAATTAGATTACTTGTTGTTGTCAGATGAAAAAATGGCTGCTTCACAAGCATTTGGCATCGCATTTTACACCAGTGAAAAAGTCACTTCGATGTATCAAGCAAAGTTAAGCGTTGATAACACGCTTTGGACAACACCAGAAGGTGATAAACGTTTAGTGCTGCCAGTTCCTGCTGTTTACGTAGCGGATAAAGCAGGCTTAGTGCATTTTCAATACATTAATCCAAACTACAAAGTGCGTCCTGCACCAGAGTTAATTTTAGCTGCGGCTGAATTGTTACAGAACCAGTAATTTTTTACTTAAAGGCGATAGTTATCACTATCGCCTTTTTATTTTTCCAGACTACTGTAAAACAAGTTAAGTTATTCTTTCTAATAAAATATCGAATCAGGTACACATCAACGTCGTAGCGTTTCGCCCAAACTGGATCGCAAAGCGTTATACAGCTCCCTCTCTTGGATTACCCTAGCAGCTCAGGCGATAGTTTATCTGCTGCAAGTTCAATCGATGCCATTGGATTCTTTGCTACGATTGGCGTCCTATTCAAGTAGCGATAATTGTTATTATAATAATAACAATTATCTGAATGAAAAATGGTGAAAGGCATATGACGCAAACAGTACAGCAGCAAATCGCTAATATTGCGCTCGTGGTTGAAAATTACGATGATGCAATTGCTTTTTATACTCAAAAACTGCAATTCACTTTAGTGGAAGATACTGATCTCGGTGGTGGCAAACGCTGGGTATTGATTAGTCCGCCTAACTCAAATGGTACTAATCTACTGTTAGCTCAAGCCAGTAATGATCAGCAGCTGCAAGCTGTTGGCAATCAAAGCGGCGGTCGAGTCTTTTTATTTTTACAAACGAATGATTTTTGGCGTGACTATGAGCTTATGAAGTCAAAAGGCGTCACCTTCAATGAAACTCCGCGCGTCGAAGAATATGGCACTGTTGTGGTGTTCCAAGACCTATATGGCAACAAATGGGATTTATTACACCTGAACAAAAGTGATGAACAAAAGTGACGAACAGAACTGATGTATAAAACGGATAAACAAAACTAATAAATAGAATGAGAATAAACGACGATTCAGTAAATCAGCCCACCTTTTATACAATGTTAGCCTTGAGTAAGACTTCCAAGCCAAGTTTGTAGCAGCAATTTAAGTACCTCTGCTACAATACAGCTTATGCAAGTTGTCTAGTCGCAACGCCACATTACAGATGAAGCTTCTGTGATGAAATTATTAATTAAACGGTGTAAAAATAGTGCAAACCCAAACATACAATCAAGCCATTTTAGATGTCGCTGAAGCTGGTATCCAAGCTTTACAAGAGTCTGCTGAAAAACAAAAAGCAAAGCGAACTCCCGCTCAAGAAAGCCACTTTTTATGTGCATGGTTAGTTGAATCTTTTCGCGTAAAACGTTTTTCTAAATTGGTTGCCGATGATCTATCTGCTTGGATAAGAATGGCACGTAGCCAAGGTGCTGGCGCCATGTTGCCGCAATTATTTGAGCGTATTGCCAAACAATACCGCGCAGTTGAAAAACCAGAGTTAACTCAGCAGCAAGCTATTGGGCAGCTACTTACTGAACTTGAAAGTGATGATTGGTTTGTTATTTCTGACAGTGCTTTCTCTGATGATAGTGGCACCAAACTCAAATTAGCAGGCAATGGCCAATCCAGCTTAGTGGTATGTGAGCTTCAACTGGAAAGCCACTTTGAAGACGACAAGCTGGTTAAGTCATTACCGATTTATGTCCGTGGTGATGAAAATCATTTTGCTGAAAGAGCTTTAGCGAAAGGCTTATTAGTCAGCCAAGGTAATAAGAAAACTAGCTTAATCAAACATCATAAGACTTATTTGATTGCACCAAACAATCAACTTAAGCAACTGTGCTTGTTAATTAAGTAAAGCGCTATGCAACGCCAACCGCTTCGGCAAGCTAAAACAATTGATAATGTTTTCAATAGTGCTTATTGGCATCTTAGCCAGCAGGATTTCACGATTAGTGAAATCCGCACTAAGCTTGAGCGGAAAACTGACAATCAGCAATGGATTGAGACGGTACTGACCACATTAATTGAAAATGGTTACTTGAAAGACAATCATCATTTTGCTGTGCGTTATTGCGAGTTGGCTTTTAGCGATGATATTGGCAAAGGCGCGATTAAACGTAAGCTGCAACTACGGGGTATTTTAGCTGCTGAAATTGAATTAGCCCTTGAGCAAGTCATGGATGCTCTGCAGGTCGATAGCTTTGCTATGGCAACATCAAGACTGCTGAATAAATTTGAACATTTTCATGGCACGACCAAAGAGAAAGTTTACTCACAGATGACCACTAAAGGCTTCTCTAGAGCGGAAATAGATCACGCCCTATCAGAGCATCCTCAGCAAGCCACCCTGCGTAGCAAATTAGCGGTAAAAGCTGACAAAGTCGATTTAACCACTGAAATTATCAAGTTATATAATAAAGGCAAAGGCGAAACTCTTATCCTACAAGAGCTCAAACAAAGACTGATTGATGTCAGCGAGTTTGAGAATATTATTTACCAACTAAGCCTTAGCGAAGATATAGACTTTTATAAGAGCTGCCGCGAGCAGTTGGCTAGAAAACGCTATGATTTATCAGACTATAAAGGTAAATCAAAAGCCTATGCTTACTTAATGCGCAAAGGCTTTGGCAGTGATGAGATAAAAGAAGCGCTCAATCCTAGCGAGGATTAAATTAAAAAAGGCTAACTCAAGCAAGCAGTATTTCTAACTCAGTCAGCAGAGCCCAAATGAAAGTAAGCAGAGCCCTAACAAAGCAAGCAGCTCCTTATCGACAGTCAGCATTTTCAGACTTAAAACGGATTTAAGCTATATCCTTGTTGCGCTAATATTGCATGAGCTGTCATTGCCGATAAAGCCATATCCACACCTGGCAGTAATGCATCCTTGTCTAAACCATAATACGCAGCGCTTTGCCCACAAATATAAATTTTTACACCATATTTTACCAATTGACTCACTAATGCTTTGTTGGCGTTAGTCAGTTCTTTATTACTTGAATGCTGACTTTGATAAAAACTATCATTTGCTAAATCGGCAACTGAAGCACCGTGTACGACCATAGCTAACTGTATATTCTCAGCTTTAACCCCCACAGCTTCATGCATATTGATAAATCTGGCTAAGGTGTTTAAATTGCGATTAACCTCATTAGGTTTAGCGGCTTTACTCATATCAAACGCGACTTTGAATTGCATACCCTTTGGGATAACAAGCTGTGAATCGATTGCAGCAATTTGACCGTAACCTTTTATCGCGGTGCCATCTTTAAATGCTTCCATACCTGCATAGGCAGAAGTTGAAAAGCTAATTACCCCTAAACAACAAAGTAACAAGGCGGCTAACGTTATCAATCTAGACATTCATTTTCCTTTTTAATGATGATTATTATTGTCACGCAAGTTCTGAGCTATCTTGCACCTAAAGCTTTCGTTATAATAGCCAACAAAATGCCCATATGTCAGCATCTGAAATGTTGTAGGCATTTTTAGCCGTATGAGTTTATTTCCACTCATACTACTGTTTGCGATTTTAGGAGTTTCCATGGCCCGCCAAGTCATTTATACCTTTAAAGGTAAAACCAAAGTTATCCCATTTAGCTATGACGTTCATCACGATTTATATGAAGCAGCAGCCGAAGCTGAAGGCATCGATTTAACTGGCTTTTTAGCAATGGAACAGCAAGTGGCAATGACGTCAAAAAAAGGCGCGAAAGCTGAAAAGGAATTCCGTAAAACTGAGTTTGCTCGATTCGGGTTTACCAGTATCAAATTTGTCCGAGAAGAAGACGAAGACACACCTGCCAGCTAATTCAAAGGGTTTACATGATTAATTCAGAACACGCTAACTTTCCCAGAGCTAGTTTTATAAAGCGTTGCGGCGCAATAATTTATGATGCTTTACTTGCCGTAGCCGTATATATGGTTGCTGGTGTGATTGGATTTGGACTCTTTTTTGGATTAACCAGCACAGGTGTGATTGGCATGAATGGCCATGAACATGTTTCTGACTTGCTTAATCAAACCCCACTTTATCAAGGTTTCTATCAGCTTTGGTTAGTCATATGTGTTGCCGGATTTTATGCCATATTCTGGAGTCGCGGTGGCCAAACTCTGGGAATGAGAGCATGGCGCTTAAAAGTGCAGCATCCTAATGGGCAAAACTTAAGTTTCATTACTGCTATTGCTCGTGTTGTTTGGTCTTTTGCAGGTATTGGTAACTTATTTATTCTTATCAACCCTGACAAATTAGCCCTGCAGGATAAAATGACTCGCTCGGAAGTCGTAGTATTATCCCTTGAAGCGAATCAAATGCGTAACTGGCGCGGTGCTTAATCAAGGTTAAAGTCAGTATTGTTCGCTTCATTAAAAATGAAGCAATTAACCATATCCATAAAGCCAATTGCTCATTCAGTTGGCTTTTTTATTACCTAAAACTCTACCTTTACTGTTATATCTGTCCCAGTTTGAGCCTTATCGATAACCAATAACATGTTTCATTACTTAGTCCATTAAACAGACTATTGATTAGCATACGAATGTTACTTGGCGTAATCGATTTACTGGAGTATCTTAAGAAGATAATGAGATTAATAGATACAGCGTATCAATGAGTAGTATTGCGCGATTTCATTTAAGCTTATAAAAGGAACATTTTGGGCGTAAAGGGATGAACATAAGACTTTGAATAGCCTCATTGCGATGAAACAATTACTTTTAAGTTATCTGAACCGTGGTACAGAGCTTTATGATGATCCTGAAAAACGTCATAAAATTCTAATTATCAATTGGTTCGGCACCGTTGGCTTTTCTATTACCTTCATATTGGGCATCAATGCTTACCTAGAAAACAATATCTCTCTGGCAATCACGCTATTACTGTCGAGTGTTTTATTTTTCCTCTCGTTACAAAATCATTGGCTGTTCCTAAAACAATATCGTTTTGAAACGTCTAGCACCCTAATTCAGTTAAGCTTAATCACCTTAATGTTATATCTAGTGTATAGCGGTGGTTCGAATAACACTGGGCCGTTATGGGTATTCCTAGTCCCGCCTGTAATGATGTTTTTTGGTGGATTAAAAGGCGGATTAAGAAATACCTTAGGCTTTATACTCTGTTACTGCGTGATAATGTTTTACCCTGACGATCAATTGCTGCAAGCCAGTTATTCCTATGAATTCAAAACGCGTGTGCTGTACTCCCTAATGACACTGACGTTTTTGGCAGGATATTATGAGTACTCCCGTCACCAATCTTTTTTACATGTAAAACAGCTCAGCGAAAAGTTTGAACAACAGGCACGCCGAGATCATTTAACCAATATTCCCAATCGTCGTGCGATGATGGAACAGCTCAGTTATGAATACGCTCGAGTAGTTAGAAACAACAACACGATGAGCATATTATTGATTGATATAGACTATTTTAAACATGTGAATGACCAATACGGTCACAAATATGGTGATGAAGTATTGGTTAAATTAGCAAAGCTATTTGAAGGCACGTTACGAAAACAGGACATGATTTCACGCTGGGGCGGAGAAGAGTTTTTAATCTTGTTACCTCTCACTCCTCTTAATGATGCTTATGAAGTTGCTGAAAAAGTTCGCCTAACCATTAAAAACCATCCAATTGAGTACGAAAATACCACCATTCCTATCACGGTCAGTATTGGCATTGGCAGCGCTGATAAAGACCACACTGTAGATTCAGCAATTACCCGCGCTGATGAGCATCTATATCAAGCTAAAGAAGGCGGTAGAAACTGTGTTTACCCCAAAATGGCCTGTTAGAATTACACACTCACTTTAGCTATAACCTTAGCTATATATAGCCTCAATTCCCTTTATGCTGTTTCTCACAAACGTTAAATGAGTCATTAGCATTCAATGGCTAATAGCTATCAATAATATGTCTGAGTATTAAGTGTGAACAATAAGAGAAATAAATAGTAGACACAAAAAAACCAGCCATTGACTCATAAATATGCTCAGGCTGGTTTTAATATTTAAAGTAAAATCAGATAATTACTTCCTAATGAAGTATAACGCCCCCGCGCTAAACAATACTGCAGGCATACTGGCACTAATATAAGCAGGTAGTCCGTACACAATACTCAACGGGCCGAATATTTCGCTACAGATATAAAAGCTAAATCCAGCAACCACACCTAATAATACTCGGGCGCCCATTGTTACCGTTCTTAATGGGCCGAATACGAATGACAATGCAACTAATATCATCACAGCTACGGTAATCGGCTGCATAACCTTACGCCAAAGTGCGAGTTCGTAACGACTGGGATCTTGCTGGTTCACTTTTAAATATTCTAAATAACCAATCAAACCTTGAATACTTAATGCTTCAGGTTTCACCGATACCACACTTAACTTATCAGGCGTTAACGTTGAATTCCAAACCCGCTCTTCCTGGTACTCTAAGGTGATTTGGTCTTCAGTAATATGAGTGTTTTTTACATCCATTAAACGCCAAACACCATTAGCAAAATGCGCCCGCATTGCTTGGGTCATGGTTTTCAGCTTTAAATCGTCACCAAACTCGTAAAAGGTGATGTTATTGAGGGTATTGATGGTTTCTACTTCACCAATATTAACGAATAAGTCACCGTCCCGAGCCCACACCCCTCGGTGAGATTTAATTAAACTACCACCTGATACTTTGGTCGCTTGCAACTCTTTAGCGCTCCGCTCTGCAACGGGTGCGCCCCACTCACCTAACGCCATCACGATAATCATCAGCGGAATAGCGGTTTTCATGGCTGAAATGGTAATTTGTAAACGCGACATGCCTGATGCTTGCATCACCACAAGTTCTGAATTGGACGCTAACATGCCCATGCCGATTAACGCACCTAACAGCACCGCAATAGGAAAGAACATTTCAATATCACGTGGGATAAGAAAGATGACATAAATGACTGCATCCAGCATGGTATATGCACCGCGGCCAACAACACGCAATTGGTCAACCCATTTAATAATGCCCGACAAACCTGTCAAGATAAGTAGACACAAAGCTGATGTACTGATGATAACGCGTGCAATATAGAGATCTAATATTTTCATACTGCCTCCTGCTTATGCTTACGTTTAAACACCTGCAATATTTTCGCACCGTTTGGACGTTCTTTACCGAGCAAGAACAAGCCCATCACCAGCGCCGAGCCATGGATCCACCACATACCCAAGGCTAAGGGAATCACTTCGTCCTCTAGCGCTTTACGTCCAGCAACCATTAAGCCGAAATAACCCAGGTACAATAAAATCGCAGGGAACATCTTGGCAAATTTACCTTGTCTCACATTAACTCGAGCAAGTGGTACTGCAATCAATGTCATTAAAGGGATCGCAAGTGGCAGTGCTAATCGCCACTGGAATTCAGCCACAGCTTCAGGCCCAGGGGTTGTTAAAAGCTCATTGACTGGTAATGCGGACAGTTTACGTCGTCTTTCATCCACTTCTTGCTCTTTAATTTCCATCCGGTAACCACCAAATTCAATCATTTGGTAATCAAGATGATGAGCACTACCTTGATATCGGACGCCATTATCCAGTTGCAATTGTTGGCTACCAAAGCGGTCCTCAACAACACGACCTTGCTCGGAGACCACCACATTGGTTAGGCCTTCTTCATCTTCAGGATCGGGGAGTTGCGCTACAAATACATTTTGTAACTCATTGGATTTAGATATTTTTTCAACAAATAATACGGCGCGGCCATTAGGGCTTGCTTGAAAGCGCCCTTGGACAATCGCTGCTAAGCCTGCTTCAGACTGGGCTTGCTCCAATACTTGGTTTTGTTTCTCTTCGGCCCACGGGCCAACATAGAGTGACAAAATACCGGTAAACACTAGGTTTGCCACAGCAATTAGCAAAGTCACCCGAGTCACATACCATTCACTGATCCCAACGCCATGGAGAACCACCATTTCGTTTTCGGCATACATTCGCCCGTGGGCCAGCAATATCGCTAAGAAAAAACTCAGCGGCAGTACTAACACCGTCAGTTGCGGTAAATTCAGGCCTAACAATGTCAGTACTAACGTTGCAGGAAATTCACCATTTGAGGCATCCCCTAATACACGCACAAATTGCTGGCTAATAAAAATAGTTAACAGCACCAAAAGTATCGCAAATTGGGCTTTTAAAACTTCAACGATCAAGTATCTAAATACAATCACAGGTAGGATCCACTGTCTAAACTTGTCTTTTTGCTGGTATCAGAGTAAGTTCACTATAAAATGTCTGCTTTTAGCAGTTATTGATAGTTTTCTGACCAGCTCGTGAGCTTCCTTAAGTGTAATTCATTTAGCTGCATAGCAGGAAATTACCAAGGATTTATTTCCTTAAAGGTTTGTAAATATGGCCAAACAGGCCTAATTAAAACATTATCTAATAAATATAAAAATTTGTCTTTAATAATCTAGGAGTGCTCATGGAGTTTAGCGTAAAGAGCGGCAGCCCCGAGAAACAACGTTCAGCTTGTATCGTTGTCGGTGTATACGAACCTCGTCGTTTGTCTGGTATCGCGGAGCAATTGGATAAAATCAGTGAAGGTTACATCAGTAACCTACTTCGACGTGGTGATTTAGAAGGCAAACCAGGACAGATGCTATTGTTGCATCATGTACCTAACGTACTCAGTGAGCGCGTTTTGTTAGTCGGTTGTGGCAAAGAGCGTGAACTTGATGAACGCCAATACAAACAAATTATCACCAAAACGATTAACACTTTAAACGAAACAGGTTCAATGGAAGCAGTGTGCTTTTTAACTGAATTACACGTTAAAGGTCGCGACACTTATTGGAAAGTACGCCAAGCTGTTGAAACAACTTATAACAGTTTATATAGCTTCGATACTTTAAAAACCCGTAAAGGTGAGACGCGTCGTCCATTACGTAAAATGGTATTCAATGTACCAACTCGTCGTGAATTAACCATTGGCGAACGTGCAATTGAACATGGTATGGCTGTTGCTGCCGGTATGGACTTATGTCGTGATGTTGCGAACATGCCACCAAATATCTGTAACCCAGCATATTTAGCATCTCAAGCTCGTCAAATCGGCGAAGTGCATGACAACTTAACCGTGACTACCATTGGCGAAGAGCAAATGGCAAAACTAGGTATGAACTCATACTTAGCTGTTGGCCGCGCGAGTGCCAATGAATCAATCATGACAGTGATGGAATACAAAGGCGCAGTTGATGAAACTGAAAAGCCTATTGTGTTAGTCGGTAAAGGCTTAACCTTCGATTCAGGCGGAATTTCATTAAAACCTGGCGATGGCATGGATGAGATGAAATACGACATGGGCGGCGCTGCAGGTGTTATCGGCGTAATGAAAGCCTTATGTGAAATGAACTTGCCTATCAACGTTATCGGTATTCTTGCGGGTTGTGAAAACATGCCTGCAGGTGATGCTTACCGTCCAGGCGATATTCTTACTACTATGTCTGGTCAAACCGTTGAAGTATTAAATACCGATGCTGAAGGCCGTTTAGTATTATGTGATGTGCTGACCTATGTTGAACGCTTCGACCCTGAATTAGTGATTGATACTGCGACCTTAACTGGCGCTTGTGTTATCGCATTAGGTAAACATGCATCTGGTTTATTCTCGTCTCATAACCCATTAGCTCACGAGCTATTAAATGCGGGTGAACAATCAGGTGACCGCGCATGGCGTATGCCGATTTGGGATGAGTATCAAGAAATGCTTGAAAGCCCATTTGCTGATATGACTAACTTAGGTGGTCGTCCAGCGGGTTCAATTACAGCAGCATGTTTCTTATCTCGTTTTACTAAGAAATATAACTGGGCACATCTTGATGTTGCAGGTACAGCTTGGAACAGCGGTGCAAATAAAGGCTCAACTGGTCGCCCAGTACCAATCTTAAGCCAATTCCTTATTAATCGTGCAGGTGTTGACCAAGGCGAATAAGCCTTATTGACACAAGCCGATAGATTGAGCTTGATAAGAAAAGGTGAAGAAGCAATTCTTCACCTTTTTTGTTTTTCTAAATGAATTAAAAATCACATCTAAATGTTAATTTAACCTCTGTCCGCCCTAGCCCCATGAGTTGCTTTTAGTGTAAAATCCGTCTTTACTTCGTCAAATATAGTAAAAGCATGCCAAAGACTCTGTTTTACTTAATGCCCGCTATCAATACACAGCCCAGCGCTATTGAAAGTGTATTTTTCGCCGCTTGCCAATTGGCAGAAAAGCATTACCGTCAGCAGCAATTAATTTATATTCATTGCCAAGACAAACAGCAGGCGTACGCTATTGACGAATTGCTTTGGCAATTTGAGCCAACGGCATTTGTTCCCCACAATTTAAAAGGGGAAGGACCAGTAACAGGTTCCCCTGTCGAGATTGGATTTGATAAATTAGGCGCCAATAAAAGTCGTCATTTACTGATCAATCTTGCAGACCAAGTGCCATCATTTGCGGTTAATTTCCCGCATATTATCGATTTTGTTGCTAATGATGATGCGCTTAAACAAATTGCCCGTGCTCGCTACCGTGATTACAAGCAATTAGGCATTGAACTCACAACAACTGAGTTCACTGGCGTTTAAGTCAGTTGATTCGTTAACAATACCAACTATTAATTTAGATTGAGAAAACAAAAATCCCATGGAAAAAACATATAACCCGCAGTCAATAGAGCAATCTCTTTACCAAAACTGGGAAGAGCAAGGCTACTTCAAACCACATGGCGATGAGTCAAAAGGTAATTATTGCATTATGATCCCGCCACCAAATGTGACGGGTAGTTTGCACATGGGTCATGCATTTCAAGACACCATCATGGATACGTTGACGCGTTACCAACGCATGAAGGGCAAAAACACCCTTTGGCAAGTGGGCACCGACCACGCAGGTATCGCCACCCAAATGCTAGTTGAGCGTAAGGTCTTTGCTGAAGAAGGTTTAGGTCGTCATGACTTAGGACGTGATAACTTCATCGAGCGTATCTGGGATTGGAAAAACGAATCTGGTGGCACCATCACCAAGCAGCTACGTCGTTTAGGTGCATCTGTTGATTGGGAGCGTGAGCGCTTCACAATGGATGAAGGCATGTCGGAAGCGGTACAAGAAGTGTTTGTACGCTTATATGATGACGAATTGATTTACCGTGGTAAGCGCCTAGTTAACTGGGATCCAAAGCTGCACACCGCAATTTCTGATCTCGAAGTTGAGAACAAAGAAAAGCAAGGCAGCATGTGGCATTTCCGCTACCCGCTTGCTGATGGCGCATTAACTAGCGATGGTAAAGACTACTTAGAAGTTGCTACAACACGTCCAGAAACCATGCTAGGTGATAGTGCTGTTGCGGTTCATCCTGATGACGAACGTTACCAGTCATTGATTGGTAAATTCATCTTACTGCCTATCGTAAACCGCCTTATACCAATCGTCGCTGATGATTATGTTGATATAGAGTTTGGTACAGGTTGTGTGAAGATTACCCCTGCTCATGACTTTAACGATTACGAAGTCGGTAAGCGTCACGCATTGCCAATGTTCAACATCTTAACGATTAATGCTGACATTCGTAGCTCAGCTGAAGTGGTTAATACTGATGGCACAGCAAACAACGAATTAGATAACAGTTTACCTGAGCGTTACGCAGGTCTTGAGCGTTTTGCTGCACGTAAAGCAATTGTTGAAGAGTTTGATACCCTAGGCCTGTTAGGCAAAATCGACCCACATGGACTAAAAGTTCCATATGGCGATCGCTCAGGTGTGGTCATTGAGCCATTACTGACTGACCAATGGTATGTATCAGTTGCACCAATGGCTAAAACGGCTATGGAAGCTGTTGATAATGGCGACATTAAGTTCGTTCCTCAGCAATACGAGAACATGTACAACTCTTGGATGCGTGATATTCAAGACTGGTGTATTTCACGCCAACTTTGGTGGGGGCACCGTATCCCAGCATGGTACGACGAGTCAGGTAAAGTCTATGTAGGACGTGACGAAGCAGAAGTTCGCGCTAAACATAATCTTGATGAATCAGTAGTACTGCGCCAAGACAACGATGTATTAGATACATGGTTTAGCTCAGCGTTATGGACATTCTCAACCTTAGGCTGGCCGAAAAACACTGAAGAGCTAAAAGCATTCCACCCAACAGATGTGTTGGTCACTGGTTTTGATATAATCTTCTTCTGGGTTGCCCGCATGATCATGATGACCATGCATTTCATTAAAGATGAAAACGGCAAACCACAAGTGCCTTTCAAAACGGTTTACGTCACAGGTCTTATCCGTGATGAAGCCGGTAATAAGATGTCTAAGTCTAAAGGTAACGTCCTTGATCCTTTAGATATGATTGATGGCATTGACTTAGAATCATTAGTTGAAAAGCGTACTGGCAACATGATGCAGCCTAAAATGGCCGCCAAAATTGAGAAAAGTACTCGTAAAGAATTCAGCGAAGGTATCGAAGCACATGGTACTGATGCACTGCGTTTTACGCTTGCGTCTATGGCATCGACTGGCCGTGACATCAACTGGGACATGAAACGTCTTGATGGCTACCGTAGCTTCTGTAACAAGATCTGGAATGCATCACGTTACGTGTTAATGAACACTGAAGTGCAAACTGAAGGTGCTGATGAAGACGTTATTGGCGAAGCATTAGATTGTGGTCAATTGCTTGTTGATGGCAAGCCTGGTGAAATGGAACTGTCGCTTGCTGACCGTTGGATTATTGGTTTGTTTAATCAAACCGTTAAAGCCTACGACGATCATATGGCTAACTACCGCTTTGACTTAGCAGCTAACACTATTTATGAGTTCACTTGGAACCAATTCTGTGACTGGTACTTAGAGCTAACTAAACCTGTTATGCAAAGTGGCAGCGAAGCGCAGCTTCGTGGTACTCGCCATACATTAGTCACAGTGTTAGAGAAAATGCAGCGCTTAATGCACCCAATGATGCCATACCTTACAGAAACCATCTGGCAACGTGTTAAACCCCTTGCTGGTGTTGAAGGTGACACGTTAATGCTAGCCGAGTTCCCTGAGTTCGATGCAGCTAAAGTTGATGCTCAAGCGATGGAAGATTTAGAGTGGGTTAAGCAAGTCATTACTGCAGTGCGTAATATTCGCGCAGAGCTAAACATTGCCCCTTCAAAACCACTCAATGCCCTACTGCGTGGTGTAAGTGAACAAGATAAAGCTCGCCTTGAAGCCAACCAAACGTTCTTCAAGACTTTAGCTAAACTTGACACTATGACCATCTTAGCTGACGGTGAAACTGCGCCAATGTCGACGACACAGCTAGTAGGCGACATGGAGTTATTAATCCCAATGGCTGGTTTGATTGATGTGGCTAAAGAAATCGCCCGTATCGACAAACTACTTGAAAAAGCCGCTGGTGAGTTTAAACGTATCGAAGGCAAGTTATCTAACCAAGGTTTTGTGGCGAAAGCACCTGCTGCCGTTATTGAGAAAGAACGTGCTAAGCAAGCTGAGTATCAACGCGATATTGAAAAGCTAACTGAACAGAAAGCTGAATTAGCGAAATTAGAAAGCTAATTAACGGCATAAAAACTGAGATAAAAAGGCTATCAACCAATGTTATTACTAGTGGTTGATAGCTTTTTTTGTTCTAAACCTGGGTTTAACTAAAACCTAAAACCTAAAACCTAAAACCTAAAACCTAAAACCTAAAACCTAAAACCTAAAACCTAAAACCTAAACCCTAAACCCTAAACCCTAAACCCTAAACCCTAAACATCTATTTTATGATGAGGGTTTATTGCTCTTCAACACTTAAGGAGTACTGTAAAAACTTAGCCCCTTGGCTAGATTTCTTATTGGCAACAACCTTGGCTCCAATATCAATATATTCTCCAGCAGCCCCTGGGTTTTCTAGCCCAAGAATGGGAAAGGTTTTGTAGGTTACATTTTTATAGCGTACTCTGAAGTTTTTTAGTTGAATAAGAGGTTCGTTCGCTAGGCTAATAAAGTTGATATCAATAGGGGCTGTCGAGTCTGAAGTAATGTAATATCGGCCTTGTGAGTAGTCATTATCAAGCAAGGTAGAATTGGTAGAGTTGCCAATTGCCCCCTTCCAGTTAACCACAACAGTTGTACTACTACCGCTATTTTGTAATACCGTCGGAAAAGTAATTGGCTGAATTTCAGTAATAGAAATTTGAGCTGATACCGTTTGCGTTATACAAACCAAACCAATAATGCAAATAGACTTCAACAACTTCGAAGTTATCATTAGATTTTTTTTAATCATATAAAACCACATTGCATATAAAATTATTCTTATTATTAGCATCTTAATTACATAACACACAAAAATACCAATTAATAATCAACAAATAGCTTAAAGCTTCAAAATTAGCAGTTATTAATGACCAATATCCCTCGTATTTGAATGACATCATTGCATCGGTGTTACAAAAGGTCAACAACACAGAAACGATCCGCAAGCGATCCAATCGAGCCTTTCCCGACTAACTTTATGACTCAAACCAAAACTAGCTGTACATTTAACAAGCAGTCAAACACTTATTAATCACTGCAGTCACCCTGCCACAAACCCAGTACTGACCTTGATTACTACTAAAGCAACAAAATTGAGAATAAGAGTCTTTAAATCTTAAAGATAGCGATCACATGTATTTTCAGTAACTTATTAATTTTTCCAGTATCTAATACTAATGAATTAGAAAACTTTAATCTCAATCCGTTATATCTTATAAGATTTAGCGATAACAGAATTCCTAGCTACAAGTGTAACAATAGTGTTGCAAAATATTTCAATGCTGTTACTTTTATTTTGCCCAAGTAAATAAGTCCTTGTTTACAAGAGACAATAACCCATACAAAAAATGCGGGCATACTAAAACTATAAAATTATTACCTTGGAACACTAAAATGACTCATAAATTACTATTATCTACACTTATCGCATCAACCCTTCTACTTTCAACTCAAGCTGGTGCAGAAGATGCTACTGGTATAGCTAACTTCCAACTTGTGTACCCTATTACTGTTTCTGAAACTGAAGAAATGGAATTTGGTGATGTATCTATCGCTGCTGATGGCCAATGTGCTTTAGATTATTCAGATGCTGTAACTGGTGCAGCTTGTGTTGCTGGCGGCGCAACAGCTAATACAGGTCTTTTCACTGTAACCGCTGCTGACGGAACCGTTAACCTTTCTGTTTCAGCCGCAGATACCTCAGTTCCAGGTGTTACATTCACTCCAACACTTGCTAGTGCAACTGGTACTGTTGCAAGTAATACTTTAGCTGTTGATGTTGGTGGAACGTTAGATATCGTTGCGGCTACAGCAACTCCTGGAACCCACGGATTAAGTTACACACTTTCAGTTACTTACTAATCTCATCATTACCTCTTTATTGAGTAACACGGATTAGTCGTGAGTAAAATTTCGCGGTGTAGATTCAGAATGGATCGCCGCGAGATTTTGATCTAATCTCAATCTTTAACAATAAAGCGCTATATTAATTTTTAAATAATACGTTAATCTAGATTCAAGTAAGCTCGAAGTAAGCTAACGACAAAAATTATAATAATTGCAGACTATTGCATGTAAATTTAGCTGGGCAACATCATGAAACTTAAAATAATATTACTAATCACGATTGTGATTAATCTCACCTCTTTCGCACATGCCAATCTTCTTGTGACACCTACCCGTGTTGAACTCGATAACAAACGAGATAAAAGCGCGGTATTTTCTTTAGTAAACAAGAGCAACCAAACATCACGATATGAAATTTATCTTGAAGACAAACAGTTATTACCTTCTGGTGAATTTGAAATCATAGACTCTGAAACGAGCACCACATCACTTGCAAGCTTTACCCGTTATTCCCCAAGAAGAGTGAGCTTAACACCTGAACAAGGCACGCGGGTGAGACTGGCAGTGAGACCGCCAAAAGACATTAAACAGGGTGAATATCGCAGTTATATTGTCTTCCATCAAATTCCCCTCGCGCCTACCAGTAGCGAGCAAACTACCGATAAAACCGATAGTTTAAGCTTATCTGTGACAGCTTACTTACGCATCGCTATTCCTGTCATTATGCGAGTAGGCGAATTAACCGCTCAACTTAATATCGCTAATCATCAAATATCCGATACTGAAGGGCAACAACAGCTTATTGTGTCTATTGCCCGCCAAGGTGAACGCAGTAGTTATGGTGATATTGAAGTATTTGATGCCAAGAGTGATGAATTGATCGGTAGCTCAAAAAATGCGGCGATTTATACTGAAATGACCCATCGGGCGTTTGCGGTTACCCTTAATAACAAGATTAAACCTGGCACTGATTTAGTCATTAAATACGTTGAAAATGACGGATTATTTAAGCCACAAACTATCGAACAGAAAATAACGTTCTAGTACTTTAAAGGCATCATATAGATAGAGAATTAACTAGAATAAATGCTATTACAGCATGTTAATCGATTACTAAAGTACACCTTTGCCATAGTCATACTGCTACTTTATATCGAACTGGTGAACCCAGGGCTTGAGTCATCAATGCCCTGGAAAACTGATTCTGACACTTTTTTAGCCACATTAAAAAGTATCCCTGCACAGCAAAATACTCTTTATATTCGCGATACTGCCTATATTCACGATACCGCCAGTGAGCATCCACCAACACCTGATTTAGCCAGTGCAGCCTTACCAAATCAAACTGCGCATATAAATGAAACAGTTAAAGAAATTGTGCCAAAGAGCTCTTCAGAGCAGATTTTCCGTAAGTCAGAAATTCCCAAAACAATCATTAAAACTCAGACTGAATCAAATTTGTCGCAACAAAAAATCAGTTCCGCTAACTCTAGCTCTAAGCAAAAGTCTGTAACTACACCTGTGGCTGCACCTTTCATAGAAAAGGCTCAAGCCAAACCACAGATATCATCTCAATCAACTCCTGAAGTGGTGACTAAATCAATTTCCAATAAAAAGCACCATGTTGCTCAAGAGCCTAATATTCTTACCCTATCAGCACCGACGAATCCCATAGTAGATAAAGTGGCTCCCAAAGACATTACCACTGAAGTGAAATCTAGCACCAACATCGCTGAAACTAACTCGTTTGAAACCTGCTCAAATATTATTAACCGCACTTACACTGAATCAACAACCAATGAAGAGCAGTTTCTTGTTACCCAATTTAACTATGGTTCTGAACGGCTAAGTGATGAGATGTTTATTTATCACGATAACGGCGTAATCTATTTACCCATGCAGTTTCTTGCAGACAACTTAATGCTGCCATTACAAGTTGAAATAGCGCCTCTCACGCTGACAGGCTGGTACTTATCATCCGATAACAGTATTGATGTAAGCCAAGGTTTAATGCGTTATATCGCGCAAAATAGTCAGTGTAATCATAGCCCAAGTTCAGTATTCAAAGATGACTGGGATATGTACTTGGAACTTTCAGTCGTAAAACAAATGTTGGGGCTTGAAATTACATTTGATAATGCAAGGCAACTGATCAATATCACCGAAAATAGTTTAATTCCATTAAGCCAACTATTGGCCAGACAGAAAAGATTTCAACAATTCAATGACCAGAAAAAAGCAAACGAGTTAACAAATCTTCGTCATATTGACACTGGCTACGCCGCTATTGGCGATTTAGCCGTACATGCAGATTTAGGCGTTTCTCAACGCAAACAAACTGACACTGATAGCGTCCGTTTTGATGGCTTTATACAAGCTAGAACCGATATCCTCGGTCATAGTGCATATGCAGGGTATTCGTGGTCAGAATATGGTGAATCCCTCAACGCCTATATCGAGAAAGAAATGGCCGATACTTGGGTTAATTATTATCGTTTAGGCAGTATTGATTCCCATAATTTAGCGCTAGTTTCCAGTGCGAGCTCCGGTGATGGAGTTATTATCAATACGGGAGATAGCTTTATCGATGATATTCGTTACCTTGTTGTCGATGGCGAACTTGAACCTGGCTGGGATGTTGAATTGTATCGAAATGGTGGATTAATCTCAGTTCAAAGAGTGACAGATAATGGCCAATACCGATTTGAACAAGTGCCTTACTACATTGGTTTAAATCAATATCAACTGCGCTTCTTTGGTCCCAATGGTGAAACCCGTGCAGAATCTTTCAGTAAGTTATTAGACCCTTCTCAAATGCAAGCTAACAGTTTCGGGATGAATTTCGGTGTCATGCAGCGAGAACAAGATGATCTACAACAAGTCTATGCCAGCGCAAATTGGGCTGTGACTGATAACTTCAGTGCTGGCGTGGCAATAATTGAACAACAAATATCACAAGATAAGTGGCTATTTAGTCCTACAGTCTCAGTAAATTTTCTGACTGATAACAGTGTCTGGCAAATTAACCTAACTGGAAACGATACAGGATCGGCTGCCAATATTATCGCCCAAGGCAGTAATAGTTTGGTGGATTGGCAGGCGGAATGGGCACAGTATGATAATTTTGAGTCTTGGGACAATGAAAATAATCGCCTAAAACAACGCGCGAATATAAACCTCAGTGGCAACATCAGCGACACCAATATGAGCTGGGGAGTCAATGGCCGTTGGCAGGACCAAAATGTTGCTAATGATAGCCTCTATCTTGCTACGACGATTGCAGGGCAGTTGCAGCACCTATCCTTAAGCAATGAACTCAGCTGGCAAAATAGTGCCGAAAATGAAAAGTGGGCCAATAGATTGGCTCTTTCGGGACGGGTTGATGACTGGTACTTGCGTAGCTACGCAGATATCGCCTTATTGCCCACTACAGAGCTAACTCAGTTAGTCTCTAATGTGAGCACTTCCTTTTCAGATAGAAGCAACTACCAGTTTGAAGTACGTTATCAACCTTTAGCAGAGGCCGAAGTCACGTTCAGAAACTCACTATCCTATTTCCTCGATTCTAGCACCTTAAGACTGACCGTAGAAAATGACTCTGAAGGTGATTGGTTTGCGCAATTTAAATGGAGCAGTTCAGCGTTATTTATTTCGGCAGATAATACTTGGTTGCTAGATCGAGTCAGTCATTTAAACACTGGCAGTGTTAAAATTGTCGCTTTTCAAGACGACAACAATAATGGTCAATTTGATGACAATGAATTACCGATGGCAGGATTAAGGTTTTCTGGTCACACCAACTCAGATAATGAAACTGACGATAACGGTCAATTATTAATTACCCATATTCAAACCTCAAGACCCCATAAATTAGTTCTCAATGAGCGCTCACTGCCTGACCCTTTTCTATTACCACTCAATAGTATTTTGATGATCGAAGCGCACCCAGGTAATGTGGCCGAAGTACTATTTCCTGTTCTATTTACCGCTGAACTTGATGGGGAGGTTTATTATGAAAACGACGTTGCCGCTAAAGGTGTCTCTGTCACCCTAATTCATGCCGATAAAACAAAGTATCATGCTCGGGTGGAATATGATGGGGTATTTATTTTTGAACAACTTGTGCCAGGTGATTACCAAATAGAAATTAATAACCAATTGCAATCAGAAACCGTAACCTTAGCGCCTGGTGAATATGTGACCTTTCCCACACAAACGATCGCCAGAAAGCAATAATCAATCAATAACACTGTTTATAAATCCACCAGCTATTACACTCTATATGATGAATTAAATTTAAATCACTAATAGGGAATTGCTGATGTCACTTTTTATGCTCGCAACAGCCATTGCCCAAGCAAATTTCACCCTCATTGCGCCTGTCGCAATAGAACAAACTCAAGAACTAAATTTAGGTAATATTACCAATCAAATGAGCGTGTATTGTCAGTTAGACCAGCATCAAAGACAAGGTAATGGTTGTATTGCTTCTGATAATCAACTGGGGCAGTTCATGCTCACTGGTAATGAACAATCCAATGTTGAAGTGATTGTTTATGCTAACAGCGGCGATGATATTTTATTTACGCCTATTTTACCTAACGGTAGTCAGCAACAAACATTTCAATTAACCCAGCAAAGCACCATGTTCGAAGTCGGTGGAAAGGTCGATGTATTAAACGAGCAAGCCAGTGGCCATCAAACCTTGTCGTATACCATCGAAGTAAACTATCAATAGAAACTCACTATCAATTGAATTTAATTATAAAATGAGCAACTTCGAAATCATCAATCGTCCACACCAATCGTCCACACCAATCACCATCATCTGAAATCAATCGTCGCAATTTCAGCACAGATACCTAATATTCAGCATTTATTCGCCATTTAATTAGTCAAATGCACCTAATTCCTGTATAAGCTTCGCCTCTACTTAGATTTTTCACTAATGGTATGACTGGTGTTGCTATAAACAAGCATGACTGCCGTTATTAAAACCGTTTTAATCTCTTAATATTAAATGATGGGCAGGTACAATTATGTCAGATAAATTTTTCTTTAAAGGCCGTCAAACGCCAAAACCTGCTTACGGTCAAAGTGGCTACAATACCAAGCGCCAAGCCAAAATAGGCACTGAAGCTAACCCGTTAGTATTAAGCGTGCAAACAGAAGCCCGCATGCAAGAAGTTCAGCAAATGGTTGAGCAACGTAAATTGCTTGCAAACATAACCGTTAACTCTGATGTCGCTGAAGATATCTTGCAATTGGAAGGTATATTAAATAAACCCACAGCGGTAACAGCGGAAGCTAAGATTAACCGTAATGACCCATGCACCTGTGGCAGCGGTAAAAAATATAAGAAATGTTGTGGTTAGAAGCTGACCTTGACCAAAGAGTCAAAAACCACTTGTGTACATAATAAATATTTATTAAAGCAAAACTTCGGTTTTGCTTTTTTTTTTACTATATTTAAAAGAGTTAGGGAATTTAGCTCCTTTTTGAAATATTTTTTGCTTAGCCACGTTCTTATTATTTTAACCACCTTCTATCTTACTAAAGACAACAACTTAAGCACAGCATGATTGTTTTAAACGATAGAGTCGTGACTTAGCACGACTTAGGGCATCCAGCTAATAAAATACTAGAGGTAAATGTGATCAAACATGCAAAGGTAAAATACAGACTCATAGCTGGAATAGTCTTTCCCCTCTTAAGCTCACCAGTCCTCAGTAATAACTTTATGGTCATTGATTCAAATAATACCCCCATGTCTAATATGGTTGTATATCTCACACCCACAAATGAAGAATATAAGCAGCAACAGCTGAAAATGCCGGTTAAAAAACCTGTTGAAGTTCATCAAGAAAATAAACAGTTCAGCCCCTATATCACCGTGATGCAAAAAGGTTATCAGCTAAAGTTTGTTAATGACGATGACATTACCCACCATATCTATTCAGCATCTGGACCAAAACGCTTTTCTTTTAAATTACGTAAAGACAGCTCTCAGAAAGATCTTGTTTTCGATCAGGCAGGACATATTTCTATGGGCTGCAATATTCATGACTGGATGAGTGGGCATGTTCTTGTGGTTGATACGCCATTTTTTGGCGTGACAAATAACCTAGGTATGGTTGAATTTAATAGCATACCGGAAGTTCAATATCGCCTAGACATTTGGCACCCACAGCTACAAACTAACAATAATACTTATAGCCAAACTGTCACTACGCCTTTACTTGAAACATTGACGATTCAAGTTAATGCGTCAATGGATGAAATCCCTACACAACAAAGTTTAGATGACTTCGAATTCTTGGAAGGTTATTAATGCTTAAATTCTTTAGCAGTATCCAAACCAGAATATTCGCCTTTTTCATGTTGCTACTCATTGCTGTTCAGGCAATTTCCTTTGCTTTGACTTATTTCGCCAATAAACGTCTTGAACAGCAACAACTCGAAAGCCAGCTTTCAATTGCCGAGTTAGTATTTAAATCAGAATACGATAATCGTAATTATTACTTAACGGCATTTGCCGAAACAGCAGCAAAAGATTTTGGTTTAAAAGAAGTCTTTATTGATGATGATAGGCGAAGCTTTTTAGTTGCCTTAAACAATCATCGTAAGCGAATTAATGCAGACTTAGCCATTGCAGTCGATAAACAGGGCAATATTATAGGCCAGTTATTAACAACCCCAGATGGTGCAAACAAGGGCAAAGTCAAAGTAGGCCCCGAACAAGGTAAGCAGTTTCGTACGCCTCTTGCGACAGAGTTTGAAGTGATAAGTCCACTGTATTCTTTAGATAATTATATCTATCAATTACGTTTTTCACCTTTAACCAGTGGTGCATCAAATATCATTGGTTGGGTCGGTTTCGGCTTTATTATTGGGGATGAATTAGCTCAATCAATATCTAATCAAACAGGCTTAAACACCGGATTTATACTGGCTAAAGAGCAGCAAAAAAATCAACTAATCAGCTTATCAAGCAACACTTATTCTATAGATGCTAACCAAGCAATTGATAGTTTCATTCAACATAATCACCTTCATGACGACTACATTTTATGGCAATCTGCATTAGGTAAAGTAGAACTCAACGGCGCCAACCAAGCTCAACTTCATGCTTTCATGTTCCTGAGCCGTAATGACGCCCTTCAATCGTCCCAAGAATACTGGTTTCAGCAATTATTGCTGCTGTTAATAATATTACCCATTTCACTATTCGTAGCATTTATCATCGCCCGAGGTGTCACTAAACCACTCACATTACTGATCAAACAAGCGAAGTATATTGCCAAAGGAAATTACAACTCCAAAGTTGAAGTGGGAAATAGTGCAGAAATGCGAGAACTCGCAGAAGAGTTTACTGTGATGCAACAAGCCATATTAAGCAGAGAAAACAAAATAGCTTTTCAGGCATATCACGACCCGTTAACTAACCTTGGTAACAAAAATGAGCTAACACGGATCACTTCTGCTTGGTTTGAGGCGAAATCCCCTATCGCTATCTGCCAGATAAATATCCGCCGTATGACAGAGATAAACGGCACACTCGGCCATGTTGTTGGTGACTTGGTCATTAAAGAAGTGGGACTTAGGCTGGCTAGCTTTAACGAAATAGATTCTATTTGTCGCCTTAATGGCGATGAATTTGTTGTCGCGATTGAACACTCCGATCAGAAAAAGCTCATTCAATCAATAAACCATATTCAAAAATCTATTGAAGCTGAATATTGCTATCAAGACATATCTCTGCATTTACAAACAACTATTGGGGTTAGCTTTGTTCATTACCCTAGCGATCTCGAAACGCTACTTCGGCAAGCTGATACAGCACTTCAGCATGCAAAGAAAAACCGTTTACATCTGCAGATTTACCATCAACAAATTGATGTTAATACACTAGACAGGCTGCAATTAGTCAATGACTTAAAACCTGCCATTGAACATGATGAGCTAGTGTTATTCTACCAGCCTAAACTTAATCTAAAACTCAACAAAGTCACTCATGTGGAAGCTTTGGTTAGATGGCAACATCCAGTAAGAGGCATGATCCCACCTGATAGCTTTATCCCAATTGCTGAAAAAATGGGACAAATGAATGCCTTAACTCGATGGGTCATTGATCAGGCACTCAGCCAATACCTTCAATGGAAAGAACAAGGGATTGAACTGTCAATTGCTGTAAATATCTCAGCGGAAAACTTAAAAGATGACCAATTCTGTCATTACGTGTTACAAGCCATTAAAGATAAACAAGTCCCAATAGATGCCTTAACATTAGAGATCACCGAAGATGCTGTGGTCGCCGATCCTGAGTATGCAATAAAACAACTTACAGAGCTCAGACAACAAGGGCTGACACTCTCTATCGATGACTATGGTACGGGATATTCATCATTGGCTCAGTTAAAGCAATTACCTGTTCAAGAACTTAAAATTGATAAATCTTTCGTACAAAACCTTATGGTTAATGAAGATGACCAAATTATTGTTAGCTCCACGCTGCAGCTCGCACATAACCTAGGATTAAAAGTGGTAGCGGAAGGGATTGAAGATGAAGGTTCACTAAAGTGGCTAACGCAAAGAGGCTGCGAAATGGGGCAAGGCTTTTATCTCTCAAGGCCAATTGAAGCAAAGGCGCTAACAACTTGGTTATCACAATCAGCTTATAGCTAGGTGAGCGATTAATCCGTAAAAATAACAACAAGGTTCACGGATGAGAAAATGGATTTGGATTTTACTTATATGTAGCAACACCACTTTAGCTGCTGAGCATAGTGTTTCAGCCATTATCGATACAAGGCTCAGTCATACACAAGGGATAGATTCTTATGCTAACGGCGGTTTAGGAAAGTTTCGTTTCGATGAGGGCAACCAATTATCATTAGCTCAAGCAGGACTAACCTATAAAGTCGATTGGGAAAACCCACTTTCAGCTCAAGTTACCGCTAATGGATATATTGATGGAACTCGCGATGGTATAGGACTGACAGAAGCCTTTATCAAATACCGAGGCCTGCCCTTGGATAATGGGCTTAGATTACATGCGAAATTAGGCTTAATGTACCCGAGTATTTCACTGGAAAATATTGCCACTGCTTGGTCTTCTCCTTACACGCTCAGTTACTCCGCTATTAACAGCTGGCTAGGAGAAGAATTTCGCCACCTTGGGGCTGAATTAACTTTAGAGCGTCTTGGAAAGTTCCACTCTTCTATGCATGACTTTTCAGTTTCGGCAGCGATATTCCAAAATAATGATACTGTCGGAGCCATGCTAGCTTGGCATGGCTGGACAATAAGTTCTAGGCAAACCCTTAGCCACGAAACTTTACCCTTAAGTAATATGCCAAGCCTTGATGGGGGCAGCCTTGATGAACAAGCTAGAGATTCGGACCCTTTTATTGAGTTAGATAATCGCTTTGGCTATCACGTACATGCTAAATGGAAGATTAAAGGAAAAGGTGAATTTTCTTTTGGTTACTACGATAACAACGCCGATACCACCATTGTCAAAAATGGCCAATATACCTGGTTAACTCAGTTTTACCATGCTGGGATGAGATTTCGACTTCCATACAAAATTGAGCTTATCAGTCAATTTATGAATGGGGATACATTAATGCAATCACCACAGGCCATTGATGTGGTGAATAATGAGTATCAATCAGCCTTTTTACTGTTAAGTCGCCGTTGGGATAAGCACCGTCTCACAATGAGAGTAGAACATTTTGATGTCACTGATAATGATCTTACGCCAGATGATGACAATAATGAAAAAGGCCAAGCTCTGACCGCATCTTATCAATATCGATTATTAAAAAATTGGTTTATCCAAGCCGAGTATAATTATCTTGATTCAACACGCCCTGCTCGCATTGAGCAGAATTTACCTTCAACGTTAACTGAACAGCAATATCAACTGGCTACACGTTGGTATTTTTAATATTTCGGACATATTCTATTGCAGCTATCAATTTCATTAGTATCAATCACATTACTTTGACGCCAAAAGGCATCTGAACTGCTGATTAACGGGTATATTGAAGAACGGACGCTCAAAATTAAAATTTGACCAATTCGATGTTTTTCTATTCATTTTGTTTGCCAAACATCCCAATATCACAACTAGTCTAACTTTCTGTAACCGTTCCTTTGGTAATTCCTTACAAATTAGGTAAAGTGTCAGCCGACCTATGTTAATAATAATCATAATAAAGGGTGACATATGAGTGAAAGTTCACACTCGGGTAACGACCTAAGTGAAGTAAAACAGCTAGGCATGTGGGCGTCCATTGCCAGCTTGAGCTATATATTTTGGATAGTGGGCGGCATGGAGCTGGTTGAGCGTATCGCTTACTATGGCGTTAAAGCCAGTGCGGGGTTATACGCTAAAACACCAGTTTCTGAAGGTGGTTTAGGGATTAGCCTAAGCGACTATGGTGTCATTATTGCGATATGGGCAATGATGCAAACCTTCATTCCCGTGTTTACCGGCGGTATTTCTGACCGCGTCGGCTATAAAGAAACCATCTTTGCTTCCACCATAATCAAAATTATGGGCTATCTAGTGATGGCTATGTTTCCAAGTTTTTATGGTTTTTTGATAGGGGCAATTTTGCTCGCTGCGGGTACCGGGGTATTTAAGCCAGGTATCCAAGGTACCTTAGTCTTATCTACAGGACGACAGAATACATCAATGGCTTGGGGGATATTTTACCAAGTGGTCAATATTGGTGGTTTCCTTGGTCCGTTAGTCGCTGTACATATGCGCCAGCTATCCTGGGATAACGTGTTTTATGCCTGCGCAGCGATAATTTCATTCAATTTCTTGTTTTTATTGGCTTATAAAGAGCCAGGTAAAGAAGAAAGACTTGAACGCAACCGCAAAATTAAAAGCGGCGAAATTAAACAAGAAGCACTGTGGCGTGATGCTTTACACGAACTTAAAAAACCTGTGGTCATTTACTACATGTTAGTGTTTGCTGGCTTCTGGTTCTTATTTAATGCCCTATTTGATGTATTGCCGATTCATATTGCTGAGTGGGTTGATACCAGCGTGATTGTGACCTCTTTATTTGGCCCTGAAGGTACTTCTAATGGCTTCTTCCAGTTTTGGTTAGGACTCGATAATACAGGCACAAAAGTCATGCCAGAGGGAATGCTTAACCTCAATGCCGGTATGATCATGACCACCTGTTTCTTAGTGGCTGCGCTTACTGCGAAATATCGGATTACCACCGCTATGTTAGGTGGTTGCTTATTGAGTATTTTGGCATTTGTATTGATAGGAGCTACCAATGCAGCTTGGATGATTGTTTTGGCCATTGCGCTTTTCTCTTTTGGCGAAATGATGATTAGCCCTAAGAAAAATGAGTTTATGGGTAACATCGCCCCTGAGGGCAAAAAAGCCATGTATTTAGGCTTTGTAATGCTTCCGCAAGGGATAGGCTGGACACTGGAAGGTTATTTCGGCCCTAAGCTATATGAAATGTATGCATCGAAAGAAATTTTCTCTTTGCAGCTGTTAGGCGAACGAGGTATGGATGCAGCAAGTGTTGCAGCAATTCCTCAAGGTGAAGCCTTTAGTACACTAGTCGCGTACACTGGTGAACCAGCACAAGAGCTAACAACATTATTGTATAACACACATAATATCGGTATGGCGTGGTACATCATTGCTGCTATTGGCACTATCTCAGCTGTGGGTATTTTCTTGTACGGTAAGTGGTTGTATCGTCTGCAGCAAAGCTAATAAACAGAGTTAAACCCAAACAAAAAAGCTGACCAAAAGGTCAGCTTTTTTATTATGAACCGAGCAATTAAAACGTAATTAAGCTGCTTTTAATGTCTCGTTAGTGTCTGCTACAGAGACAACTTGAGATTGCTTTAGCTCGCCAACAGGTAAAATCACCCGGCCATATTCAGCGTTTAATACTTGTGCCATGGCAAAATAAATTGCACTTGCGCCACAAAAAATGCCTTCAAAACCTGCAATCGTACCTATTAGTGCTGAACCGGTGAAATCACGGGCTGCAAGTAGGAAAAATAATATTGTTAATGAACCAAATACCACCTGCTTAGCACGAGGGTAACGCAATGAACCGACGAACATAAACGCAGTAAATACGCCCCACAAACCTAAATACCACCCCATAAAGCTTGCAGGACTTGCTTGTGAAATGCCCATTTCAGGCATAACTAACAAGCCCACTAACGTTAACCAGAATAAACCATAAGAAGTAAATGCAGTGGTGCCAAATGTGTCACCACGCTTGAAACACATCATGCCAACAATCACTTGACCAATACCGCCATAAAATATCCCCATAGCAAGGATCATTGCATCAATCGGGAAAAAGCCCGCATTGTGAATGTTCAATAATATGGTGGTCATACCAAATCCCATTAAACCTAAGGGTGCTGGGTTAGCTAATGGTTGAGATACTGGTAACGGTGTCGACATGGCTTGCTCCTAAATGATACTCACTGAGTATGGGCAGGTTTTAATGTAGGGCTAGTGGGTAGATAAATCGGCATAAAAGCCCGCTATAAACACAAACATTAAGATAAGTTAATTAAACTGCGGCGCATTGTAAGGAAGCAAACGAAAACAGACAAATTGGCAGTAAAAGACCATGATTAGCAATTTTTACAGGACAATCGTAACTCAGCTTTAATTGCCAATATGAAATTGACACATATAAAACTCTTTAAATACAGATAACTGAATGATTTCGAGTGAATAATAATTGGTATCAGACCTAAAACATTCAACTGACAAAATACAATACGCGTGCTCTTCACAATCTGAAAATAATCACTTCTCGTCAGTTGGGCTTAAGTCACATTTATAAACAATGGTTGTCTTGACTCACAATTAAAGGGGTTTTGTGTGAATAAACGCCTTTGTAAAGTCAGCTTGTAATGATGAATAATTGCTCAAGTTCACATTATCAAACATTAGTTAAACGATGATGCAATGAACTGACTAATGATCGTTTTAGCAAAAGAAAAAGGAGCCCAGAAGGCTCCTTTTACATTTATCTGCATCTTGCAGGACTACAGAAAAATGTTCACTTTACAACTTAACATTTAAGACTAGTGAGCTGCACCAGAATGCATTACATCAACACCGTAAGTTTTACCTTCAGCGTGACAAGTAGAACAAGACTCAACTGGTACATCAGCGGCAGATTCAACGCCATCTTCATAAACTGTCGCGCCATTACTCTTAAAGTGAGCTAACGCTGCTGCACCTGAGTGAGCATGACAAGTACGACAAGCTTCTGTTACTGGAGAAATGTAATTAACAGTAGCTCCGTAATCATTACTTTCAGCGATTGCAGTGCGTCCAGACGTTAATTCACCGTCACCAGCAAAGAAGGTCATGTCATCACCGTTTGAATCGACATCTTTATGACAAGCTTGACAGTCAGTTTTAGATGCAGGGTAATTAACCCAAGTTTCACCATCTTCACCTAAGTAGATACCGCCGCCTGTGCTACCCGCAAACATACCACTATGGAAACGGTGAGCTACAGTTGCTAAATCACGGTTGTAGTACTCTAAACCTTCAATTAGTTCAAATGTAGGTTCGCCATCTTCGTCAGTACCAGCTTGCTTATAAACATCGGCATGATACGAACCTGGATAGTTATTGTTGTGACAATCTGCACACTGAGTAAAGTCAGTCACACCATGGCGAGGGGCTTTAATGTGAGACATGTTGTCATGACAAGCATTACACTTAGCTTCATCAGCACTAGTGCGATCATTCATCGCTTGTGTTGGCATGGTGAAGTTTTCAAGTGAAGAAGGCACAAAGCGTAAATTTTCTTCTGTTTCAACACCGACAGCTGCAACATCGTCAAACATGAAGAACTTAGTCACGATATTAGCTGGAATAGCGATTTCACACTCTTCATCTGTGCCTAAAGTCGTTCTATCAATGACCATACCTGACTCAATGTCACCACACATGTTGAACTCAGAACTTACTGATAAGGTTTTTCCGTCAAGAGAGTTGGCATCAATAGCTTGAGATAAAGTGAGTTTACCGCCAGTAGTAACAAATAAACCTGAACTAGTATCAAGGCTTAAACCACGAACATAATCACCATTTTCATCTAAAGTACCCATCATAATTGCATGAGCATAGCCTTCAGCAGCTAAATAATCGGCTAAAACGGTACCATCTGCAGGTGTTTCGCCATTGATCGTTACGTCGACAACAACAGTTAATTGATCAGCTGCAACTTCAGCAGACATAACATCAAATACAACACCGTCTTTTAACGTTCCACGAGCACCCACTGCGTGAGCTTCAACTGGGCTCAAACTACCAGCGCCATGACAACCTGAACACGATGCATCACTTTCTGGCACGATACCACGGTGATTATCGCCAGTTTCGAAGTCAACATCCGTATGACAAGACACACAAGCTTCAGCGTATACATTGTCATTCCATTGTGTGCCGCTATCGTGACAAACTGTACATTCGTTCAATTCTGATGGGAAGCCGATCTCACCAAACATCTCTTTTGCTTCGCCGACTAAATCTAAATGATGACCTGCATGAAGAGTATGGATCATGGCATTCCAGTTCGGGTTATAACCTTTTTCTGGATCGTTTTGATCAGCTGCATATGCCGGGTTATGACAGGCAACACAATTTTCAACTTTTTGGTAATTGTGGTGAGCTTCGATGTTGCCAATTCGCATATCATCTTCAGCAAAACCATCTAATGCACTATGACACTGAATACACGCTGCATTTGAAACCGAATCTTTGTTTGATACAGCAAGCTCGCCAGTTGCAGGAATATAATCCAATGGCTTAGTCAGTAGCTTATCTGAAATACCATTACCGGCATCGTCAGTAATATCGTATGTACGAACCATTACTCGATGTAAACGGTTTGCATCGCCATTTGCAAGTACAATTGGCGCATTGCCATCATGTTCCCAAGTACCAGTATAAGTACCTGGGGTTTCAGTATCTTCGACTAATGTACAGGCATCGACTTCATTGCCCCAAGATGTTGTAGTTCCGGTTAAGCTACAATACATGCTATAGCTAAAGTCATTTTCAAGTCCGTGACTTTGCCAAAAATATGGGCTGCCGGTATCGGTAGTATTTGGCGCTTCATTCATCACGTAAAGCGCAATTTTTTCTAAGCCAGAAAATGGTAATTCTTTACCTGCACTGTTTTTTCCAGTGACAGTGAATTTAACCGAGAAATCTTCTGTTCCTACTACCACGATATCTTCAGGCGCTAATGTCAGCATAAAATCTGCAGCAGAATTAACGGTTTCAACAACATTCCCCGCTGGAGCACCCGGTTCGCCAGGGGCACCAGGTTCGCCTGGTGCGCCATCTTGTCCATCATCACCATCACTACACCCGGTTAACCCGATAGCTGCCATTAAGGCAACCGCGAGTATCGACTTTTTATATGTTCTCATTATCGTATCCCTTTATTTTTAGGTATTTGATTCTGCTTTAGCAGTAACCTAAATATAAAAGATACCTCTTTAGATGTATTATTCTTGTATTGCATTTGTGACTAGAATTGAAAGATGCTTACTACAAAATTTTACAATTCGATTTTGGTAATTTCTATATCTAAAATCCAGATTACTATCAATGTGATACATTCAAAAAACATTGATTTAGATCATATCAAAAACAGAATAAAACCGTCTTAAGAACATTACTAATTGAAAGCGGTGGCTGACTTTTACAGTTTTTCAGCGCTAAAAAGAACATCAAAAAAGATGAAAACCAAAAAAAACGAAGAACTAAGTTCTTCGTTTTAAATGTCTAACTAAAGATGAATGTCTTGATTATTGGACAACTAACTCAAGAACTGAATCGAGGATTATTTTGCGACTTGTTTCACAATAACGCCTGTACGGCAATCCTCTTTCAATCAAATTGTACTCAGGTATAAGGCTGTTACCTACCAGCTTTTGCCTTTCATACGCAGGTAATTTCTCCACGCGAAGGTCGGTAAAGTTTACTAACGCATTAGACTCAGCTGTACTCATAAAGCTGATACTTCTCATTGTCAGTAAGTGACAAAACCACTCTTCGATAGACTTTACTCTACTAACGTTTGGTAGCTCTACTCCGAGCTGACGGCAAAATATCTGAAATGGATCCAATTTATCATTAAACCCCTTACCTTCGAGAATTAAAAAATGATGGTTAGCGACATTATCTAGACTAATATGACTGCTATCCCAAATTGAGTGATTTCGTCTCGCTATGATTGAAGTCGATAGTGATGTTCCAATGACTTCAGACTCTAGTTCTGAAATGGCAGCAGGACCAAAGTTGATGCCTAAATCAATATCACCTTGATGAATTTGCTCTTCCGTATTTTCATCCCACATATGAATTCTAACTTTCCCCAATTGCTCCATGATCTCTTCACGGCCTAAGCTCATTGACAAAGAAGTCATAATGATTGGCGTTACGGCGATATTGAGCACTTTTGACGAGTTGGTATTGTTGCCCTCGCAGGCAATTCGTTCAATATTCATTGCCGACTCACAAAAATCGCAAATTGGTAGGTATAAATGTTCAGCTAATGCGGTGGGTTTTAGCCCCTGCTGACGCCGGTAAAATAATTCATCATCAAAAGTTAACCTTAATGTTGTTAAGCAACGACTAATTTTAGGAGCTGAGACGTTTAGCTGTCTGGCAGCAAGGTTAGCAAATCCAGTTTCGTAAATAAGTTTAAACACCATTAAACTGAATATGTCTAATTCACTGATTTCTTTTAGCGCTTTTATGTCCATTAGATAACCTAAAAAGATACATTCATCAAAACATATCATGAACAATGTAAAGATTTATTGATCCGCCCCCAAACAATTAAGTTTCAATTAAGCTTTCTGTGACGTGCACCTCAACCTCGTCTAAAGGCCGATACTCGCCCTGTTTCAAGGCGTTATCTAACAAAATGTTACCAATGGATTCTCGATGAAGTGCAACCACAGGGTTTCTAAATCGACCAAACATTCGTTTTATTTGATGATATTTACCTTCTTGCAGAGTCACCCTTGCTTGAAATTCTGACACAACCTCAAGCTTTGCAGGTTTAGTGGTGATGTCTTCATAACCAAAATACATTCCGTCACTAAAGGCACTGATATAGGAATCGTCAATTGGATTAGCAAGCGTGACAAGGTATTGTTTATCAACCTTTGTTTCAGGCGCCATTAGCGCTTGCGACCATTGACTGTCATTGGTGATTAATAATAACCCTGTCGAATTTAAATCTAAACGTCCAGCGATATGCATTAGCTCAAAATCGATGCCATCGAGTAAAGATAATGCCGTCGGATGAATATCATCTTTAGTTGCACTGACAACCCCTGTCGGTTTGTTAAGCATGTAGTACTGGCGAGAATGTTGTTGTAAGCCATTTCCATCTAATAGGATTTGGCTAAATTCATTAATCTGCTTATCAACCTCTTTACAGATTTGTCCATCGACTTGCACCCTATTTTCAAGCAATAGCAACCTAACTGCTTTTTTAGAAACCTGTAATTTCTGAGCGATGAATTGGTCCAGTCGACTTCTTTTACTACGCATAAATAATTTGTTCTCATTTAACTATTTAAAAGAATTAACTTATTCTTATTCATTTTATCGGTTCGTTTGAGTTAATAAACCAGATCGAATACCCTGTTTGTGGGCAAAACAATAAGGAGTAATATGTCTTTGCAACCAGCTTATCCGATTTTACAGCCAGAAATGAGTATTGTAGAGCTTAAACAAGCCATTACTGAGTTTGATACCTGGTTAGAACAACAAATCAGCAGTTGTTCTATCGCAGAAATTCTGCAGCACCGAGCGCAGTTTTTCGACATATTACTAAACCACCTTTGGCAAGCCTTTCAATTCGAAACCGACACTATCTCCCTCAATGCTGTCGGTGGCTACGGTCGCAAAACGCTTCACCCTTTTTCAGACATAGATATTTGTATTATTCACGATGACGATTTATCTGCGACTGATGCCAGCACGCTAAGTGATTTTTTAACTCAATTATGGGATTTAGGCTTAGATTTGGGCCATGCTGTCAGGCGTTTAGATGACACGTATCTAGCCTGCAGTGAAGATGTCACCATTGCTACTACCTTACTTGAAATCAGACATATTTGCGGCCACGAAAACCATCAACACCAAGTCATTAGTAAGCTATATGGTGAAACCGTCTGGTCAAGCGAAGCATTTTTTGTGGCTAAATATGATGAACAAAAAGGCCGTCACAATAAAGCTCAAGGCACCGCATTCAATATTGAGCCAAATTTAAAAAACAGCCCTGGTGGTATGCGTGATATTCAAACCATCACCTGGATAGCAAGAAAACATTTCTCCATTGATGACCTTAAAGATTTGCGCCGGCTCAAATTTTTAACCGATGATGAATATGCCGAATTAATGGAGTGTCAAAACTTCATTTGGCGAGTGCGCTTTGCACTGCACCAAGCCTCTAACCGACCTGAAAACCGGTTGTTACTTCAACATCAAGCAGAAGTCGCTCGTCTGCAAGGCTTTGGCGATAGTGGCAATATCGCTATTGAAAAAATGATGCGTCAGTTATTCAGAGCCATGAAGCGTATTCGCGAACTTAACCTGATGTTAATGGCCTATTTCGAACGTGAAATCGTGCCGCAGAAAAAGCCTGACATAATTCAAATAAATGAAAACTTTCAAATTTACAACGGTCAGATACATGCTGAAAATCAAGATGTATTTATTGACCGTTCACAAATCATGTCTATGTTTAACTACATTGCTATCCATCATGAGAAAGTCACTGGGATAACGCCTGAAACACTAAGATTGCTTAGACAAGTGCGTCGACGTTTGATGGGCGATTTACAAGATTACCAGGTGTGTCGCGAACTTTTTGTAAGCTTATTTAAGAACCCTCATGGCATGGGTTTAGCGATAACCTTAATGCATCAGCACGGTATTTTAGCGTCATATTTACCCCAATGGCGTGAAGTCGTTGGTCAAATGCAGTTTGATTTATTTCATGCCTATACAGTCGATGAGCATACTCATAAACTGCTTAAAAACTTGTATAAATTAACTCAAGATACCGTCCCAAGCGATCAAAAATTAGCAGCGGATATTTTTGAACGTTTTCAAGCTAAAGAGTCCATCTTATTTGCTGCATTATTCCATGATCTTGCTAAAGGCCGCGGTGGAGATCACAGCGAATTAGGCGCAGTAGATGCTAAGTTATTTGCCAAATTCCACGGACTTAAGACGTCCCAGCAACAGTTAATCAGTTGGCTAGTTGAGCAGCATTTATTAATGTCTATCACCTCTCAACGTATGGATATTCACGATCCTGAAGTGGTTAAAACTTTTGCTAAATCTGTAGGGAGTATTACCAAACTTGATGCACTGTATTGTCTAACGGTTGCAGATATTCAAGCGACAAATGATGACTTATGGAATGACTGGAAAGCCAGCTTACTCACTGACTTATACTTTGCAACACGTAAAGCTTTACGTAATGGCCTTGAAAATGTATTGCAATTAAGAACTGTAGTCAGAGAGCATAAACAAGAAGCTTTAGGATTAATTAACGCTGATGAAACGCAACTCGTTGCTGTTAACCGACTATGGAAACGCCTACCGCTGTCATTTTTCAGTAATGCTATTCCAACAGAAATAGCTAAATATACGTTGGGCATTTTAGAACATGAGTCAGCCTTTGAACATCAGTTATCCTCTACAGAAGAAAATGTCACTGAGCCGCCATCATTAATTATACTTGATGACAGTAGCGTAAAAGGTTGTAGCGACGTCTTCGTTTATACCAAAGATAGACCTGGGCTGTTTATTTCGCTGTTTAACACCCTGTCGACACTAAAAATATCGGTTAACCAAGCGCAGATATCTAAAACCAAAGATGGTTATGTTGTTGAGGCATTTAAAGTGCTCGATTTTGACGGCAAGCCTATTTTTAGTGACCAAAGACGCAAACAAGTGACTAAAAAGCTACGCCAAATATTAGATGACAATATGTCACCACCTAAAAACCGACCATCAAGACACACTAAAAACTTTGACAATAAACCGACAATTGAATTTATTCATTCTAAAAAAGCAGATAGAACTCTAGTACATATATTGGCATTAGAAACCCATGAGTTTATGGGACAAATTGCGAGTGCATTCAGAACGCTGGATCTCAACATTCACTCTGCAGCAATCAGTACGGTGGGTGAGCGTGCGGATAATGTATTTGCCTTATCTAACCAGCATGGGGCCCAGTTAACTGAGTTAGAGCAAATAGAGTTACAGGAAAAATTAGTCAAATCGATCACTTCAACCTTATAATTGCGCCATTAAAGTCGATTATGAGTGCAATATGTCAACTAGCAATACACCATCTACTTCTGAAACCGATAACTTAACTGATATCGGTTTCAGTTTTTCTCAAGAATACATTTTAGATAAATCTCATTTCGCAGAGACATTTGATCAGTCAGTCGTCATCAATAACAGTCCCAAGCGATATTTAAAAGCTATCGCCTTTATTGTGGCTGGCTTTTTAATGACTCAAACTGACGTGTCGCCTTACCTTGCATACTTCTTTATTGGTCTTGGCGCTGTAGAGGGACTACAAGTTCGTTTCAATCGTGCATGGTGGTTAATGAGACAACTCATCAGTAAATCTGCCAATAACCCGGTAACATTAACCATCAGTGAACAAGGCATCCATTCTAAGTCGGCTTATATTGACCATTTACTAAAATGGACTGATATCGTTCGCGGTAAAGAAACTGAACAGGGTTTCTTATTAACCACTGAAAAGCTTAAACATTATGTTTCTAAACGCTGCCTAAATGATGCAGCTATAGCGTTTGTGCAACAAAAACTGAACTAATTTCGTTTTCTTTTGACTAAATAATTGCTCAATTAACAAGCGAAAAGATTAAACAGAACAAGTTTGAAAAATTAATCATTAATAATAAGTTCCCATAAAGGACAACCTGCAAAGGTCAATCGATAAAGGTCAATCCATAAAGGTCAATCCATGAAAAAACTATCTATAATAATCTCTATTTTGACTGGCACACTTTTGAGTCCGATAGCTTTTGCCAATAATGCTGAAGCACCAAAAGAAACCTTAATATCGCTCACTGATGCGTGTACTAAAATGGCCAGCGAAGAACAAATTGACTCGATTGAAAAGCAACAATTTGTATCTGATTGCGTTAATGCACAATTGATTGAAATGGGTTACCAACGCCAAGAGGCGATAGCAAAAACAAACTTATCAAAAGAGAATTTATAACCATTAAAAACATAGTGATACCACAAAATAACATCCTAGGTAACACCATTCACACTCGACACTCATAAGTATCAGTTTGTATCAATTTATTTAAAGCAATATTTCCGACCTTAATTTAATGATAAAGTCGCACTCATTAGCTGTTTTATTTTTGATATAAATAGGTCGTTTGTTTTTAATGTATCGAATTTTTGTTGTTTTAATTATCTTTTTCCTAGCAGTTGCACCAGCAATGGCAGATGAACCTTGTCAAAGTGAAGGTGATTGTATTGCTGTGGGCGAATGGGATATCAGTGTAGCTTTTGGCTATGGTAACAAAACAAACCCGTTAACGAGCTACGACGACATACCTCTTTATGTAATACCATCAATAGCTTACTATGGTGAAAATTGGTTTTTCGATAATTTTAATTTCGGTTATACACTAACCGAACAAGAAAATTTCACCATAAACCTAGCCACAAGTTATAGTGATGAACGAGCCTATTTCTATCGTTGGGATCCTGCAAATATTTTCCTACCCCAATCAGTAAATTTCGATACCACAGAAGACTTACCACCCATAGGTAGTTTTGGAACTCAGGATGTTAGCCAACCTCCTGTTTTAAATGAACTTGAAAGTAGAAACTTCACCGTATATGGTGGGGTAGAACTTTTCTGGTATGGCAAATTAGGTATATTAAAAATTGCTGCTGCTCATGACTTATTAAATGTACATAATGGTCAGGAAGTGGATGTAAGTTGGACTTACTCACTTGCGGTTACTGATTGGCGCTTTGATTTAGCCTTGAAAACAACATGGAAAAGTTCAGAAGTTATTGACTATTACTTTGGTCTTAGAGCCAGTGAGAGTGCATACTGGAGCGAAGAATACCAACCGAGTTCTGGTTGGAGTAATTCAATAGAACTGACAACGCGTTATAGTATTTCAACTAGCTGGGATTTGCTTCTTGCTGCGCGTTATACCCAATTAGCCGATGAAATAATCGACAGCCCAATTATTGATGAAGATTACTCGAGCTCCTATTTCGTTGGAGCTGCATATAGGTTTTAAGCTTGTTCGTTAAAGAGCAAAAGGTCTATCACTTTTTCGGTATATTAATACTGATTTTTAGTGCTTTCTATGCCAAAGCTGATACGCTTACCGGGCAAGCACAGTTTTCGGCTACCCCACGTTTATGTCTTATTGATGCTGGTGACAGCATTTGTGAAATTGACATTTTGCTAAAATGGCAGCTCGACACTGAACAATTGGTGTGTATCACTTCAAATTACCCATCCATGGCTCAGTGGTGTAGTGACTCAGTTAATGAACACTCATTGCAAATTTCTGTAAAAACAGACAAAAATATTCATTTTGTCTTAATAAATAAAAATAATAATAATGAATTGGCGGACGTACGATTAAAAGTCACCACAACGTCAGAGACGAAAGTTCGTCGACGTTACCGTAACCCTTGGAGTTTATTTTAATGGCAACCCCCCAATCAACTCATAGAGTTTTGTTGGTAGAAGATGATATCCGTCTCGCCAATTTAATTGTGGACTACCTAAAGTCACACGATATGCACGTTGAAGTTGAACGACGTGGCGATACCGTTTTAACACGATTGATTAGTTACAAGCCTGATATTATTTTACTTGATATAATGTTACCTGGACTTGATGGATTAAGCCTGTGTGAAAAACTACCTGATTATTTTTCGGGTCCAATATTATTAATGAGCGCATTAGGCTCTCCGGAAGACCAAATCAAAGGCCTAGAATTAGGTGCTGATGATTACGTGGTTAAGCCTGTAGATCCTAGCTTATTAGTTGCCCGTATCAATAATTTACTGCGCCGTCAGGCACAACCATCAAAACCTGAGTCTCACTGCTTAAGTTTCGGTAAATTAAGTATTGACCCTCATACACAAGCGATTCGTTTAGGTAACACTGAAGTTGATCTTACTAGTCATGAGTTTGAATTATTATGGCTACTTGCATCGCAAGCAGGACAAGTATTAAGTCGTCAGTACATATACCAATACCTGCTTAATATCGACTTTGACGGTAAAGATAGAAAAATTGATGTGCGTATTTCTCGCTTACGTAAGAAATTAGGCGATAGCATCGAAACACCATTCAGGATCAAAACTGTATGGGGACAAGGTTACTTATTCGCGCCAGAAGCGTGGAATAACTAATCGAGTTATAGAAGACTTTGAAAAGACTCTTCATCAGCCTATACCTATTATTAAGCCTAAGCTTTTTGGGTATAGGCTGGACATTAGATAGCCTCTGGCAGCAACAAGTTGAAGAAAACGACAATATTGACTCACCTTTAATCGCCTTTGCCTTACTCCTAGCTCAGCAGCCCAAAGCTGATCGCCAGCATCAGTTAAATCTCATTAATAATCAGTTTCCTTATCCGTTGCAGTTGTTCGAAAAAAATGAAATTGCATTAAGTGGGGATGTGGTCTTTTCTACCAATCAAATTATCACGACCACAGCAGATAATAGTCACGAACTACAATTCATCGCTGTAGGTGATCAAGTCCTAATGGCTGGACCTGTGGATATTGATCCCCGTGGACAGTTACGTAACATATTCACTATCGGCTTCTATTTATCCTTAGCTTTTGTTGCTTTAATTTGGGTTTGGCCGCTATCAAAAGATTTAAAAACCTTAAAAAAGGCCACTCAAAATTTTGGCGAAGCCAAATGGAATACCCGCATTGAACTAAATGCCAGCTCTCAAGTTGCGCCGCTTGCAAATACCTTTAACGATATGGCACAACATATCAGTGACTTAATCGATAACCAAAAGCATCTATCAAATGCCGTTTCGCATGAAATTAGAACGCCATTAGCAAGATTGAAATTTGCCCTCGCACTTCTGCCACAGTATTGTCAGCCGAAAAGTGATGAGCAGCGAAGACAAGATTTCCTTGATGAAATGCAGTTAGATATCAAAGAAATGGAAACGCTATTACAGGAGTTACTTACCTACGCCAGCCTTGAAGTTCAACAAGAACCAAGCCTAGAAAAATGCGAATTAATCAGCATGATTGAAGAACTTTCAGCGCGCTTGACGCCACTCAGTGATAAACCAATTAATTTCCATTATGCGAGGAATGAAATGTGCATCATGGCAGAGCCTCCACTGGTAGAACGTGCAATCCAAAACCTTATCACTAATGCACAAAGATATACTCAAACCAGCATTGAGCTGTATTTAAGTTATGATGAAAGGTTAGTGTTTTTATCTGTGGTTAATGACGGTGAAGCGATTCCAGAAGAAGACCAAGAAAAATTATTTGAACCTTTCTACCGCAGTAAGTCACAACATAAAGGCAATAAAGGTCACGGCTTAGGTTTGGCCATTATTAAGCGAATTATGCATCGTCATAAAGGCAGAGTGAACCTAGTGAGTGATGAAGATAACACGTCATTTACTTTGATTTGGCCTAGATAACATTGAAATGTAAAACTTAAGCCTGCGACTGATATCTAAACGCAAGCATAATCAATAACTAACTCAGAAAATGAGCAAGGTTTAAGGGCTACAGTTGAGGTTTTTTTCAAAAAGTCCAAATGTGTTCAGTCCAAAGAAAAATCGCCAAAATCTAATTTATCTTCTTTTTCTTCTTCAAAATCCAACTGAGGATTCACTTTAGCTTGTTGTTCTTTAACAGCAATTTGATGAGCTTTATATTTTGCGTATTGTCGACGACGTTTGCGTTGCAAGCATAAACGAATAATATTGTGCTTTTGCGCATCATTGAAATGGAGCCAGTTAAAACGCTCATCTCTGTTTCTAAGGCAGCCCACACAATAACCGCGCGCATCAGTTTGACACACACCTACACACGGACTTGGTACCGAAAGAAAACTGAGCTGCTCCATATCCTCGCTTTATCATTGAACAATTATTGTTCTAATCTAGCACTAATTTAGTAAAAGGCATATTCGAAAGACCTTAATCATCATATAAATCATAGTTTAATATAGGTATAACATTGGTTAACTAGGCTAAATTGAATTAAGCTATTAACAATAAGACTACGGCTATACCGTCAAAATGATGAAACTTTCCCCAACCTTTTATCGGTTATTAGCAGCAAACACCTTTGGAGTTCCTATGATTTTTCGCCATCTTTTATTACTCTTTTTTATACTCACTATCAGTGCTTGCCAAAGTACCAAAAGTAACTCCGACTACGACACAAAGTACGATTTTAGTCAGTTAAAGAGTTTCCACTTCATTGAAACTCCCGACCAAGGTGACCAACTGAGCGCCGAACGAATTCGAGCCAATATACGAACAACATTAATTGCAAAAGGCTTCACAGAACAAGCACAGCAAAGTGACTTTCTTGTCAGTTATGCCTTTCTCACTAAAGACAAACCTAAGAGTTCAGGCCTTTCTATTGGCCTAGGTACTGGCACTAGTGGTAGTCATGGTGGAGTGGGTGTTGGCACTAGCATGGGCATTCCTATTGGCAGCGACAGTGCTAAAATTCAAGTGATTCAAGTTGATATGATTGATACAAAAGAAAATCGACTAATTTGGCGCGGCACTGATGAATTCGATTTTGAAGCCGGTGGCGATGAAAAAGTGGCAGAAACCAGCAAAACTATCAACCAAATACTCGCTCTATTCCCGCCACAGCCGAAAAGCTAAACTAACTACCAACTAATAATAATAAAAAAGTCCGCAATCGCGGACTTTTTTATATTAGCTTAGTTTTAATGCCCTTCAGCAAACAAGTAGTTCAGCCAACCTTGCATTCGTAGCAATACTTTTCGAATGATCGATACATGAGTGAAATGCTCTGTATATATCGCAGATTGCCCTGCTACGCCCGCAGGTAAATTGGCTAACAATTCATTTTCGTCATCAAGTTCAATAAGCACGAGCGCGCGGCCTCGCTTGAACAACTCATTTGAAGATCGTAATGTGCCACCAAATTGCAACTCGCCTTCAGCCATTGCAGGTAAGACTTTAACGACTCTACCTTTATGAACCACTCCAGGCATAGCATCTAAGATAAGCTCGGCTTCGTCACCTTCTTTTAAACGCAGCAATGAGTTTTGCCAGAACGCGCCAGCAAAATATCTATCTTCATCAGGTATAAATGTCATCGCGGGACGCAGTGGAATAGGCACTGCCATAACACCAGGGCGAAGTGCCATCTGAGTGACAACACCATCTACAGGCGCTTTAACCTCAGTACGCTCAAGATTAAATTGCGCTTCGTCTAATTGAGCTTGAATAACTGCAACATCGGTATTTACGCCATCAATATTCGATTGAAAAGCTAAGCGGAAACGAATTTCATCAGCTTGAGCAGCTTTAAACTGAGCCTCTGAAGCTAAATAAGTTTGGCGCTTATTATCCAGTTCAATTTCAGAAAATGGCGAGTTTTTGCCACCTTTTCGTTTACCTTCGTCATAACGTTCATAAGCTTGCTTAGCTCTATCACGGTTAGCTTCAGCTTGGGTCACTTTGGCAATCGCACTGTCCCACGACGCTTTCAGTTGCGGTACAGCTTGTTTAGCATCTTCCAGTGCGGCCTGCTTTTCTTTAACTTCCGCGATAAAAGGAGTGGGGTCAATTTTAAATAATATATCGCCTTTTTTTACAGGAACATTAGGCTTTACATTTACCTCAACCACTAAGCCACGAACCGCAGGGTTAATTGGAATAGACACAAAGTATTCACGTGTATACTTAGTGTAGGGGTGGTTATAGTTCATCAATACCAATAAGGTACCGATTAATGCTATGCCACCTAAAACAGCTGTGGGGACCGTCCATTTAGTCAACGGGATCTTGAATATCTTAAAAACAGCAACACATAGCGCGGTGTAAGTTAAAATCAGTAACAGATCCATAATTACGCCTCTTGTTGTGGTGTGGTGGTCTCTGTTTGAGACTGCTTGGTTTCTGGAGATTCAAGATTGCCTAAACGTTGATTTAACTGTTCAACTTTTTCCATCAGCTCCCTCACCTCACCTTCGAGGATTAATTCACGCTTTTTGCCATTACTAAACCCCCAGCCTCTATCTTCACGATATAAGGTTGCCCAAATCCATAAAAATGGCCAAATAGCATGCATGGTAAATAAGCTGACCCAGCCAGCAATATGAAGTGCATCTTGTTGTGGGTGATTACGCTTCTTGGCAATCTCATAGGGAATATCATGAATGGCAATCACACCATAGAAAATAACTAATGCTACAAAGAACAAAAGTCCCAAAGCAAAATAATCCAAAAACATATAACTCTCCTACTAGAAGGTAAAGCAAGTTAATCGAACCAAAATAAATCCAAAGTGTCACCCGACAACCAAGCAACACAATTACAACTCAATTACAACCCAATTACAACTCAAAGATAGCATACGCTCAACAATAAAATAACTGTAATACCCTGTTTATTCGCTAAAAAAATAACTCTTTTCTCGTGATCTTTTACACATTTATAGCCTTTGCTAATCAATCGATTACGAATAAAAGATAAAATGAATCAGTGATCTCCCTACAAGCTTCCTAACAAGGTAAAACAATGAACGCTCATACTCCTTTCAACTTTGGTACTGCCGGTACTGAAGGCTCTATAAAAGCCATGCTGCTAGGTTGCGGCGAACTCGGAAAAGAAGTAGCCATTGAGCTGCAGCGCTTCGGCGTTGAAGTCATTGGAGTCGACCGTTACCCTAATGCTCCAGCAATGCAAATTGCACACCGCTCTCATATCGTCAATATGCTCGATGAAGTCGCATTAAAAGCGGTAATTGAACTTGAGCAGCCTCATCTGGTTATCCCTGAAATTGAAGCCATTGCCACACAAGCACTAGTGGAAATCGAAGCCACTGGGGTCAATGTGATTCCAACAGCAAAAGCCACACAATTAACCATGGACCGTGAAGGCATTAGAAGACTTGCAGCTGAAACGTTAGGCATCCCAACCTCACCTTATTTCTTTTGCGATAACTTAAGCGAATTTAAAGCAGCAATAATTAAAATTGGATTACCTTGTGTCGTGAAGCCTGTTATGAGCTCTTCTGGAAAAGGGCAAAGCGTCATTAAAAACGAGCAGCAAATAGAGCAAGCTTGGCAATATGCACAAGAAGGCGGACGTGCTGGCGGCGGCCGCGTGATTGTCGAAGGTTTTATTGATTTTGATTATGAAATTACGCTACTAACCATTAGTGCTATAAATGGCATTCATTATTGCGACCCGATTGGTCATCGACAAGAAGATGGTGACTACCGTGAGTCATGGCAGCCACAAGCAATGTCAGCTGTCGCGATTGAAAAAGCACAACAAATTGGTGAACAAGTAGTAAAAGCCTTAGGTGGATTTGGCCTCTTTGGAGTAGAGCTCTTTATCAAAGGTGATAAAGTTTACTTTTCTGAAGTATCGCCAAGACCACACGACACTGGTTTAGTTACACTCATTAGCCAGGATATCTCTGAATTTGCATTACATGTTCGCGCTATTTTAGGCCTGCCAATCACGGAAATCAGGCAGCATGGTGCCAGTGCATCTGCAGTTATTCTTGCTGAAGGCCAATCAAGTAACATTCGATATCAAGGTGTAGAAAATGCTCTATTGGAAGCAGACACTCAAGTTAAATTGTTTGGTAAACCTGACATCGATGGCCGCAGAAGACTAGGTGTCGCGCTTGCAAGAGATAAAGACATCGACTCATCAATCGCTAAAGCCAAACGCTCTGCAGCTGAAGTAAACGTCGTTTTTTAGCTCGCATTTGAATGCTGAGTACCTTATTGGTAAAACGAAAAAGCCTAACATGTGAGTGTTAGGCTTTTTACTTGAGCATTGCTTAAGAAATGCTAGTTCACTGTATTAATCGGTGAGCCATTCAAAAACTGCTTCACGTTATTTACTGCAATGTTCAATAGATTCTGCCTAGCTTCAATTGTTGCCCAAGCAATATGTGGAGTGATAATAATATTATCGGCTGATAACAAAGGATTATTTTTTTCTGGCGGTTCAGTAGAAAGTACATCGACAGCGGCGAAGAGTTGCTGCTGATTCAACGCTTGTGCTAATGCCGCTTCATCTATCAGACCACCACGTGCTGTATTCACTAGCAACGCCCCCACTTTCAATAAAGATAAACTGCCTTGATTAATCATCTTATCAGTCGCTTCATTTAACGGGCAGTGTAATGAAATGATATCTGATTGAGAGAGTAGAACATCCAAAGGTTGCCAGGTAACATTTTCAGGTAAATCCGTTTTTTCATGAGCACTGGTAATAATCACTTTCATGTTAAATGCAGTCGCTAATGAAGCCACTTGTTGGCCAATATCACCATAGCCCACAATACCAATGGTCTTTCCTTTGAGTGACATTAAAGGAGATAAAGTGAAGCAAAAGTCCCGGGAGCTTGTCCACTGGCCTTGCTTAACCGCGCAGTCATGCAAAGAGACTTGTTGGCAGTGCTGTAAAATCAGGGCAAATACCATCTGAGCTACGGCATCAGGTCCATAAGCAGGCACGTTGGTTACCACGATATTACGTTCACTAGCAGCATTCATATCAACAACGTTCGTCCCTGTTGCTGTGACACCAATATATTTAAGTTGTGGACACTGCAGTATCACATTTTCAGAGATTACAGCTTTATTAGTAAGCACAATATCAGCTCGATGACAGCGAGGTATTATTTGATCATTTGAACTATGTTCAAATACTTCCACTTCACCTAGTGAAGACAAAGATGCCCATTTAAGATCGCCAGGGTTGAGTGTATAGCCATCAAGTACGACTATTTTCATGCTCGGTCACCTATTTAAAATTTAATCTCTAAACCGACATTGGCCTGCCCTTGCCACATGACATCAGCAGATATATGCCAAACGCACTCATTAGGGCCACAAAAGAATGTGTTATCTGAATTAACGAATGTCGCATAGCCTCTTACATCAGCAAATAATGCCACTTGCGGCGTGATTTCATATGCTGCACCACCACCAAAGCCCATCGAAAAGCGTGTCTCTGATGAGTAATCACCGCTTGGACGCATATGCGTTGCCCCAGCTGTAACTGTTACGTAAGGTTTAAACTTGCCATTTGGAAAATATAAACTGCCACCTAAATGGAAATAATCAACATCAAGCTCGTTAAACACTTCATTGCTAAAAGCACCATTTCTCACATCAGTTGCTTGAGTACTGTATAGAAAATAGATATTGCCAGGATCTTTGGTTGTCGTACCAATCATGACGCCATAATGTTCTGACTCTGAAATTTTTAACTTACCGCTCTCACTGGTATTAGGATCTGAAATATCAAATTCACTACTACCAAAACTATAACCACCAAAAGGGGAAACATAAATTTCAGCTTGAGATGAAAAAGATATTGCAGCAGTACTGACAATAGTAACGAAACTCGCAATAGCGGTTAATTTCATGTGTAACTCCGTATACAACAAGCAATTATCATTGAAATAGCTCGGAAAATTGTTTGAATATCAGCTCGAACAATAACTAGAATAATAATCCCGAGCTAACTCATACTTTTTCCGTGAATATTTTTAGCGCATTCCTCGGGATGTTTTGACGGTTTCATATGCCGACTGGATATCTTGTGCTTTGGCTTTAGCAAGCTCCATCATTTCTTCTGGCAGACCTTTAGCGACTAATTTATCGGGATGATGTTCATTCATCAATTTGCGATAAGCCCGTTTAATTTCTTGGTCACTTGAAGATTCTTCTTTACCCAGCATCGAATAAGCATCATCAAGTTGCATTGCACTGCCAGCTCCTGACTGGTGATGATGAAACTCGGCTTGCCAGCGATTAAGTAGCGCGTCTAAGTGAGCTTGGCCTAAACCTAACTCTTTGGCAACTGTAGATAAAATTTGTTTTTCTTTGCTGTGTAATTCACCATCGGATAACGCAGTTTGAATTTGAATTTCCAAAAACATTTGCAGAATTTCTGTTCGACCTTGGCTCATAGCACGAAATTCACGTAAGGTTTCTACTAAATCGAAATCGGCATCACGACCTTTTCTGAATGCCGTCTGGGCATCCTTTCTGGCATCACCAGTGAGCTTCATTTGATCCATCAACATTGACGCGATACGAATATCAACATCAGTGACGTGACCAGAGGCTTTAGCGACATGGCCCATTACTGTGAAGGTCGTATTAAAAAACTGAGCTTGGCGGGCTTGACCTTTGCGCATCATATCCGCAAACCCTGCTCGTTTATCAAATAAATGACCTAACCACAGCCCTAAAACAGCACCAAAACCTCTGCCGAACATATAGCCAATGATAAACCCAAAAACTTTGCCCCAAATACGCATCAAACTTCCCGCTAAATTACACCAAGCTGCTACGAACGTCTTGGTTAAGTGAATACATTAATGATTTTCAATATAGTGTGTGAGCTGTGCCAATCTCTCTACTGTTCCTACGTCACACCAATATGAGCCAGAATAGCTACCCGCTATTTTATCAAGCGATATTTTTTGTCTCAATAAAGGACCTAAAGCGCTTTTTCCAGGAGCTAATTCAGTAAACATTTTGGGGTGATATATTCCCATTCCTGAATAGGTAAACTTATTACTCTCAGATTCAGACACTTGTTGATCAATAATAGCAAAATCCCCTTGTGGATTATGCTTAGGATTATCAACTAACCATAAAAAAGCATCTAATTCTGAATTGGCACGCATTACAGACTTTGCCTGCTCTAGATCAGGTAATTCATCGATATATATATCGCCATTGATAAGTAAGAAAGGCTTGTCTCCCAATAACGCCAATGCTTGCTTAATCCCGCCAGCTGTTTCTAAGGCTTTTTCTTCTGCGCTATACTGAATTGATAATCCCCAGCTACTGCCGTCACCTAATGCTTCCGGCAACTTGTGGCCTAACCAAGCATGATTAATCACTACCTCTTTGATGCCGGCTTTAGCCAGCTTTTCGAGATGATAAACTATCAAGGATTTACCTGCGGCCTTAACTAATGGCTTAGGCACTTTATCCGTTAAAGGTCTTAAGCGCTCTCCCCGCCCAGCAGCCAAAATCATCGCCTTCATCTATAACCTCTTTAATAAAAATGGCTTACACATCTAGAATTCATGCTGTTACGCACAGTTAACTTTTGGTAATACATGTTGTTTAACCCAGTCACCAAACTGATGTAGCTGAGGATATAAAGCGGCAACTTCTACGATATAGGTTAAAGTTAACGGAATATCTTTTAGGTAACCCGCTTTTCCATCTCTATGATTCAGTCGAGCAAAAATGCCTGCGGCTTTAACATGTCGTTGTAAGCCCATTAAATCAAACCATGTTTGATATTGTGTAAAAGTAACACTGTTAGACATTAACCCTTGTTGTAGACACAACTGCCAATGCTCTTGTTTTAATGAATCAATGATCTCGTTTGGCCATTTGATATAGCAGTCTCTTAGTAAAGAAACAGCATCATAAGTAACCGGCCCTAACACGGCATCCTGAAAATCAATCAGTGCTAGCTCATTATCAACAACGAGGATATTGCGACTATGAAAATCTCGATGCATTCCGACACTTGGCTGTTCAAGCGCACTTGTTGTTAATACACTGAATGCATGCTCAATAATCTTTTTATCACTGTGGCTTAAAGTCAAACCCAAATGTTTAATTAACAGCCATTCAGTAAATATGTCTAATTCTCGCGCCACAAATGCTTGGTCATAAACAGGTAATACGCCTTGTTCAGTTTCAGTGACGGTGGCGACTTTAGGTAATAACGCTAAGGCTTTGCGGTACAAATCGGTCACTGAGTGCTCGTTTAATTGATTTAAAAGCTGCTCATCACCTAAGTCAGACTGTAAAACAAACCCGTTTAGCTCATCTTGTGCAATTATCTTCGGGGCTATCAAACCAGCCTTTTCATAAGCTTTCGCCATATAAATGAAAGGCATAATCGGCACCAATTCAATCGGTGAATCTGAGACTATATAAGAGTTTGCTAAATGTTTAACTCGAAAATAGCGACGAAAACTGGCATCCCCACAAATGAGTTCAATAGACACCTCTGTCTTAAAATATTGACTCAACCAACTCCTTAGTAAAATAAATCTTCTATCTGATAAACTCATCTCAATGGCTCTTATGGGAAAATTGCTTTATTATAGCCAACATAACATTTGGAAACAGCTAAAGATAAATTGTTAGCTGCGGCTTTTTTTCGATTCATTTTGTCTAGACTAAGAATTCATAATCATTAATTAAAATGCAGATCCGCTACTTTCTGGCATTGAGCCTGTTACCTAACCTAGTCTCGGCACAAGAACCCACTGACACAGAAGCGGTTGAGCTTCATTGTGTGATTAACCCACCGGTTTCTAGTTCGATTGACGAACGCCAACAAGTCCCTAATTTATCAGCAGAAGATATTGTGATCATTTCTGATCGTTCAGAAGCTGCTATGGGCGATAAAGCACATTTCTCAGGTAACGTCAGTTTTAGCCAAGGTACTCGTCATATCAGCGCTGACGAAGCTATTTTGGACCAAAAAAATGAACAATTAGATGCCAATGGTAACTTAATTTTCTCAGATGAGATGTTCACTGTTACAGCGGACTCCCTCAATGCGCAAATGGTTTCCAGTAGCGCGACACTTAATGGTGCGCAATATTGGTTGCATGGTCAGCAAATCCATGGCGATGCTGAACAACTAAAAGTCACTGAACAAAATAACCTTGAGTTACGCAATACCAATTTTACCACTTGTCCTGTAGGCGATAATTCGTGGCTGTTAGAAGCGGAAGAAATCCGCATTGATAGCACTGAAGAGTGGGGCGAAATTTGGGATGCTAAAATCCGTATTGCGGGTGTACCCGTGATGTATGTGCCTTATATGACGATTCCAGTTTCTGATAAGCGTAAGTCGGGTTTCTTATTCCCTGACTTTAGCACCAGCACCACCAATGGTGTTGAAGTTAGCACGCCTTATTACTGGAATATTTCGCCTGAGTATGACCTAACCTTCACGCCGACTTATATGTCTGCACGTGGTTTTTACTCTAAAACAGAATTTCGATATTTAGCAGGTGAAGACCAAGAGGGTCAATTTAACCTAGAATATCTCGCCAATGATGACAAATTAGACAATAGTCCAGATCGTTACCTTTACCACTGGCGTCACCAAGGTTCAATTAATGAAAATTGGCGTGTACAAGCGAACTTTACAGACGTATCAGATAATAACTATTTCAATGATTTAAGTTCAGATGTCAATCGTTCTACCGATAATCAGTTATCGCGAGTGGGTGAAATCAATTACTTTGAAAAAGATTGGGATTTTGGTATGAAAGTCCAAGATATTAAAGTGCTGGGCGAAGACGAAGTGCCGTATCAAGTCATGCCACAGCTTAACTTTAATTATCAAACTAATGATTTCTGGGAAGGGTTAGATTTCAAATTTAATTCTGAATTAACAAACTTTCAGCACAAAGAAAATGAATACTCAACGGCAACGCGTTTCCACATGGAGCCGAGTATTACCCTACCTATTCAGGGCCCAGCGGGTTCATTGACCAGTGAAATAAAGTTACTTCAAACTCAATATTGGCAAAATAATATTGCCAGTGATAGTGAACTTGAAGATACGGTGAGTCGTACCATCCCTCAAGCCCGACTGCACGGTCAAATTAACTTTGAGCGTGAAACCCATATGTTTGACGCCGATTTTAGGCAAACACTAGAGCCACAATTTCAATACCTTTATGTCGGCTATGAAGACCAAGATGGTATTGGCATTTACGATTCAGCTAAATTACAAGAAGATTACTTTGGTTTATTCCGCGACCGACGTTACTCAGGTCTTGATAGAATCGCTGATGCAAACCAAATGACATTAGGTCTCACAACGCGTTTATTTGATGACGCGAATATCGAGAAATTAAAAGTCAGTATTGGTCAAATTATTTATTTCCAAGACAGTAGAATTAACTTTGCTGATGAGAATGTTGAAGTATCACCGTCAACCTCAGTATTAGCCGCTGAAGTGGATGCTAACCTTTATCAAGATTGGTTCATTAGTGGTGCTGTGCAATTTGATAGTGAACAAGGTGAAACCAAGAAAAGTGAAGTGACATTAGATTTTCGTCCAAGTAATGATAAGTTGCTTCAGTTTAGTTATCGCTATGTGCCAGACCTATTAAATACCAATACCAACGACCGAGTAGATATTTCTCAGGTGGGTATGCGTACCTCATGGCCTATTAGCGACGATTTGTATTTTGTGGGTAATTTTTATTACGATCTCAACGAATCTCGTAGTATTGAAACCTACACTGGGGTGCAATATGAGGCTTGTTGCTGGGCAATGCGTTTAAGTTATCATTACCGCATCAAGACCAATTACGACGATGATTTAAACCCTAGTATTGATACTAGAGAACAATTTGAGAGTGGCGTATACCTCAACTTTATTATTAAAGGTTTAGGTGGTTCTGGTCCTCTCGGTGTTGAAGATATGCTAAACGAAGGATTATTTAACTATCGCAAACCACTTTACTTAAGCAATTAGCCATCATTTATGCACCATTTGTGATAGATTGCTGAACCTAGTGGAAAACAAATAGTCCTATTAAACGTTAACAACACTATTTTGGCGACAGTGCCAATAATAATTAGAAAATTTAAGTGCCAAGGATTCTGTGGATGAAACACTGTAAGAAAATGATTTTTGCTTTATTTACTCTGGCTGCAAGCCAAGTATCGATAGCTGCTCCTGTGCCGCTAGACAGCGTTGCCGTGCAAATCAATGAAGGTATCATACTCGAAAGCGAAATCAGCCATATGATCACTTCGGTTAAATCAAATGCTGAAAAAGCGGGTCAAGGTCTGCCTTCAGATAATGCCTTACGCACTCAAGTTATTGAACGCTTAATTTTAACTCATTTACAGTTACAAATGGCTGAACGAATCGGCCTTTCAATTGGTGATTTACAATTAGATCAAACCATCGAAAATATTGCTAAAGAGCAACAGTTAACTGTTAGCCAAATGCAACAACAGATCGAAAGCGAAGGCATGAGCTTCGGTCAATACCGTGAACAACTTCGTGAAGAAATTACCATTGGTGAAATTCAACGTATTCAAGTTCAGCGTCGTATTCAGGTTTCTCCGCAAGAGATCAATAACTTAGTTAAGATGATTCAAGAGCAAGGCCTTAAAGATGTTGAGTTCCAAGTAGGTCATATCTTAATTGAAGTGCCTAGCAACCCAACCAGTGAACAACTTGAAGCATCAAGCAAGCGTGCTAACATCGTACTTGAACGCTTAAATGAAGGTGAAGACTTCAGACGTACAGCTATTGCCTCTTCTTCAGGACCAAAAGCGCTAGAAGGCGGTATTTGGGATTATATGAGCATCAATGAAATGCCTACACTTTTTGCTGAGGTGGTTACTGATGCGAAAAATGGCGATGTTATCGGTCCAATTAAAAGTGGTTCTGGATTCCATATTATTAAAATCATGGATGCCCGAGGTCTACAAACCCAAGAAATCAGTGAAGTACGTTCACGCCATATTCTGCTGAAACCGTCACCGATTCTTTCTGAAGATCGCGCCAAGGCAATGCTAGAAAGCTTCTTATCACAAATTCGTTCAGGTGAAGCTGACTTTGCAGATCTAGCCCGTCAATATTCAGAAGATCCTGGTTCAGGGGCTAAAGGCGGCGAATTAGGTTGGGCTGAACCAACTGTTTACGTACCAGAGTTTGCTCAAACACTAAACAGTCTTGAAATATATGAGATAAGTGAGCCATTCCGCACCACACACGGCTGGCACATAGCTCAATTAGAAGAAAAGCGTACAACTGATGCAACGGATCAGTTTAATAGTAACCGTGCTCATCAGTTAATCTATCGTCGTAAATTTAACGAAGAACTGCAGAACTGGTTAGATGAAATGCGTACAGAAGCTTACATTGAAGTTTTTGAACCAGAGAGTACTCGAGGTTAACCTAATTTAATGACACAAAGAATTGCGATTACGCCGGGTGAACCGGCGAGTATCGGCCCAGATATTGTAATTAAACTTGCTCAGCAGGCTTGGCCTGCTGAGTTAGTTGTTTGTGCAGATCCGGAATTATTAACCAGCCGAGCTAAAATGTTAGGTTTGCCGCTGAGTCTACGTCCTTACCAGCCTACACTTGATGCTAAACCGCAAGAAGCTGGCACATTGACCATCGCTCCGTTTACATTAGCCGCAGAAGTTGAATGCGGAAAACTAAACGAAATAAACAGCGCTTATGTTGTAGATACCCTGCGTTACGCCGGTGAGAAGAACATGAGCAATGAATTTGCTGCAGTGGTCACTGGCCCAGTTCATAAAGGCATTATTAACCAAGCAGGCATTCCTTTTAGTGGCCACACTGAATTCTTTGCATTACAAGCAAATTGCCAAGATGTAGTTATGATGCTTGCCGCGCCAGGTTTACAAGTGGCGCTAATGACCACACATATTCCATTAGCGTATGTTGCCAAGGCAATAACTCGCGAACGTTTACACCATATTATCCAAATTTTGCACAGCGAATTAGTGCAAAAGTTTGGCATCACTTCACCTAAAATATATGTGTGTGGATTAAATCCTCATGCAGGTGAAGATGGACACTTAGGAAGGGAAGAAATTGATATCATGATCCCAGCACTTAATGAGCTGCGTGAACAGGGTATTGATATTGTCGGGCCTTTGCCTGCTGATACACTATTCCAACCTAAATACTTACAAGAAGCAGATGTGGTTCTTGCTATGTATCACGACCAAGGACTTCCAGTACTTAAATCATTAGGTTTTGGAAAATCGGTTAATATCACCTTAGGTCTTCCGTATATCAGAACCTCTGTCGATCATGGCACTGCATTAGAACTTGCGGGCACTGGCGAAGCAGATTGCGGTAGTTTTACCTGTGCATTAAACAAAGCCATTGAATTGGCCTCAAAAGTAAGTAAATAAATTTCCAATGAGCAATAAAGTACATTTAGGCCACACGGCTAGAAAACGTTTCGGGCAAAACTTTTTAACTGATGAAAGTGTCATCAGTAGAATTGTGGGCGCAATCTCACCAGACAACGATCATGTAATGGTTGAAATTGGTCCTGGTTTAGGTGCATTAACTGAACCCGTTGCAGATGCAGTTGATAATTTAACTGTTGTTGAACTGGATAAGGATCTTGTAGAGCGTTTACAAAATCACCCAGTATTAAAAGATAAATTAACCATTAACCAAGGTGATGCGCTTAATTTTGATTTTAGCCAGCTTCAACAAGACGGTAAAAAGATGAAAGTATTTGGCAACTTGCCATACAACATCTCAACGCCGTTGATGTTTCACCTTTTCGAATTTGCCGAAATCATCGAAACCATGCACTTTATGCTGCAAAAAGAAGTGGTACTACGCTTGTCTGCAAGTCCAGGCACAAAAGCTTATGGCCGCTTAACTGTCATGGCTCAGTATTTCTGTAAAGTGGTTCCTGTTCTAGAAGTACCGCCAGAGAGCTTTAAGCCTGCACCAAAAGTAGATTCTGCAGTGGTGCGTTTATTGCCTTACGATGTGAAGCCTTTCCCCTGTAAAGATGTGAATGTTTTACGCCATTTATGTACCACAGCCTTTAACATGCGTCGTAAAACATTAAGAAATAACTTAAAGCAAATGATCACTGACGAAGAGTTTAGTCAATTAAACATTGATTCTACACTCAGACCAGAGCAAATAAGCGTTGAACAATATGTTGCGCTAGCCAATTTGGTTTGTGATAAAGGTGAGTAAATTCAAGGGCATTTTAATTAAATGCCCTTTCTTTTTTTAGGAAGTTTGATGACCTCTGTAGCTGCTAACGTAAAAATAAAAGTTGAAACAAATTACCTTGAAGAACAATCATCAGCAGAAGATGAAAAGTATTTGTTCAGTTATACCATCACCATTATTAACCTCAACGAAATCCCAATCACGCTAAAAGACCGTCACTGGATCATCACTAACGCCAATGGTGATACTAGCGAAGTCAAAGGGCCTGGTGTTGTCGGTGAAACCCCAACTATTGCTCCTGATACCGCTTATCAATATTCAAGTGGCACCGTAATGGAAACCCCTGTTGGCTTTATGGAAGGCAGCTACGGCATGGTGACCGAACAAGGTGAGCCTTTTAAAGCTAGTATTCCTACTTTTAGACTCGCGATTCCAGGTATTTTACAGTAGCACTATGGCACATTATTTTGTTGGCGATATACAGGGCTGTTTTGACGAACTTAAATTGCTGCTAGCAAAGGTAGACTTCAATCCAGCTAAGGATGAACTTTGGGCAGTCGGTGACTTAGTTGCTCGTGGCCATGGTTCTCTGCAAACGCTTCGTTATTTAAAATCCTTAGAAGGCAGCGCTAAAGTCACCCTTGGTAATCATGACCTCCATTTACTGGCTTTACACGGTAAGCTTAAAAGAGCTAACCCCAAAGATAACCTAGCTGAACTACTCGCGGCTGATGACATTTCTAACTTGATTGATTGGCTAAGACAACAGCCCTTGGTACAAACCCTACCTTCGCATAATATCATCATGACCCATGCAGGTGTCCCACCGCAATGGGATTTAACCACACTGCAAACTGAAGCCCTTGCAGTGAGCAATGCGCTAAAAGAGAATGATTATCTAAACTCTCTTATCGCAAAAATGTACACTGAAGCGCCTGATTTATGGGATAGTAAGTCTAAAGGGCTACCTAGATTAAGGTACTGCATTAATGCGCTGACGCGAATGCGTTACTTACATCCAGATGGTAGTTTGGATTTTGGATGTAAAAAGCCAATAAAAGATAAAAACTCAGGGTTAACACCTTGGTTTGAATTCGATTCAGAGCTTAAAGACAACCACACTTTAGTATTTGGCCATTGGGCCGCTCTTATGGGAGTGACTCAACAAGATAACGTTTTGGCATTGGATACGGGCTGTTGTTGGGGAGAATATATGACACTTTGGCATGCTGAAACCAATGAAAAACTAATTCAGCAAAAACTAAAATAATTAATAAATTGTTAAACTAATAATAACCTTAGCCGATAAAGCTAATAGATCTCACATGATCACATTACCCTGAGCGATCAAGAGATAAATTCGGGATAAAATAATAACAGCCGGAGTATGCTATGAAAATTAATGTTGCCACCAGAGTCATTGGCGGTTTTACTGTTGTAACACTTCTTTTAATCATATTGGGAGGTGTATCACTGCTTACCAATAGTACCATTAAAGATAGCACTACAACGTTGCAAAGAGTTAGCCTACCAGCCCTCACTGCAACGGGTGAATTAACCCAAAACTTAAGTGCTCAGCAAATTCAAATTTTATTTGGCTATTACACAGATCAGTCTGCACAAATCCCAGCTGTTGAGAAAAAGATCCAGACAGAATCAGCAGAATTCACTAAAACCTTGAATAAGCTGTCTAACCTCATCTCCGATAGACAAGAGTTTTCAAGTAATCTTTCGCAATTAAAATCTAGCTATTCAAGTTTTGATAAAAACAGCAAGCTCATGCTAGAAGAACATGAAAGCGCACTTATTAAGCATGAAACGCTTTTATCACTACGAAGTGACTTAGAAGATAGTGCAGATGAAGCATCGTCAATTCTGTTAGATCTGATTGATCTAGAAATGAGTGAAGATGCAACCGAGCAAAGTATTGCTGCAACAGCCAGCGTTGTAGACAGTACCTTTATCAACATTATCACTACGGTATACGACTTAGTTGCAGCAAAAGACAACAGCAAGTACAACGTAATAGTTAATGAGCTTGACTATATGGTCAGTGATACACGAGTTAAGATTGAACATATCAATCGTCAGGGGCGCGGTATCGTCAGTGACAATACCTTAAATGACTTGAATGCTGAAAGTGAAGCTGTCTTTAAATTAATTAACGACAATAATGGCATTATTGCTATAAAAGGGCAGCAACTGAGTCACGATCAACAAGCTGAAAAAATGCTCGCTGCTACCGATAAAGCCCGTTTAGATGTTAACGCTAAGATGATTAACTTAGCTAATAATATCGAAGGTTTTACAGGTGAAATTAGTGACAGCGCTATTCAGAATATCGACTCTGCAAGTTTGAAAACAATGTTTGTTGTCATTCTTGCCATTCTCGTTTCGATTGTTGTAAGTATTGCAGTGGTTAAACCACTGACTCGTTCATTAGCGAAAGTGAATCAGGCATTAAATATTCTCGCCTCGGGTGATCTAACTCATAAGCTTGATGACACGGGACATGATGAATTTGCAGAGCTTGCTAAAAACTGTAACAGTTTAGTCGATAGCCTACGAAATCTGATTGTTGGTATTCTAGACCGCTCAAACCAACTTGCAGCAGCAGCTGAAGAAACGTCTGCAATCACCACTCAAACAACCAGTGGTATCCAAGAGCAAAAGAGCCAAGTTGACCAAGTCGCTACAGCCACAACACAATTAAGTTCAAGTGCTCAGCAAGTGTCAATGAGCGCTGATCAAGCACTAGAGCAAATTAAACAGGCTGATGAAGAAACACAGCATATGCGCACAATTGCTGAAGAAAACAAGCTAACGATTCTTGCCCTCGCTGATGAAGTTGCTAAAGCAGGTCAAGTGATTAATAAAGTTCATTCTGATAGTGCTTCTATTGGTTCAATTCTTGATGTTATTCGTGGTATTGCAGAACAAACAAACTTACTTGCACTTAATGCTGCAATTGAAGCTGCACGTGCAGGTGAACAAGGGCGCGGATTCGCTGTCGTAGCAGATGAAGTGAGAAGCTTAGCATCTCGAACTCAAGAATCGACAAGTGAGATTCAGCAAATGATTGAGATACTGCAGCAAGGTGCTCAACAAGCTGTGTCAGTGATGGAATTAGGTCGCTCACAAGCAAGTAGCTGTGTTGATAAAACAGAGCAAGCGAACTTAGCACTAGAAACCATTAGCCAATCGGTTCACAAAGCCTATGATTCTGGTAATCATATTGCTCAAGCTGCACAAGAGCAAAACCTTGTCAGCCAGCAAGTATCAGAAATGCTAGAACATATTGCCGCTATATCTGAAGAAACGGCAACAGGTGCAGATCAAACTGCGCAGTCAAGCCATCAAGTAGCAATGCTATCTGAAGAGCTACAAAGCTCGGTGGGTGAATTTAGAGTATAAACACCCAACTATCACCATTTAAACAAAAAGGCTCTTAGGAGCCTTTTTTAATACCTTAAATTCACTTTAAAGCCGACGTTTCGCCTGCAGCCACAACTTAACACTTCAGAGGATGAAAAGGGTTTCGAAGAAGCATGAAGCAGATAAGAATAAAGCCGTTTACCCACCACTTCCTTCAATTATGCTGACTAGTTAGGCAAGTGAGTTTGTAACGCTAGCTTGTTCAGTGAACAAACATCTACATCCAGCATTTTTAAGACGGTTATTAATCATCAAATTAAAGCCATAAAAAAACCGCCATGATGGCGGTTTTTAGATTAATTGCTATTTGTACTAACGAAAGACGCAAATCAACAATCAATCTAGCTCGTTATGACGCAATACACTTTCTATTGCACCAAACCGTAACAAATGACTCAATACGTAAACTAACGTTTATTCACCACCGCTGATACGATCTTGAACTGCAGCAGTAATAGCACTTCCGCTATGACCATTTGCATTTGCCCAATCAAGAATGCTTTTACCGTCAGCTTCTGGTGTGCTTAAGTCACCGGCAGGAAGACGCTTTGCAATATACTCACCTACTTCTAATGAATTAGAGTTGTAAGCTGTTCTTAATAAGCTGTTACCGTCACAAGAAACACCAGTGTAAATATTGCGTAATTTTACGCGGCTTTCTTTCAACTTTTTACGTAAACGGTTTTTGTCATTAGATTTTACATAATCACAAATGTTTGCGACAAGTTGATCGGTATTCGCTTCGGCAGGGGTTGACACAAAAGATGCTGCAATTAGGGCTGCTAAGGCCACTGGCAATAAACGCATCTGACACTCCTTTTTAGGTATTTTTATTTTTGTACCTACCATCAAGGGTAAGTATCAATTCAGGGTAACACAGGACACAATTTAACATTATTTCACCAAAGTGTTAAAGCTATATTGCAATTGTGATTCATTTATCTCAACAACCTTCTCAGTTAATGTCCAACTACCATCATCCCACTCAGGAAAAAAGGTGTCACCATCAACAGTTAACTCTATGAAGGTTAGATAAAGGGTATCGGCTAGCGGTAGAATTTCTTTATAGAGTTGTCCACCACCAATCACAACTATTTCCTCACAATCGCTAACAAGTTCTTTTGCTGCCTCAAAAGAATTTACGCAACTGACTCCTTCAGGCTGATAATCATTCTGACGAGTTATCACAATATTATGACGCCCTGGGAGTGGCCTTCCAATAGATTCAAAAGTCTTGCGCCCCATCACCACAGGTTTTCCTAATGTCATGGCTTTAAAGTGTTTTAAGTCTTCAGGTAAATGCCAAGGCATTTTATTGTCTTTACCGATAACACGATTATTTGCCATGGCGGCAATCATTGCGATGCGCATGTATAGTCCTTATAAATGCTTAAGAATTTAAATAATGGGTCGAGTGCGATAATAAACCAGTGATGGCATAGCCAGCCCCACCGCGATAGCACCCAGAATAAATACCGTTTTTAAGCCGTTAAAAATCACTAGCGAAGTTAAATCACTGCTTATTTGTTCTTGAACACTGAGTTGTACAATTGATATCAAAGTATTGTATGCGTATGTGCCAGGCACCATAGGAATAATGGCAGCAACAGAATACATAAGCGGAGGCGCTAAATGTTTCTTAGCAAAACGGATAGTCATCACGCCAACAAGTGCAGCTGCAGCAAAGGTTGCCCACTCAATAGGCATATCAAAGTGCATCAATAAAGATCGAAAGCTATGGCCAATGGCGCCAGCTAAACCACAGTAAGGTAAAAATCGCTTTGGAACATTAAACACCATTGCAAAGCCGATCGCTGGTATAGCAGAAAAGAAAGCATCATGGAGTAACTCTAGGAAGAGATTCATAGAAAAAACTCCCCTCCCAGTGCCATCGCCAACGTAATCCCTATCACTGTAGACAGAGTTAACAACGTGGCATGTCCCCACCGGGATATTCCAACATTCATATGGCCTTTAACCATATCTGAAATAGCGTTAATCAAGGGAAAACCTGGCACCAACATTAGTACACTGGCTGCCATGGCTGTTTTAGGCGTATCAGTTACATCAATGACATAGCCAAGCTGGGCGATTAATGTGGTGATGAAAGCGGTTATTGAAAAAATAATCAGTAAATTAAAATGCTTTTTAACTAATGACAGTCGTACTGACATCCCGACAGCTGAGGCGATAAAGGTAATGATACATGACGCGACATCACCACCAAATAAGTGACAAAAACTCGCACAAGATAGGCCTATCATGCCAATAACATACTTGGCTGGGTAGCTCCTCGGTTCAATTTTTTCTAAACGTCTTTTGACCTGCTTCGCGCCATAAATGCCCTTTTCTGCAAGTAGGCAAATTCGTTGCACCTCACACACAATCATCATATTGATGCCATGCTCTCTAATACGTCTTGTGGTGGTGATACAACGCCCATGAACTAGGCTGGTTAAAACGAGGGAGTTGGAGGAGATGGAAAGTTCGATACTGGCTAAGCCGAGAGCTTTGCCTAAGCGCTGGCTGATCTCTTCAACAAGATCAGATTCAGCGCCGTAAGCTAAGAGTAATTGCGCACTGCGTACCACAAGACGAGTGATATCATTTTGAGTTTCTGCGTACACTGGTCTCTCTTATTACCCTATTAATAACACCATAATAATCTAGGCGATTTTATCTCTCAATATTAACGTTGATAAATAATCTCTACATCATAATCATCTTCGTCAAAGTCATCATCAAAATCGTCATCATAATCTTCATTGACTGATTCAACGTTTGCTTGATGATAATTATCCCACTTGAATTCAACTTCATCTTCAGGATTTGCTAGTTCATCTTCTGCAGGAAGTGCAGAAATAAAGTCTAACAATTTCAGACTGAGGTCTTCTGTATTGGTACGGTTGAATGCCGACATAGTATAAATGTCGCCTTTCCAATCGATTTCCTTAACGATGTGCTCCATTTTCTCAGCAAGCTCATCTTCTTGAAGCAAATCTATTTTGTTAAACACTAACCAACGAGGTTTGGCTGCTAACTTTGGAGAGTACTTCTCAAGTTCAGCCACAATTGAGCGAGCAGATTCAACAGGATCGCTGCCATCAATAGGATCGATATCGATGATGTGTAATAACACACGACAACGCTCTAAATGCTTTAAGAATCGAATACCTAAACCTGCACCGTCAGAAGCACCTTCAATCAAACCTGGGATATCTGCGATGACAAAGCTTTGGCCTGGACGTGGGTTTACTACACCAAGGTTAGGTACTAATGTCGTGAACGGGTAATCAGCAACCTTTGGCGTTGCACGAGAAACTGAACGTATAAAGGTTGATTTACCTGCATTAGGTAATCCCAATAAACCAACGTCAGCCAATAGCAATAACTCAAGTTTAAGCATGCGTACTTCGCCTGCTGTTCCTAAGGTTTTTTGTCTTGGAGCGCGGTTAGTACTGCTTTTAAAGCGAGTATTACCTAAACCGTGGAAACCACCTTTAGCCACTAATAATTTCTGACCATGAGTGGTTAAATCACCTAGCAACTCTTCAGTTTCAAAATCCATTGCACGCGTACCTACTGGTACTTTTAATAACGTATCTTCGCCGCCATGACCGGTACAGTCACGACCACGACCATTCTTACCGCGTTCAGCGATATAAGAACGTACAAATCGAAAATCAATAAGCGTGTTCATGTTTTCGTCTGCGACTAAAAATACGTTACCGCCATCACCGCCGTCACCACCGTCTGGGCCGCCGTCTGGCACATATTTCTCACGTCTGAAGCTAACGCAGCCACTGCCACCGTTACCCGCTTCAACTTTGATTTTAGCCTCATCTATAAACTTCATACATACTCCTGACACCACTTAATGTGCCAATTATAACCTCAAAAGACTGAGATGTGCAGGGAAGCGTAGAAGATACAATCACCATAAATCGCTTACTGCAAAAAAATAACTATCGATGTGATACATCGAAATACTTCATTGAAGTTTAGTTAACTAAATTCAACAATGAGGTAAAAAACACAAAAGCCCCGCCAGAAGGCGGGGCTTTCAAAGACTGATTAGAGTCTAGAATTAAGCTTCGATGCTAATAAACTTACGGTTATTAGGACCTTTTACTTGAAACTTAACTTTACCGTCTGTTAATGCAAACAAAGTATGGTCACGACCGATACCTACGTTTACACCAGCGTGGAACTTAGTACCACGTTGACGTACGATGATGTTACCAGCAACAACTGATTCGCCACCGAAACGCTTAACACCAAGACGTTTGCTTTCTGAATCGCGGCCGTTACGAGTAGAACCGCCAGCTTTTTTATGTGCCATGAGTTAGACTCCTAAATTATGCGCTGATCGCAGTGATTTTAACTTCAGTGAACCATTGACGATGGCCCATTTTCTTTTCGTGATGCTTACGACGATTGAACTTTTGAATAGTTACTTTCTCACCGCGACCGTGGCTAACCACTTCAGCAACAACTTTACCACTAGCAACTAGAGGAGTACCAACGTGAACGTTCTCACCATCAGCAACCAATAATACTTGATCAAACTCTACAGTTTCACCAGTAGCAACTTCAATTTTCTCTAAACGAACTGTATGACCTTCAGCAACACGATGTTGCTTTCCGCCACTTTGAAAAACAGCGTACATAGCTATTTCACTCCAAATGGACTAACACTCCGATTCGTAATAGTAGATATCGGGTGCTAAAAACTTTTAATGACAATGGGCGCGGATTCTACGGCAAGATTAGCAGTCTGGCAAGCGTTAAATTTGAATCATTAAAAAAAGCTCGGTTTAACTCTCACTATCTAAGAACAAAAGCTGTCTAAGGCATGAAAATTAGTTAAAATTTGTTAATATACAATTTGAACCTTATATAGTGGGCAATATAATTTGCCCAATAGCCTAATAACTAGAGACCATTATGGATTTGAACGCCATTCGTCAACTAGCTGATAATGACATGCAAGCCGTCAATCAGTTAATTTACAAACAACTTGAGTCTGATGTTGCATTAATAAACCAACTGGGTTTTTACATTATCAATGGTGGTGGTAAGAGACTTCGTCCACTGCTTTCTGTATTAGCCGCTCGCGCTATTGACTATAAAGGTGAAGAACATCTTAAGTTAGCTGCCATTATTGAATTTATCCACACAGCTTCTTTATTGCATGATGATGTAGTAGATGAATCGACCCTAAGGCGCGGCCGCAAAACTGCTAATGCGCTTTTTGGAAATAGTGCTAGCGTACTTGTTGGTGACTTCTTATATACCCGTTCTTTCCAGATGATGACTGAACTCGACAGCATGAAAGTGCTAAGAGTTTTAGCAGATACCACCAATATTCTTGCTGAAGGTGAAGTCTTACAATTGATGAATTGTAATGACCCTGAAACCACGGAAGAAAATTATATGCGAGTGATTTACTGCAAAACAGCTAAATTATTCGAAGCCGCGACCTTACTCACAGGTGTGATTGCAGATGTGAGTCAAGAACAGCAAACCGCATTAGGTGAATACGGTAAATTCCTCGGAACAGCATTCCAGTTAACCGACGACTTATTAGATTACACTGCTGATGCTGATGAGCTTGGTAAAAATATCGGTGATGACTTAGCTGAAGGCAAACCGACATTGCCATTGATTTACGCTATGGCACACGGTAACGACACTGCAAAAGCACTGATTAAAGAAGCCATTGAAAAAGGTGACGGTACTAAGGCTATCGACGAGATTGTTGCAGCACTCAAAGAATCTGGTGCGCTTGAATACACTAAGCAGAAAGCAGACCAAGAAGCTGATAAAGCGATCGCAGCACTCGCTCCGATCCCAGATAGTGAATATAAAACAGCGTTAATTTCATTAGCTAAAATATCAGTTCAACGTAACAACTAATTTATAGCTGTTAAGTTCGCGATAAAAAATGCACTTCGCTTTCATTAGCCAAGTGCATTTTTATTATGTTCAAAAAATGTTTGTTAGATTTACTGAGTATCTAGACCTGCCAATCAATCGGCATATTACCCTTCTGTGCCAGCAGTTGATTAACTTTTGAAAAATGCTGACAGCCAAAGAAGCCACGATAGGCTGATAAAGGTGATGGATGTGGCCCAGTTAGAACCTGATGCTGCGGAGCATTAATTAACTTGCCCTTCTTAATAGCATGAGCGCCCCACAACACAAATATAATAGACTCCTCACGTTCATTAAGGCATTGCATGGCATTATCGGTAAAAGTCTCCCAGCCAGCCTTTGAGTGTGAGTGAGCCTTACTTTCTTCAACCGTTAATACTGTATTGAGCAACAACACACCTTGTTCAGCCCAATGGGTTAAGTTACCGTGTTTCGGGATCTCAAAACCTGCAATATCTTGTTTCAGCTCTTTATAAATATTTACCAATGAAGGTGGCGTTTTCACTCCAGCTTGGACCGAGAAGCATAAGCCATGAGCTTGTCCTGCGCCGTGATAAGGGTCTTGCCCGAGTATCACCACTTTAACCTTATCTAGTGGGGTTAAATCAAACGCATTATAGATATCTTCCGATGGCGGAAAGATGACTTTATCAAGTCGTCTTTGATTATCTAGAAACTGCTCCAACGCGACAAAATACGCTTTCTTTTTTTCTAGTGCTATGAACTCTATCCAACTGTCCATCAGATTATTTACTCCATTGAATTGCCAACAACTCGCATAAAAATATTTTTAACTTAAAATTAATTTCATAACAAAATAAAAAGGATGTTGGTTGATGCCCAAGAAACTGAACACCAAAAAGACATTTGGTTTTACCCTAATAGAATTAGTCGTAGTTATTATTATATTAGGCGTTATTGCCGTTATCGCATTACCCAAGTTTATCAATATTAAACAAGATGCTGAAGTTTCTACAGTCCAAGGGACTGGCGGCGCTTTTTCCAGCGGTATTTCATTGGCTAATATGAAATGGGCAGCGTTAGGAAATTCTGGCCCTGCTGATAATCTTCAGATTTTTGAAAACGCAGGTACTGATGGTCAGCTAGACATTAATCAATGGGGCTATCCGGCACAAAATTGGCCTCCTTTTGAATCATCCCCAAGACTCAATAACACCAATGACTGTATTTCCGTTTGGGAGACTATCTTGCAAGATGCTCCTTCCATTACAACCAGCACTAACCCTGACGACTCAGTTTACAGAGCCACTTATATCAATCCAGATCAATGTCGGTATTTCTATAATCCATTAGCCACACTCTCAATCTATTACGACTCACGCAATGGTCAAGTGATCACAGATTCTGACCCGAATACGTAATTGCTACTTTATTCTGTCGGTAAAGTAGGTAGACTCTTGGCTAATTTTTAAATCATTGTGAGAAGATTTTCATGTCTGAAGAAAAAACAGAAACAACCATGTACCAATTAGCGGATCAATTTATTGCCCTGGCAAATCAACTTGGTCAAACTGAAAATGATATCGGTAAAGTCGGTACTGCGCTTCGCTTTGCTGCTGCGCGCTACAATGCCTTCGAAGCTGCAATCAAGTCTTCAGATTTAGAAGCAGAAAAAGAAAATGCCTTAAATTGGTTCTCTGATGAATACAAAGGCATGCTGAACGAAAACTTGAATGATCATATCAAGAACCCTCCAGGCGGACAAAAAGCCACAGAAGAAAAAACTGATGATTCAGTGCAAGTCTTCAAAGGCTAATTGATAGACTTGATATACGAAAAAGCCATCTAACCGATGGCTTTGTATTTTTCGGCTAAACCAACCTTGTAACACTAGAACAAATTAATAATCACCCTAACAGCTAGTAAAATAAGTACTACCCCTGACAACTTATCAATTATCGCCGCCTTGTCGCGAAGCCGTGACAAAACAGGCCCGTGAGACAACACCACTGCAATAATGGTATACCACAAACCATCGACCACAAGCGGGGTTAATACAATCAAAGTTTGCCCTGTAAGCGTTTCAGCCGCTATAACGAATTGACTAAATAGGGCGAGAAAAAACAATAAGATTTTCGGGTTAAATAATGAAATTGCTAAGCCATCTCTCGCCGCTTGCAGCAATGAACTTGGCTCACCAGATTGCAGTTTTTGCTCCATGCCTCCTTTAGATTGAAGTGCTTGAAACCCCATCCATGCAAGATAAAGTGCCCCAACAACCGCAATGGCGTTAAAAATAATGGGTGATTTTTCTAAAACAACAGCCAGTCCTAATAACGTCACCAATGCATAAACGCCAATACCGATTGAGTGCGCCCAAGCACAAACAACGCCATGTAATCGCCCGCCTGACAAAGTATGCCTCAATACCATAGCTAAACTTGGCCCTGGCGACATCGCCCCTAAACAACAAATGGCTAGTAAACCTAACCAAGTACTAAACGCCATTACACTCGATTCCCATATTTTGCATTGTTAACTCTTTGAGTCTGTATGAATCAACTCATTAAAAGCCGTACGTTACCATGAATTTCTATTAACAACATTCATTTAACCTCAAATTAAGTAATCCTTGATATAGTGAATGTCAATATACTGTACACATCTCAGAGAACATCATCATGACCTTAATGTTTCCTATATTGCTTGGTTTATTGCTTGCTGGTATTGCGTTACTTATTTTCTTTAAAATCAAAGGGAAAAATATTCCTACCGCCATTATTATATTGTTAGGTTTTATGACGATATGCTTTACTGGGATATATGCATTTTTACAAAAAACTGAAGATTATAATGCATATAAACGACTACAATGGCAGCCTCTCAACCCTGCACAGATAGCCCCATTAGTCGATCAAGGTTATACCGTTTTTGTGGATATATACGCTGACTGGTGTTTACCGTGTCGAAGCAATAAAGCGAATGTCACTCGTCGTGAAACGATAGTAAATGCATTAGAAGCAGATAATATTGTACTAATGAAAGGTAACTGGACAGAGCCCAACCCCATGATTGAAAGCTATGTAGGCAAAAATGGTGGAATGGGTACACCATTTAACAAAGTCTATGGTCCCAGTCATCCTCAAGGAATACTACTTCCTGTAGAGTTAACCATGAACGCTGTATTTCAATCTTTAGAAGCAGCTAAGTAATCAGTCTGATTAAGATAAGTTAAATGTAAACCTACCTATCAGCCAAAAAAAAACCTTGCCAACTGGCAAGGTTTTTTATTAAATCATATCCATAAACTTAGAATACATAACTAACTTTACCGTAGTAAAAACCGCCATTGTAATCAAATGGACCACTTTCATAGTAAACTGCACCTAGCACACCTTGAGTACCATCTTTTAACTCTTGTGCTTCTTGATCAAACAAGTTGTTTGCTCCGACAGAAAGGGTTAACTGATCGAACATTGTGTAGCTAACCTCTAAATCTACTGTCACTGCAGAATCAGCCGTTTCAGAACCCCAGTCAGAAGTATCATCTGCATGAGTAGCGTAGTATTCACCGAAGTAATTACCACGTAATGAAACGTTTAAATCATCCCAAGTTTGATTCCATGTCAGGGTTGCACGATGAGCTGGAATACCATCTTCTAGACGGCGTACCTTACCCTCATCAGTTGTATCCGGATCGAACTTATCAACGTTTGTATCTGTCCAGCCATAAGCAAGACTGAACATTGTGTCACCAGACATCAACTCTGTCTCGTAAGAGCCGACAATATCCACACCCTGAGTCGTTGTATCAAAATCATTGGTGTAATAGGTCACCGCTGAAATCAACTCAGGAAATTCAACACCTGCATCACGTAAGTCATCATAATCTTCAGCTTTCACTTCGATTTGACTTGATTGCGCAATACGACCTGTCACTTCAATATTGTAGTAATCAACTGTTAAGAAGAAATCTTCATACTCAAATACTGTACCAATTGCATAGTTTACAGATTCTTCAGGTTCTAACACTTCACCGCCATAAAATGCCGCCAATGGATCCGTTGGAGGTGCAATAAATGTCTGAATCAAATCGCCATTTACAATCGATGTTTGCGTATTCACAACATTTTCCTGACCTACAGTCGGCGCTCTAAATCCAGTACTGTGAGATGCTCGCATAGACCAATAATCAGTAAATGAATATTGGGTTGAGATTTTATAATTTAACGTATCACCAAATGTCGAGAAATCTTCATATCGAAGTGCAACACCTAATAACCAGTCATCTGTTAAATAGGCTTCAACATCAGCATAAATACCAATGTTACTACGATCATTTTTACCTGCTGCTTCTGGACCAAAGCCCTTAAAACCATGTGAGCCGATATTAAAGCCTTGATCAGCATAAGGACCAGCAATCCAAGAGGCTTCTTCACCTTGAGTAATTTCAAATGATTCTTCTCTCCATTCAAAACCTGTAGCAAAGCTAATATCTTCAACTGAACCTAGGGTAAAGAAACGAGAGAAATCCAAATTGACCGTTGTTTCAACCTGCTCATAAGCACCAGTATCAAAATCTGTTTGCGTATCTTCAGGGTTAGCAGCAAGGCCAAGTGAAGGGTTTAAAGAATTATAAAGACTAAAGCTAGATTTGTTTGAACCTGTGCCAGCACTAGCATCATAATTCCATTCACCCATCTCACCTTCAAAGCCGAAGAAGAAAGACATATCTTCAATCGTACCGGCAAATTGTGGCGTGTAACCACCTGGACGAACTTGGTTCATAGAGAAACAGTTAGGATCCGCAACCATAGCGGCATACTCTGGCGTATCAAGTACATTAGGAACATTTGCAGGAACAACATCACAAGTTGATTGGTCTCCATTGACCGCACCGACTAATAAAGTTTCTCCGCCGTCAACTGAATAGACATTGCCACGATTGTGAGGGTTACGGTAGTAGAAGCCACCAATTGCTTCTCTTGATGAAACGTTACCAAATGCATAAACCCTGTGTTTGTCATTAAAATCAAAACCAAGATTAGCAAAAATGGTGTAATCATCGTTTATTTCTGGATTACCCCATACTTGTGCAGGGTCATTGACAAAAGTGTTGCCTCCAGCAATTAAACCCGCAGCATCCGGACGCTGTACGCTTCGACTTGTAGCATCAGCGGTTTTATATTGTGCACTAATATTCACGAAACCAGCATCTGTTAGTGGTAACCCGATGTTACCATCAACTGTCGTTGTTGCGCCGTCGCCTTCATAATACTCACCATGGCTGACACTAATTGAGCCACCTTCAGCGCTATCTTTTAATTGGAAGTTCATCACCCCTGCAATTGCATCTGAGCCGTATTGTGCAGCAGCTCCATCACGAAGTACTTCAACTTGCTTTAAAGCAATACTTGGAATGACTGAAATATCAGGCCCTTGAGCACCATCGTTAATACCACCACCTTGGAAAGCAATTACCGAAGCGCGATGGCGACGTTTGCCATTCACTAAAATCAAAGTACTATCTGATGGAAGACCACGTAAATTTACTGGACGAACTAAGGTTGCAGCATCACTAATTGGTTGTGCACGAGAGTTAAAAGAAGGCACAGAAGTAACTAACATATCAATCATGTCAGTTGAGCCATTTTTCCTTAAATCATCAGCGCTAATAATATCCACAGGTACTGGGGACTCACCCACTGAACGAGGTGCAGCGCGACTACCCACAACAGCAATTTTTTCTACATTTTCTGCGACTTCTTCATCTTCGGCCATTGCTTGTGTTGACATAACAGAGCCGGCTAAAGCCACTGTTACAGCAAGGCTTAATGAATTTAAGCCAAACTTCCTTTTCTTTAAATTAGTCATCATTGGTGTCTCTTTATTTATTATAATTTCATGCTTGTGACAGGTGTTTAAATCAATTCAATGACGTAAACATCGTCTCTCCCAAAATGAAGTAACTCCATTTGCAGTTACATTTTTATAACAAATAAAACACAATTGCTAATAATTTCTATTATTCATCAAAATAATCAACGCCTTTCAGTCAATAAAAAAGATAAATTAACTAAATATATATAGAAAAACACAACCAAGCAGCACATTAACCTGCAAATTAGGCATTACTTAATTAGTAGCACCATCCAGATAACTTTATTTAGTTTAAAAAACCAGCATTAATACCTTCGTTGTACAAGTATAAAATTACACATGTAGAGTAAAAACTCTATATATATTAATGTGATAATAAAAATATATCGCGAATTCTGTTGACCTTTTGAGCACAATAGCTCTAATCTAAACGCTCGTTTGATTATCAGAAGAACAAACACAATAAAGGTGATAACCATGGCATACGACGCAGATACAATACTTAACCTAGAAAAGTATCAATCGCTGGTAGATTTAATTGAACAAACTTGTCAGCAGTATGGAGACAATGTCGCTTATGCCTGTTTAGGCAAGCAAACCACTTTTAATGAGATTGAAGCAGCATCACGTCATTTTGCCACTTACTTACAACAACACAGTGGACTTGAAGTGGGAGATAGAATTGCAATTCAACTTCCCAATATTACCCAATTTGTCATTGCAGCTTACGGCGCGATTCGAGCAGGGCTGATTATTGTTAATACCAACCCGTTATATACCGAGCGTGAATTAATTCATCAATTTAATGATTCTGGTGCCAAAGCCTTGGTGGTGTTATCGGATTTACTGCCAACACTAAATAACGTCATTGAACAAACTTCAGTATCGTTAGTTATTAGTACGCATGCATTGGACTTAATTAATCCACAACCTCAAGCTGATACCCCATTTGAAAAGATTGAATTTAATCAGATGCTCGCACTTGGCGCGCAATCAAATTACACTCCTGTAAAACCATTACAAACTGATCTTGCCGCACTGCAATACACTGGTGGCACCACAGGGTTATCAAAAGGCGCAATGTTAAGTCATCGCAATATGTTAGCTAACTCAGCGCAAGTTAAATCTCGTATAGCTAGCACCATGACGCCGGGAGAAGATATTTTTGTTGCGCCTTTACCGATATATCACATCTATGCCTTCATGGTGAATCTAGTCCTGTATTTTGAATCAGGCAGCTGCTCGGTACTCATTCCAAACCCACGTGATATTAGTGGCCTTATAAAGACCATGGCCAGCTACCCATTTACAGGTTTTGCCGGCCTAAATACCTTATTTGTTGGCTTATGCCACCAGCCAGAATTTCAAGCTCTCGACTTCAGTAAGTTAACCATTACTATCTCTGGTGGTACCGCTCTCACTAGCGCTGCAGCCAATATTTGGCAACAAACCACCAATTGCATGATCTCAGAAGGTTACGGTTTATCAGAGACATCACCAGTTGTAAGCCTTAATGCTCCGGGTTTTCAGCAGCTAGGTACCATAGGTAAACCCGTACTTGAGACTCAAGTAAAGATCCTTGATATCAATGATGAAGAAGTACCACTCGCAGATGCGGGTGAATTAGCAGTAAAAGGGCCACAAGTTATGCAAGGCTATTGGCAACAGCCAGCTGAAACAGCCAAAGTGATGACCCAAGATGGTTTCTTTAAAACCGGTGATATTGCTGTCGCGACAGCTGATGGCTTTCATAAAATAGTTGACCGTAAAAAAGACATGATCATCGTATCAGGCTTTAATGTGTACCCTAACGAAGTTGAAGACGTATTATCGCAAAATGAATTAGTACTTGAATGTGCAGTTGTCGGTGTAGCAGATGACAAGTCAGGTGAAGCAGTCAAAGCTGTTATTGTATTAAAAGAAGCGACAACTGATGAAGCGCAAATCAAGCAACAAATATCTGACTATTGCCGCAGTCAATTAACCGCTTATAAAGTGCCGCGCATCATTGAATTTACACCCCAGTTACCGAAAAGTACTGTCGGCAAAATTCTAAGGCGTGAACTCAGAAAGTAATCTCATTAAGTCGCTAATATTTCATTGGCAAGTCTTAATAAAAAACGCCACTATCAGCTTAGATAGTGGCGTTTGCTTATGTTAACACTCTTGTTGTTATTGCTTAACTCATGTCAATTACGATTACGATTAACTACTCTGCTCTGTCAGTAACTGCAAGCTGGCAAACTCTTGGTAAACATCACTAGACTGCATTAGCTCTTGATGTGTCCCTATGGCAACTATTTGGCCTTTTTCAAGCACGACAATTCTATCGGCATTAATCACTGTCGCGAGTCGATGAGCGATAATGAGCGTTGTTCTCCCCTGCATTAGGTTGTCTAACCCTTGCTTAACCTTGACTTCGCTCACAGCATCTAACGCACTCGTGGCTTCATCTAATAACAATATTGGTCTATCGGCTAATATTGCCCTAGCAATGGCAATACGCTGTTTTTGTCCACCTGATAACTTAACCCCACGCTCACCAAGATAAGTATCATAACCGTCCGATAACTCCTGAATAAACTCATCCGCTTTTGCGGTAATGCAAGCTTGCTGCACTTGCTCTTTTGTTGCATCAATACGACCGTAGCGGACGTTTTCAAATACACTGGTGGCAAATATGACTGACTCTTGAGGCACCAATGCATATTGCGCCCTAAGCTGCTCTAGGCTTAACCTCGATACATCAATATCGTCTAACTTAACCAAACCTGCTTTAGGCTGATAAAAGCGCAGTAATAGCTCAAACAGCGTGCTTTTACCTGCACCACTCTCGCCCACTAAGGCCACCCTTTCGCCTGCTGATATAGTAAGGTCAATGCCTTTAATAACGTCTTCTTTACTACTTGGATAGGCAAAACGAAGCGCTTCAAGACTCAAACACCCATTGATGTTGGCAGGTAAAACTACAGGGGTTGTCACTTCGGGGATATCAACCGGAGTACGTACTAACTCAATCAGTCTTTCTGCAGCCCCTGAAGCACGTTGTATTTCACTAAAGACTTCGCTGATTGTGGCAACAGAACCTGCTGCCATCACCGCATAAAACATAAAGGCAGACAATTCACCCGCACTGATATTATTTTGCATTACATCTTGTGCGCCTACCCACAAAACCAAGGCTATTGCTGCAATACTTAAGAACATAACTGACGAGATTAAAATTGACCGATATAAAATTCGCCCTTTCGCTGCGGTCATAACCGATTCAACTTGGCTATTAAACTCGGTTCTATCTTTACGCTCATGCCCATAAGCCTGCACGGTATGGATCTCATGCAGAGTTTCATCAATGTATGCGCCTAAATCACCGACTTTATCTTGGCTTTTACGTGAATACTGACGCACTTTTTTGCCTAAAAAGATCACCGGAATAAACACCATTGGCACAGCGAGTAACACTAGTCCTGTGAGTTTAAGACTGGTTATCGCCATCATCACAATAGCACCGAGTACTGTCACAGTTGAGCGAAATGCCATTGATAAACTACTGCCAACAACACTTTGTAATAGTGTGCTGTCAGCGGTAAACCTTGATATGACTTCACCAGTACGCTGCTCGGCAAAAAATGCAGGGGATAAATTCAATAAATGGTTGTAAACAGTCAAACGAATATCAGCGATAACTCGTTCGCCAAGCCAGGTCATTAAGTAAAAACGACAAAATACGGCACTGCCGCTAATGGCCGTGATGACTAATATGAACAATACAATTTCATTAAGGCGCTCAGCGTTATCAGCCAAGAAGCCTTCATCCACCATCATCCGCACGCCTTGACCTAAGGAAAGCCAAGCAAAGGAGCCAATAAACAAAAAGATTATTGCAGCAAACACTTTTAGTTTATAAGGTTTGAGAAAATCAAATATCCAAGGTAATACAGCAATAGAAGAGGAAGTATTAGATAAGAGAGCCTCTGTTGACGCTCTCTCTTTTGAATTCGGCACAGTTTACATCCACCAGAAACTAAGTTGATTAGGATAATAACAACAAAAACAAGTAATGTAGATGTATTATCAATCGGCGTTATGTATCAACACAACCTAAAATGCTGCTACTATTGTTAACAACATAAGTAAGCCCCAAATAATAACAATACATAGAAATACATTTTAAAATATATGAATAAAACATTATTTTGCTCACCTAAAAATCACTCAGCCCAATTCAGTTATTCGAAAAAATCATTTGGTTTCACATTAATTGAACTGGTTGTGGTTATCATTATATTGGCTATTTTAGCCATAGTAGCTAGCAGCAAATTTATTGATTTTAGAAAAGATTCTATTGTCGCAACAATGGATGGAATGGAAAGTGCCATGCAGTCGGCTGCAACACTAACCTATTCAAAAGCATCTATCGCTGGCGTTGAAAAACTAGCCACATCGACTCTAAGCATTAACAATATTGATGTAGAACTAGCCTACGGTTATCCAGATGGCACCGCTGCAGGTATTGATTTACTAATGGATTTCCCAGAAGGAGACTGGAACAAACGTCCAAGTATATTTGATGGCGCTTGGATTTATTGGCATGGCGTTATCACTGAAGATGCAGGTCAAGCAGCTTGCTATTTACGTTATCGACAAGCTACTTCAGCAAGTGCAAGACCTATTATTAATGTCGTCACCAATGGCTGTTAACGACACGCCACCTTATTCACAGCATTAAGCATCAGGGTATCTTTTTTCTATACTTTTTAACGAGCGTAGAAATATCCCTAACCCACCGACACTTAACACCAATATAACGATTAAATCGAACGCGCTCATATGGCTAAAGCGGAAATTGATTGAACTTATCACACCAAATATCAAGCCGACTAATGAACCAAAAGTGAGTATCCAACCAAAGATATTCTTAGCATTATAAAACATCAGTCCAATACCAAACATGAATGGGATCATGATCATGCCACTGGTTAACCCAACCCCGCCCACATTATAAAGGCTATGACTAAAGCCGAATGAACTGGTCACTTTTATCGCTTTTAATAGCATATAAAAGCCACCGCACATCATAATTAATCCAATAAAAAATGAGCCAATCCCACCTGATGTTCCACCTGCACCGTTCATATCATTCCTTTGTTTTGAGTAAAATTACTATTTCTGTATTGAGTGTTTATCGGCTTACTTCTTCAAGCACTTGCCCTGTTGCACCGCTTGGTTGAGTGATCCGTAATTTATTCGATAAGGTTGGCGCAATGTCATATGGCGTCACCTCACGATCAATGCGTTGACCTTTAATATTATACCCAGCAAAAATAATTGGTACATGGGTATCGTATCGCCAAGGTGAACCGTGTTTAGATGCGATAACCAAACCTTCTAAATCATTAATATACTTACGTGGAGCAAACACGATATAAACGTCGCCAGAACGCTGTCGATGATGGTTGTTCATTACCAGCTGCCCGACTCGGGTTGGCGGAACATTATTCAACTCAATATCAGTCGACGTAATGGCCATTTCAACCCCTTTTACTTTCATCACTTCTTGGGCTATCGCGGTTTGCACTTGTGCAAGAGACAGATTCTTTTCGGCAATTAATTCACGGTCTAAATAAATATAAGGTTCTGAAAACAAAGTTATTACATCACCATTTAAACCAAACTCTTGTTTTAAGCGTTTTTTAACCCCTTGGTTTAATAAGCTATCAACTTCAAAGTATCCCGCATCGTGATACCCGATATCATGCACATGTGGCGCAGTTTCAGGTACACCATGATCCGCCGATAACACTATCACAGTATTTTCTAGACCGACTTGCTTATCAACATGACTGAATAGATCAGCAAGGGTTTTATCCAAACGCAGTAAATTATCTTCGGTTTCCAGACTATTGGAGCCAAACATATGCACGACATAATCATTAGACGAGAAACTCACCGCTAAAAAGTCAGTATGCTTATTTTGTCCTAATGCTTCTTTAGATAATAAGGTTTTAGCAAAATCTGCAGTCAGCTCATCCCCTGCAGGGCTTAAAGTTAATTTTGTCGTGAAATACTTACTATCACCTGCGCCGTAAGGGTGAGGAAATTGGTTATTAAATCCTGCTAAGTCAATTTTATGAGTCGCGGATGAATCGACTAAGGTATATTCTTTTTTCGCTAAACTTAACTGCCAACTTTTATCTGAGTAACGCTTGAAAAGCTTACTGTCATTCCAATCATTAACCCACTGAGGATATTGCGGGTAATAATAGTTACTGGTGGCAAACTCACCTTGACTCTTAGAAAACCAAAAAGCTTTTCCCATATGCCCTGCAAGTGAAATCGCGCCACGATCTTTTACGGATACGGAGTACACTTTTGATTGACCATTGGTCGCCACCATCAGCTCGTCAGAAAACGTAGTACTCAGCATTGGAATTGGAGAACGACCATCCATTAAAGCCGTCTTCTGAGTTGGGTCTATTTCAGTTGATTTATCAACGCCAGCATTCGCTGACAACATATGATAATTTTCATCTTCAACATTATAAACGAGGCGTTCTTGGCTTCGGTCATACCAAACATTACCCACCATGCCATGCACACTGGGTGTCGCGCCTGTCGCAAGCGATACGTGGCCTACAATCGTTTCAGTGTTACTGTGTTGATAATGGGCATTAGTATAATGAGTGCCTTCATCAAGCAGATACTTAAACCCATTATCACCAAAGTTATGCTTGTAGCGATCCAGTAAATCACCTCGTAGACCATCTACGGTAATTTGTAGAATTAATTTAGGTGGTGTTTCTGCTGAAATTGCCGCCAGTGGGCTTAAACTCGTCATGCACGCCAAAGCATATAAAGACAAACTAAGTTTATTCATTAGGACTCCGTGATTTAAAAATAGAACGTTCCATATTCATTTAAAACTAGTTAGCATCTTTTGCTAACCTTAGCCCTAAATCAGACATTAAGATGGACTGACTTGCAAAGTCTCGTCGAAAGTTTTCAGACTCGTTGGCATCATAAGCAAAGCTGCCACCACGGGTAGTTTTATGGGCTAAATTGATATCTGAGTGCTGAGCGTTATTAGGGTTATGCTTAGGCGATACTCGATAAAAACCTTCATCAAATTTATCAATAACAAACTCGCCAACATTACCTGTCATGTCGTAAAGGCCAAGTTCATTTGGTTTTTTGAGCCCTACAGCTTGTGCACGATTATCAGCATTGTGGGCATACCAGCCAACATCATCGATATTGTTCGAGCCACTGTAAGTAAAGCCTTTAGACTTATTGCCACCAATGGCAGCAAATTCCCACTCAGCTTCCGTAGGTAAACGATAATTATCGCCAGTTAATTCATTTAAACGCTCAATGAAATATACCGCTTGCTGCCAACTTAAATTATTAACTGGCACTTTAGGGTTAACAAAAAAGCTATTTGAACCACCCATGACTGACTCAAACAGTTCCTGAGTCACTTCAAATTTTGAAATATAAAAACTATCTACACTGACTTCATGAGCCGGCTGTTCTGACTTTTTAGCGGTTTCCAAATTGGAACCCATGACGAAGGAGCCGCCATCAACTAACACCATGTCAGCCATAATCGACACAGAAACAGGGTGAGATGAAATGTTAGTGGTGCTGCAAGCGCTTAAAAAAACAAGACATGTAGCGCCAATCACTCCCGACACTATCGTGCGAGTGCTCTGCAGTATTGACGGTTTAACACTATGGTTAATGTGACCAAGATTTTCACCAGCTTGTTTCATATATTTCCCATTATTAATCCGCTGTTTTAAGTAGCAATTATAAAACGCTATATCGATTTGTTAACCAAACTAATGGTTATATTGGATATAGCCGAATTGAGCTTATATCGTCAAAGTGAATAGCTTACAATTTACCTCAATTGATACAAACCTGTCAGCTTACATACGATACAAAGTAATTCTGTACGAAACAGACACGCTCAGCCATTAAGAGGTAGTGATATGAAGATAACTCAAGGTCCACAATTTAATGGTAAAGCCTCAAAACGTATGCACGTCATGGCAAAACCCATTGGCGCTGTGTGCAACATTGATTGTGACTATTGTTACTACCTCAGTAAACAAGACTTGCTAGAATATAAAAAAGGCTGCTCCCCTGAAATGGATGAGGCCTTACTAGAAGAATATATTCAGCAATATATTCTTCAGCAGAACACACCAGAAATCATCTTCTCTTGGCAAGGCGGTGAGCCGACGATGCTGGGGCTCGATTACTTTAAAAAAGTCGTTGAATACCAACAAAAGCATTGTCCGAAAGGGGTTGTCATCTCTAACGACTTGCAAACCAACGGCACATTGCTTAACGACGAATGGTGTCAGTTTTTTAAAGTAAATAACTTCCTGATTGGACTGAGCATTGATGGTCCAGAGTTGATGCATAACACTTACCGCACCAACCGTGCTGGTCGTGGCACATTTAGACAAGTCATGCTTGCGGTAGAACTGCTGCATAAATATGAAGTCAGGTTCGCAACATTAACCTGTGTCAACAAAGTGACCAGCCAAAGCCCTGTTGAGGTGTACCGCTTTTTACGCGATGTGGTGAAGTCTCCGCAAATGCAATTTATCCCAATTGTTGAGCAAAAAACCTTTAGAACCGATGCACCTCAAACCGACACTAAAGCTCCGCAATATCGTCAAGGTGATAAACGTCTTATTCCGGGAAACAAAAGTTCTGTAATGGAGCCGTGGTGTGTTTCAGATGAAGCATGGGGTAACTTCCTCATTGCTGTATTTAATGAATGGGTGATGCATGATTTTGGTAAAATCATGGTGCAATATTTCGAAGCCAGTGTTGAAGCCTGGATGGGCAATAAAAATCCGTTATGCACTTTAGGTCAAGTCTGTGGCAAAGGCTTAGCGCTCGAGCCTAATGGTGATGTTTTTGCCTGTGATCACTATGTCTACCCTGAATATAAAATTGGCAATATAAAAGACACGCCTTTAGCTGATATGGCATTTTCAGAAAAACAGCAAAGTTTTGGTTTAGCAAAATCACGCGGGATAAACTCCCAGTGCAGCCAGTGTGAGTATCAGTTTGCATGTTATGGCGAATGCCCTAAAAACCGCTTTATCAGCAGCCGTGATGGTGAGCCTGGCCTGAATTACTTATGTGCAGGCTGGAAAAAGTTTTTCGCCTATATCGATAAACCTTTAGCGTACATTTTACGCAATACAGGCCACCCTGTCGCACACGGTAAATATAGCGATAAGTTAATCCAACAAGCCACAAAAAACCGATAACATTTACCTTTACATATTATTTTTAATAGAGGGTATTTGTATGCCTTCACTACATGAATTGATAGGTTTTAACTATGACATTTCGTCCATTGACATTGTTCACCTTAGTAGCGCTTTCAATGTCGCTCCCTGCAATCAGTATCAGCTTGCCAGCCAATGCTGCACAAACTGAAACGACAACCAGTGATTCAAGTGAAACAGTAACTCCTCAAGCAATGGCTTATATTGCCCAAAATATTAATGAGCCTGCAGAAAAACGCGCTCAAGCACTGCGATTTATTGCCCAATACCCAAATGAAAACAGTCTGGTTGCAGTCGCTAGAGCTTTAAAGGACAGCCAACCTATAGTCCGTGAAGCAGCAATTGCAGGTGCAATGCCCTACCCTTTAGAACACCGTTACCGTATGGTCGCACCGTTACTGCAAGATGACGTTGAGTCTGTACGTTTTAGCGCAACAGTTAGCTTGATAAAAGATTTTGAACAATTACAAATGGGACAACAAGCAGAGCTTAGAAGCCAAGCTGATAAGCTGATTGCACAACTTAAACTTGATGAGTCTTATACCCAGCAACTGTTATTAGCTGATGTTTATCGTTGGACATTACGTCCTAATTTGGCGCAAAACATATATCTCGGTTTATTAACATCAGTAGATAAGACTACAGAGTTATATTTAAATCTATCCACTAATTACTATGCACAGGGACAAGATGAACTCGCACTGAGTACATTGGATAAAGGCATTGAGTTTGATAGCAGTAATGCTAACCTGCATTACTCTAAAGCGCTGACGCTAGTTCGTTTAAATCAGAAAAACATTGCCGCAATCTCGATGAGTAAAGCCACTGAATTAGCGCCTGAAAATGCCTATTACTGGTATTTAAATGGTGTGCTTCAAGAGCCACTGGATATCGAATTATCTATTGAATCATTTGAGCAAGCATATTTAATTTCAGGCTCACCTGAAAACCTGTATGCAATGTGCGATATTTATATTCGTAATAACCACAAAAACACAGAAGAATGCATCAGTGCGTTAGCTGACATCGCCCCACCACAAGTTATTAATGACCTACGCGCTAAACAGGCGCAGTAACACATACAGTAAAGACGAACAATAAAGAACGCATAAGAAAAAGCCTGCAAATAGCAGGCTTTAGCTTTTATATTATGTCATTCACAGCCACATAATATCTGACACTTAATCAGCGTTTTTCTCTAGACCAAACTGTGATTTACCAAACTGGGATGCTTCATTTACTAAATAGTTTCTTAGCCACACATGCCCAGCATCGGTATCTCTAGAAGGATGCCAGTACAATTTGATACTCAGTGTATTTTTGTCGAGGGGTAAAGCGAATGATTTAACCTTATATAACAGGCCTTGCTGTTTGACGATACTCTTAGCGCAAATAGCCAATAAATCGGTTTGTGAAACCAAAGGTAAACATTCAGTCACTGTGCTAGTTCGATACACCACATTACGAGAATCCAGTTCAGAGATATGAGCAGATCGCATAATACTACTCCGCGCTTGCCAACCTGAGACTGTAATATGTTCTTCAGCTAAAAACTGCTCTAACGTCATCTCATCATGGATCCGTGGATGCTCAGCATTCATCACAGCCACTAATTCTTCATCAAATAAGTGATGAGACTTAATAAAAGATGGCGAAAAATGATCTGCATCGATGACAAAATCATAGCGCTGCAAGCGCAAATCTAATTCAGTATCTTTTGAAAATATGGGGTGAACTTCAAAATGAAGATGTGGCGCTTCTTTGCGAAGATGGCTAAATACCAATGGCAAGAACGTATGGCCGAGGCCCGATATAACTGCAAATGAATACACACGCTCTGCAGAGGCCGAATCGAAACCGCCATCAATTGCGATAGTACTCGTGTAATTTGTCAGTGCTGCAGCCAACGCAGGGTAAATATCTATCGCACGAGGTGTCGGTACCATGGCACTATTATCGCGTAAAAATAACGGATCATTATAAATATCCCGTAACCGTTTTAATGCTTTACTTACCGCAGGTTGAGTGATATTTAATCGATTGGCAGATTTAGATAAACTGCACTCCTCATAAATAGCCACAAAAATGGGAATAAGGTTTAGATCGGTATTTTTCATTTTTACGCATTTTTCACCTAGCCATAAACCCAATAATCATAAACTATTTACCCGTTTAAGCATAACAAGGATTACTTTGATTCAGGATCTTGATTTGAATATTTTGTTAGCTGCGGCAATGCTTTAGGAAAAACCTTAGTTAGAAATCGTCGAATTAAACGACTTTGCGGTTTTTCCTCATCCGTTTTAACAGCAAACCATAAGGTATAAGCTGAACGCTTAGTTAATGGTTTTGAGTTTGCTTTTGATGGATCAAGTTGCTGAATATTAACAGCAAGATTTTGATTTTGTTGCTTAACCCCATCAAACAACGTGAGCTGTTGGTTTGACTGACGCACCTTGTAGTAAAGTAGTCTGCGCACCTTGGGCCAGGTTTTAGCTTTCACCGCCTGCAGATATAACCAGCCTATTGGCTTCTGGTGACTTTGATAATATCTAGCCATAGCCAAAAATAAACTTATCAAACCAATCACTAAACAAGTCATTACAATGAGTGTATTGCGATAATATTTAAGCCAAGAAGTTAAAGTATGCTTAACAATAACAACTTTTCCTTCGAGTACTTGTTGTTTCATCTCTTTGTTAACGGTATCCCACCAACGAATAACCACATCATCAAATTTCAGCTCTCCGCCTTGTTGAACAATGTAAACTTGCTGCTCAATTCGAGTCGATAAATAATCCCCGCGTTGTTCAGAATCAAATAATTGAACAGGATCGCTATAGGTTTGAAATTGTTCATTAGCCGTTTGGGGAATAATATCGCCGATTAAAACAGATAAAGTATCAGCGGCCTTAATTGTTACTGTTCGCGTAAAGCTATCACCAACATATACAGGTGAGTTTGATTGCTGCCATTGTTGCTCAATATTAACGTCTGGCGAACTGAACCAATTATCATCGGGTAAACTCGCATCAGGTATAATCGATTCAAACAATTGTGCTTGGCTAACAAGCATGCCACTGACTTTGCCATCGCTCGGGGTCATCACCTCTACTGATAGTCCTAATTCAGGAACTTGATAACGTCCAGAAGCTTGTGGATACAAAGAAATTTGCCACAATTGAAATGACCAGGTTTCGCCATTAATTCTTTGGGTAGAATTCACTGAAAACTGTTCACGCTGCTTACTCATCACATTAGGCAGTTCGATATTGTCTATTTGCGTACCACGAGTAAACCACCTATTGGTGCCAAGTTTGATATTTAAGGTTATCTGTTCGCCCACAACCGTTGTTAGCAAAGCCTCCCCTTTAGCACTATCAGGCTGCTGACTGGCTTGATTTCGGTCCGCTCGATTCGAATCAGCCTCACTAGATAACCAGGTCTCGATAGTTAACATTTTTTGATGCTGTAAATCACTCACAGTCACTGCTGAAGCAGAGAACGAAACTAATGAAATCAAACATATCAAACACAGCAGCGGATTAAGTTTATTCAATGACATGTTCATATTATTGCGCCTCATCTTGCTTTTGCTGCAATTGTAACTGTCGCTGTAAATAAAATTTGGCTTGTAAAAAACGTTTAGGATCGGCTTCAACTCGTGATAACCATTTGTTCGCTAACTCTTCACTGCCTAATATCTCACGAGCATTTAGCGTATCTTTACCTAGCACTTCTTCGGGGGCTATCTCTTCAAAACCGTCAGAGGTCAGTGGCTCATCTTTACCAAGTTCAGTAGACTCTTCCAGTCCATCGGTCGTACCTTGCTGACTCTCACTGAAACGGTTAATTTCATCAATGATAGCTTGAACAGCGGCAAGGTTATGCGCCACATCGGCACGCAATTGAACTTCAGACTCAAGTGGAGACTTATCCATTTCATTGATGAGATCGCGCAATAAATTTCTAGCCGCTATGTATTCACGCTGTCTTGCCAATGCGCTGCCAGCATAAAATAAACTTAGATGCGACGGTTGTTGCATAAAACTAATCTGCGCCGCTTTGTACTGAGCCGCATAATAGTAGGCAATACCTTTGCGTAAAGGATCTTGATAATACTGAGCAGCCTGAAAGTATTCTTGTTGATGAAAAGCCCGATCGCCTTGTTGATCAGGCGTAAACCAAAAGTCCAGCCAAGCTTGATGTATATTCTGCCAAACATCAGTCTTCAGCTCTTGACTAGCCAGTTCAGAACTTTCACTAGCTTGGAGATCACTATCAGTGTCTGGAGTTGATGCCTGCGCCTTAACACTCGCAGACTCATCTTGAGGTAATGACGATGTTGCTGCGTACGCTGGCGAAGGAGCAACAACGCTGCTACCGCATACGATTAATACTAGCCCCCAATGCACTAACCAGCCCTTTCTGAACCAAAGCAATAACAGTAATGCCATCGGAAAGAGCAAGTAATAACCCATATCTTTCCAGGGCATAATGCTGTCAGTTGATATCTGCATATGCCGATCTATTTTTCTAATTAACCACTGCACATCTTGGTTATCGACTGTCACTAACTGCAAACTAGCATTAGCTTTACTGGCTAAGGTTTCTAAAGAGCGAACATCTAGGGGAATAGTGGCTTCGCGATTAGAATTTCCCACACCTAATATTAATAACTGGTGAGCGGAATGTTCAAAATAAGCCTCGTAAGCATCAATGGCGTTGGGCACCATACCGTCAGTAAATAAAATAACACTAGCACCCACTTCATCTGCCAATAATGTATCAACTAAGGTTAAGGCTTCTTGGGCTTGCTTACCTTCTACAGGCATAATTTCAGGTGCTAATGCACTGACAAAAGGCGTAAAGACTTGCTTATCTTCGGTTAGCGGTGCGACAACATGTGCCGAGCCAGCATAAGCAATTAATCCTGTTTTACCGCCGCTTCTTAATTCAATTAAATCAAGAATTTTATGTTGCGCTCGAATAAGCCTATTTGGCGCAACATCTTTTTCTAACATGGATTGGCTTAAATCAACTAAAACCACCAAAGCGGCTTTATCTTCATTAAATGGCGACTCATAACGGTTCCAGGTGGGTCCTGCACTGACAATTATGCCCATCATCATCAACACTGTGAGTAACTTTAGTGGCAATAGTTTTCGCCAGCCTTGTTCACCAACAGTTAACGCTTTTCGCAAATGTTCAGGTAAAACTTGTTGAGATTGCGCAGCTTCATTTCGATGCCAGCGGATATACACAATCAGTGCAAGCGGCAACAATAAGCACAACGCCCATGGACGGATAAAATGAAAGTTGGCCCATAATAAACTCAAAAAGGAGCTATCAAACATCTTGCTCTCCTTTGATTTTTTCTACACTAGTTTGTTGAGTAGCTTTAGTTTCCTGAGTAGCTTTAGTTTCTTGAGTCGCTTTAGTATTAACGACCTTTGAGCCAGCTAATTTAGATTGATGCCCGCCACTTTGAAGCAATAAACTGACACTAAAGGCGAGCAAGTAAAGCATGACGACAAAAATGACTAGATAATGATGCAATGTATAGGTTATTTGGTAATTAGTACTATTAAATAGTTGAGGTTCGAGTAACGAAACTGCCTGGTATGCCTCATCAAGTTGTTGTTTATCTAACGCAGTAAAAGTGCTACCGCCCGTTTCGCTGGTTATCCGAACAATAGTTTCCATATCTAACGCTTGCTCACCTACAGTCAAAGGATCGCCCATCGCAATAACATGTACCCTAATGCCTTTAACTGCAGCCACTTTAGCGGCATCTATAGGAGCAACAAAGCTTCCGGTATCATTACCATCAGTTAGCAAAATAACGACTTTCTCAACCGAAGTTTCATTTATGCCTCGGTCTGTTCCTTGAGCAGAAACAGTATCTTGCTCAGCTTGTTCGAACACTTTGATTGATAAACCAATCGCATCACCAAGATGAGTACTTTGCCCTGCCATCCCAGTATCTGATTGTGCTAATAAACTCTGCCACACAGCAATATCAGCAGTAAATGGGGTTTGTAAAAAGGCCGCATCGGCAAATAAAATCAGCCCTAAACGATCGCCTTGCCTCGTTGCTGAAAAGTCCTGCAAAACTTGTTTTGCAGCATCAATACGACTAATACGCTTACCTGAATCATCCACAAAATCGGTTTCGTTCATCGAACCAGATAAATCTAATGCGATCATCACATCTCGACCTAATTGTTCGCGTAATTGTGGCTCACTTAATTGAGTCGGTTTAGTCATTGCTAGCACTAAACAGCACCAACTCAACACTAGGATAACTCGTTGCCACAAACGCGGTGAGAGCATACTCGCTCCCTCACTGGGTTTTTCATTTAAGGTATCAATCAGCACTTGAAAAAATGGCACTTTAATTGCGGTTTGCTTAGTTTTATAGGCTTTCGAGAAGCGCATAACGAGAAAAGGCAACGGCAATAATAGTAATAACCATGGGTAAGTTAGGTCTATGGAGGACATGTTACTGACCCCTCACAAATGAACGTACAACCGATAAAGGCCATGACTTAATCGAAAATTGATTTCTGTGGCCGTTAATCCACAGTATTAACTGTTGGACTAATGTCGTCATTTCACTTTCACTCAAACAAATATTGGGGTTGTATAAGCTGTTAATCCAGCGCTGGCCTACGTCACTTTGCCAACTAAATGCATCATTTTTAGATTGATGACTGATTAATTTATCCATTGCATTTAATACCGAGTTATCAGCAAGTTTTGCAGTCTGCGGCTCTACATAAATGAGAACTTGTTTTACTACAAAAAATAATTGCTGATTCAGCATAGCCTGAGTTTTAGGCTCAGGTTGAATAACCTGATGACCTAACATGATTTGTTTAATCGCCAATATCGCTTCAGCGCGATAGCGATTTTGCCAGCGATAATTCAAACCAATAATCACTGCTGTGACAATCAATACACTTGTTATGACAAGCAGACACCACCAACCTGTAGGAAGTTGCTCAAACCCTGGCCACCATGACACAGCATCAACTGGGTAGACATCAACAAGCTCCCGTAAAATATAAGTCGACGGCGGGTTATGCTGCATTTTAAGCTCCAATAGCGCGTTTAAGCTGACTTAAATGATTACCGTCTGTACTCAACTCAACTAACGGTAAATTGTGACGTGCCATCAAGTAATTAAGTGCCTTAGCATTTTCTGTCGCGGTCGTGGTAAAGCTTTCATTAACCTTTGATATTTGCTGAGTTTGATGCAAACTAAGTTGATAATTACCATCACCCATCACCCACTGAGCATCATCAGGAATCGCTTGTTCCATCGGATCTGAAATCCTTACTGCCAGTAAGTCATTGCTACGTTGAATTTGTTTAAGTTTATTGATATCGCTAAGATTTAATGACAAAAAGTCACTTAAAATAATCACTGTGGATTGGCGAAGATCTCGCTGGGCTAGCTTGGTTAGTGACTCAGAAAAATTCACCGAATCAGTCGAGTTCACATTAAGAGATTGGTTACTTTGACTGAGTGTTTTTAATAGCTGCAATACATGGTTTTGGCCACGCATCGGCTCTGACCATAGGCATGCCTTCGGTGTTTTAAGTAGCATACCAATGCGGTCGCCTTCTCTTAATACCCGCCATGAAATTAATGCTGCCACTTCAGCTGCCACCACTGACTTCATGGTATGGGTAGAAGCAAAAAACATATTGGCACCTTGATCGACCAAAATCACCACATTACGATCTTTTTCTTCGGTATATAAACGCACATGAGGTTGACCAGTTCTTAGGGTCACTTTCCAATCTAAACAACGAATATCATCGCCTATCTGGTAATGCTTTAGTTCTTCAAAGTTTAATCCACGGCCTCGAAACTGGGAGCTATGACGACCCGCCATTAAACTCTTTGCCTGCCAATGAGGTAATAATCTAAATGAATGGCTCAATGCCTGCAGCTTGACCAAATGTCGATATTCGACATGCAATCGTGGATCTAATGTCGATTGCTTTGCATGACGCGGTATATTGCCATTCATCATTAATTACCCAACAGCCACAATATCCAATAACTCATTAACCACTGCTTGCCCATCAATATTATCTGCTAATGCATCATAACTAAGGGTTATACGGTGAGATAACACTGAATGAGCAATACTTCTGACATCATCAGGAAGAACATGATCTCGGCCAGATAACCATGCCTCTGCACGTGCACATTTATCCAGTGCAATTGAAGCTCTAGGGCTAGAACCCGTTTTAATCCAAGCGGATAAAGGCGAGTCAGGATAACGTTCTGGGTGTCGAGTAGCCATCACTAAGGCAACAATATATCGTTCTACAATGTCAGAAACGCTGAGAGTGGATAACTGCTGGCGAGCCGTTAGAAAAACCAATGGGTCTATTTTCGACACTGCTGATCCTTCATTCATTACAGGCGCATTTTCTTCTGCACGCACCAAGCGAATAATATTTAACTCAGCTTCATCATCTGGATAATCCACATTAATTTTCATCATAAAGCGATCCATTTGCGCTTCAGGTAATGGGTAGGTTCCTTCTTGCTCAACTGGATTTTGCGTTGCTAACACCATGAAAAGTTCATCAAGTTGATGCGTGGTATCACCCACAGTTACCGTGCCTTCAGCCATCGCTTCTAATAATGCAGCTTGCACTTTTGCTGGAGCACGATTGATTTCATCAGCTAATACTAAATTATGAAACAGTGGTCCTTGTTGAAAGGTTAGCAATGGGCTACCGTTGTTGTCTTGATATTGCACCGTGCCAGTTATGTCGGAAGGTAATAAATCAGGGGTAAATTGTACTCGACCAAATGAGGCATTCATTGCATCAGCAAGAGATTTTACCGAGCGTGTTTTCGCTGTACCAGGAAGACCCTCTAATAGGACATGGCCTTTAGTTAATAAACCTATGACTAAAGCTCTAATGACATGGGATTGTCCAATGACAGACTTTTCAACTTGGCTTATTAATGCCGTAATACTTTGTAAACTATGGCTCATTCGTCACTCCTCACTATCATTTAGTCCATACTTTTTAATCAATAATCATAAACGTTTTTAAGTAAATAGACGTATAACAAAAGGTTATATTCTGTATTCAGTGCTAAATTTTATCCACTTAATATAATTAAACAGTTAAAAAATCAAACTAACTAATTGATTTAAATTATTTACGATTAAAAACGTTAAGCTAAACAAAGCATCACGGAGTCTATATGGCAAGTTTCTTTAATACGAGTAAGATCGCTCTTTGCACAGGGTTGCTAGCTGCATCTTCAGTTGCAAACGCTGCTGACAAACCCAATATTCTCGCTATTTGGGGCGATGATATTGGTATATTCAATATCAGTGCTTATAACAATGGCATGATGGGATATCAAACCCCAAACATTGATCGAATTGCGAATGAAGGTGCATTATTTACTGATCACTATGCTCAACAGTCTTGTACCGCTGGACGTTCTGCGTTTTTAACAGGACAAGAGCCATTTAGAACAGGCCTATTAACTATTGGTATGCCTGGTTCTGATGCTGGTATTCCTGATTGGACTCCTACGATTGCTGATGTGTTAAAAGAGCAAGGTTATATGACCGCGCAATTTGGTAAAAACCACATGGGCGATCAAGATAAACATCTGCCAACTGCCCATGGTTTTGATGAGTTTTTCGGTAACCTATATCACTTAAATGCTGAAGAAGAACCAGAGACTTATTACTATCCAAAGGATCCTGAGTTCCGTAAAAAGTATGGTCCTCGTGGTGTTATCCGCTCAAGTGCTGACGGAAAAATAGAAGATACCGGCCCGATGACGCGTAAGCGTATGGAGCATGCTGATGAAGAGTTTTTAGAAGAATCGCTAGCCTTCATGGAAAAAGCGGTAAAAGCTGAAAAACCATTCTTTATTTGGCATAACACAACCCGTATGCATGTATGGACTCGTTTACAAGAAAAATATCAAGGTATTTCAGGTATCTCTATCTACGCTGACGGCATGATAGAACATGATGATCATGTTGGTATCTTACTTGATAAGCTAGATTCATTAGGGGTTGCTGATAACACTATCGTACTTTACACAACCGATAATGGTGCTGAAACGGTTTCATGGCCTGACGGTGGTGCGACATACTTCCACGGTGAAAAAGGGACAACCTTTGAAGGTGGTATGCGAGTACCTCAGTTAGTTCGCTGGCCTGGTGTTATTAAACCTGGCACTAAAATTAACGACATCATGTCACATAAAGATTGGCTACCAACATTCGCAGCTGTTGCGGGTGATGACAAAGTCATTGAAAAGCTTAAGTCAGATAAAGGTGCTCGTTACAATGGCACAAACTGGCGTGTACATTTAGATGGTTACAACTTTAAACCTTACTTCGAAGGTAAAGTTGATAAAGGCCCTCGTGACGGTATGTTATATTTTTCAGCTAACGCTGAGCTAAATGCTGTTCGTACAGGTGACTTCAAAGTATCGTTTGCCACACTAGAAGGTAATATTGTTGATGCGGTTCGCTTCCAGTCAAACTGGCCTCAAGTGGTTCATTTAAGAGCTGACCCTTTTGAAAAAGCGCCTCACGAATCTGGTATGTACTTACGCTGGATGGCTGACAACATGTGGTTATTCGTTCCTGTTGGTAACCAAGTACAAGAGTTCATGGCAACATTAAAAGACTATCCTCGTCAGGAAAGTCAGGTATTGAACCCAGGTAACATTAACCAAAATACTTATATGCTTCAGGGTAAACTGCAACAAATTGAGCAAATCCGCCAAAAAGTATTAAAGTAACTTTTTAATTAACTGCTTTGTTTAAAAGTGAGTAAAAAGTACCTTTCCAAGCCAGTATCTCTCAGATACTGGCTTTTTCTTTATTTGAACCGTGTCTAAGATTTCAATCACTGCATTTAACTGCGATAATTGCTGACTTCGAGTTTTTAATTAAGGTAATCATCATGACGGCAAACCAATTCTCTTGTTCAGGGATTGAGTTATCACTTTTTCGCTATCCTAAACAGCAAGAGTCAAACCTTCAAGCTTGGGATGCTGCCGATGAACACCTAATTAAACACTTAGTCGATAACGAGATTATCGCTCAAAATACCGCCATTCTTAATGACAACTTTGGCGCAATTCAATGTGCCCTAACCCAATTAGAAGCTTCATGGCCTTTATTTGTTGAAACCGATGCTAAAACCAGTTTATTGGGTGCGAAACAAAACCTGACAGACAATCAGTTAGCAGATAGCAATATTACTCGTTTTAATAGCCGCGACTTATTACCTGCAGACACGCAACTTGTATTAATTAAGTTGCCTAAAAACCTGACTTACTTTGCCCACCAGCTACAGCGATTATCGCAAGTTCTCCCTAAAGGAACACAAGTACTGATTGGCGCGAAAGCCAAAAGCATCAACAAATCATTATTGGCGTTAATTGAGCAACATCTGGGCTCTGCCTCTGCCAGTTTAACCTGGAAGAAAACTCGAGTAATTAGTTGTATAGCTGATGGAAAAAAACGTCCAAGCGTGGCTGAAATCACTTGGACGGTCGATGAACTGAATCTCACCATCAGTAACCTCAGTAATGTGTTTGCGGCCAATAAGCTCGATATTGGTGCCCGCATCATGCTCGACAACATGCCAAAAGATGAATTTAAAACAGTGATTGATTTAGGTTGCGGGAATGGCGTTTTAGGGTTGCGCGCAGCGCAATTATATCAAGATGCGAATATTCACTTTGTCGACGATTCTGAAATGGCCGTTGCATCAAGCAAACATAATTGGCAGCTAAACAATTTACCGAGTGAATTAGGTCACTTTCATTGGGATGACTGTTTAACCCATTTAGACAGTGAAATCAGTGCTGACTTAGTCTTATGTAACCCGCCATTTCACCAAGGCGAAGCCATTACCGATCATATCGCTTGGCAAATGTTCCTCGATGCTAGAAGAAGACTGGCGCCTGGCGGGTTATTACAAGTTGTTGGTAATCGCCACTTGTCTTATCACATCAAGCTACAGCGCATATTCAAAAACTGTAAGACGGTCGCATCAAACGGTAAGTTTGTTATTTTGCAAGCACGAAAATAGCAAAATCTATTTACCTGATTTAAACGCGTTTTCTGGACAAAAACTGTGAGTTAAATAAAGTAGCTCATGGTTTATCTCCTTTAAACACCTTATTCTATTTTTTAGCATGTAAACGCTTTTACAAACCAAGCGCGACTCACTAGCAAACCACGTGTTAATTCCAAGCCCTACAACTCAGCTTAACACTATGACCTATATCCCTAAGTGCAAGGCGTTAAGTGCTGCTTTGTATTAAGTACAGACGGTATGTAAATAGTGATACCTAAGTGTTGAGCTCAAAATCATAAGCTTAACTCAACCCGCACATGCTCAATATTGAAGTCGATGCTATTACTAGTAGCCTAAAACTAATAACATAAAACTAGTAGCCTAAAACTAATAGCCTAAAACTAGTAGCCTGAAACTAGTAGCCTGAAACGGATGATTAATGAGGAGCTTGAGATAGATTGCTCCTTGGCATACACAACTAAAATCTCACTGCCACATCGGGATATTGGTAATAACATAAGAATCCATTGGTCGACAAAGAGTTTCGACCCGCTCCTTTATATAGCCATAACATGATGTTTAACAGTAAGAATTGCACAAACATAACTTAACATCCTAGCAACAAACAATATAATCCCAATCGATTTATAAGATAAAAACGTGAATTTAGGCTAACCAAATTTTGCCAAAATTCAAAAAAAGAAGTGTAATTGTATGAATTTTGTTTCAGCTCAAAGATAAAATTAATTGCCTAAAACTGTTTTAAACAATTTGAAAATCATGATGACCATAAAAGGAATGAACAGAGTTGAACGCTAGTACGGTGAAAATAATCAACAGCTTATACGAGGTGACATTCAATTTTTAATCAGTAGCGCTACTCGCTTTGTCATCTTGAATGTTTAAATCGTCAAAGTTCGCTCTAAACCTTCCCCCTCGATTAGTTCAAAGTAAAACAACTCTCATTTCTAGCGTTTTCCTCCTTCAAAGTAAATGCTTTAATTTTAATAAGTTATGCAGGTTTTAGTCAATTCGTAGATATAAAAAAGCCTTTCATATAGAAAGGCTTTGATGAAATATAATCAGTTACTTGTTAACGAATCGATTATTATCTTAAATAACAGAACCACGTTAACTTAATCGGTTAACCAAATTATCAATAGAGTATAAGTCGCGTTTTTCACTGTTTTTACGACGGACTTCTTCAAGAGATCGCGCTTCGACAGTATCAAATAAAACATTAATGAGTCGGTTAAAGTGTCTATGCATTGCCAGTCTTGCTTCAGAAGCATCATTGGCTAACAAAGCTTCATATATAGAAGTATGCTCATCAAGGGTTTTCTTATTATCCTTGCTACATACACTGTCGTAATCAGTAATAATCTTTTGGCTTGAAGCTCGTAATGCCCACAAGTTTTGAAATGATTTAATCAAAGCACCATTGCGAGTCGAGTTAGCGATGATCTGATGAAACATCTCATCCGCTTCTTCAACATATGACTTATTTTCCATCATTATCAATGTTTTGTTTAACTCAACAAGTTCTTCTTTAGTTATCGTATTTGCAGCAAGGGCGGCAATCTCACCCTCTATAAGAGCACGAGCTTGCGTCAGCTCAAATGCATTAATCTTATTGGTTTGATCAGCTTGATTAGCAGAGTGCAATACATATACACCAGAGCCCGTTTTAACTTCAATTTTCTCACGCACTTCCAGTGCAATAATTGCTTCACGAACTGTTGGTCGACTGACATCAAATTTTTCAGCCAACTCCCTTTCTGGAGGTAAACGACTTCCAGGAGTATATTCGCCGCTAGCAATAGACGCTTCGATCTCTTCTACGATGCGCCAAAACATACGCCTACTTTTCATCTTTGGTCCTTCAATGGTTAAAACCAATTTTATTGTATTACTAACATAATATCTGTTTACCTAGTCAACGCAAATCCTATTTTGAAAATTTGTTGTACTAGAGCAAATTTCATATTAGCCCTGATTTGGTTAAAAAAATGTTATTGGTAATAACAGTAGCATATATTTAAGATCTTGTTGGTAACATAAATTGGTTGACAACTAACATGACCATTAGTAAGTTTCTATCTAACGCAAAGTTGTATTTAAAGATCATGTTTAAAGGATTATGTTCACTTTTATTTAAACAAACAATTAATCTGGGGAGATTAACGTGAAACTTAATAAAATAAGTCGCGCATTAAACACGATCAGAATACAGCCTAAAAGTGCCATTTATAGTTCAGCATTATTATCGTTATTAGCATCACCGGTATTCGCACAAGATGAAAATGAAGCCATTGAAGTTACAGCGCCAACTGCCCAAGTAGCAGAACAAACAGTTGACGTTAAAAAGATGATTCAGAAATGGAAGTGATCAAAGTCAGTGGTAACCACATGGATCCTTATCTTTCTAACAACTATGACTTATCGTTAGAGTGGTATCCAAGTGAAGATGCTGCGATCTCATTAGCTTATTACTATAAAGACTTTACTGGTGGCTATGAAAATGTCGAAGAAAACCGTGATATTACGGTGTCGCTCGATGGTGTTGATAGCATTTATCCAAACGTGTCTCATACCACTCGTCAAACCTCTGATGACTCATCTGTCATTCAGGGTATTGAAGTCACTGCGCAAAAAAATTTCTCTGAGCTACCTTACCCATTTGATGGCTTAGGTGCCAAAGTGGCTTACAACTATGCTGATTCAAGTTTTGTCACAGCTGAGCCTGGTAGCCCTTATGCTGTCGCTGATGCGAAGCTACTTAGATTTCTCAGCTAACTTCAAAGTGACAGATTACTTATCACTATCACTTAAAGCGCTGAATTTGTTAAATGAACGGCAAATTATGACTCGTGGTAACGATACTACTGTATCGGACTACTCTCGTTCTGGTTCAAAATATTTCCTTGGTGCAAAAGTTAAGTTTTAGCCTTAAGTAAAACTTAGTCGTGCAACTCCTACCTTAATATTGAGGTAGGAGTTATTTTGTTTAGAAGCGAGCAATATAAGCAAAAAGTAAAGTAAAGAAAGTGAAGTAGAGAAAGTGAAGTAGAAAGTGAAGTAAGAGAAATAATGCACTGAATCAATGTACGAACTAATGAGTATGAAATCGCAGGTTTAGCCTGACATCAATAACAATTACAGCCACTAAAAATAATAAGAGAGTCTTTATGCGTTTTCAAAACAGAATCAAGCTTCACTCAGTTGCTCACAGCACACTGTTATCGGTTCCTGTTAAATCAACTCTCTTAATGGGTTTATGTCTGCTGTCTGTTCAAGTCAACGCCGAAACCTTTACCGTAAGTACGCAAGATGAGTTTAATCAAGCAGTAAAAAAACTGGTCGCGGGCGATGACATCATTCTTTCAAATGGCACTTGGCAAGACTTTGAGATCAACTTCATCGGCCAAGGCAGCAAAGAAGCCCCTATTCGCCTTTCAGCTCAAACCAAAGGCAAAGTGATTTTATCGGGTCAATCCAATCTACAAATGTCCGGCACCTATTTAGAAGTGTCTGGCTTAGTCTTTAAAGACGGCTACACCCCAAACAATTCGGTTATCTCATATCGAACCAGTGAGGATGAATTAGCCAACCACTCCCGTGTAACAGAAGTGGTTATCGACAATTTTAATAATCCTGACCGTCATGAGTCTGATTATTGGGTTGCACTATATGGTCAACATAACCGTTTTGATCACAACCACCTCGTCGGTAAACGCAACAAAGGCGTTACGCTGACAGTTAGGCTTCGCGGTGAAGACAGTCAACAAAATCACCACAGAATAGATCATAACTATTTTGGCCCTCGCCCAACTTTAGGCTCAAATGGCGGAGAAACCATTCGCATCGGTACCAGTCATTTCTCAATGACGAATTCATATACGGTAATCGAAGACAACTATTTTGATCGCTGTGATGGCGAGGTTGAAATTATCTCAATCAAAGCCGGCAAGAATATAATTCGCAATAACACCTTTTTTGAGTCTCGCGGCACTCTGACTATGCGCCACGGTAACGGTAACCAAGTCGACAGTAATGTGTTTTTAGGTAATGGCGTTGACCATACGGGCGGTATTCGGATTATTAACCGAGATCAAACAATTACTAATAACTATTTAGAAGGGCTAAAAGGCTATCGTTTCGGCAGTGGCTTTACCATTATGAATGGTGTACCAAATTCGCCAATCAATCGCTATCATCAAGTGGTTAATGCCAAGGTAAGCCGCAACAGCTTTATCAATGTCGACCATATTCATTTAGCTGCAGGCAGTGATAAAGAGCGCTCTGCAGTGCCAAAAGACTCAGCATTTACACACAATTTATTTGTTAATAATAACCAACAAGCACCCTTCTCCATTTTTGATGACATCTCAGGGATTCAATTTTCTGACAACTTATCCAATGAGCTTAATAATAATCAAATAAACCAAGGTATTAAACCAACAGCAATATCACTACAGCGTGCAGATAATGGCCTATTTTACCCATCAAACAGCCATAATGCTGAATTTGGTGCGACTCAAACACTCATCCCAACCTTAAAAGCTAACACTGGCGTGAGTTGGTACACCAAAGCTGAGCCTAACACCGCCTTCGATTCGGGAATAACTCATAGTGTATCTACAGCCGAACAACTGTTGACTGCCGTAAGTAATGCTAAAGATGGCGATATTATTGCGCTAAAAGCAGGCAAATATCAGATAGAGAAAATCATCGAAATCAACAAAACCCTTTCGATTATTGCCCAAGATACTCAAAAACCAACATTGACCTTTAGTCGAGGTAATCTATTTGAAATTCAAAATGGCGGCAGCTTAAAGCTTGATAGTCTGATAATTACAGGCACAAGCAGCCCAGATTCATCTGGTAATACTGTGGTAAGAACCAGTAAATGGGGCATGCTAACCAACTATCGCTTTAGCATGTACAACAGCAAAATTAGCCAGTTAAACATCAACCATTCCTTCCACTTTTTTGACTCTGGCGCTCGCGCTTTTGCCAACAAAATTGAGGTTATTAATAACCAATTTAGCACTATCACAGGCGACCTTTTTAGACTTAACAAAGAAACCGATGATCGCGGTATTTATAACGTGGAATATCTCACGATCAATAACAATCAATTTAATGATATTGGCGGTGCACTGGTTAAGCTTTATCGTGGAGGCACTGACGAAAGCACTTTCGGCCCGCACATTAGCTTTAATAACAACGACATTACTAATGTAGGAAATGGTAAGCGAAATAAGAGCCAAGCCAGTTTATACCTTCATGGTGCCCAAGTTGCAGATATCAATAAAAACCACTTTAACAATAGTGCCTACATTAATATCGAACACACTACAGGTGAACCAATGACTCAGGTGACGTATAACCAATTTATAGATTCTGGGGCAGTAAAAGTGACAGAGCTTTATTCAATCAGTGAATCCACTGCCAAGCTAAGCGACAACCTTGTACAACAATCAGATAAAAAAGCGCTCTAATAATGAATAACATCATGAAAGCGCTTATCAATAACAACATGTCTAAGATTAACGTGATGAGAACAGCACACTTGTTAATTGGCTTTTTATTGCTCCAAGGCAGTTTATTCGCTGCACAGGCAAGCACATTAAGCCATCCTAGTTTAGTGATTAATCAGCATGATGTGACTCAGATGCGCGCAGCACTTAAACAAGCAGGCGCTTTTCAGCAAACTTTTACTGCTAAAAAAACAGCTGTAGATAAAGTGATAAACCAACCGTTAGTTGTGCCGTTTCCTGTAGATGGCGGCGGTGGTTATTCACACGAACGTCATAAGAAAAACTACCTGCAGATGTACGATGCGGGCGTGATGTATCAGCTCACTCAAGATATTCAATACGCGCATTTTGTTCGCGACATGTTGCTACAATATGCCGAACTTTATCCAAGATTACCGCGTCATCCAAAGCGTAGAAACAGCAATGAAGGTAAGTTGTTCTGGCAAGGGCTAAACGAAGCCATGTGGCTGGTGTACACCATTCAAGCCTATGATTTTATTATTGATGCTTTAGATGAACAAGACCAACAAATGATAGAAACTGGCATCATTTTGCCTGTGGCTAATTTCTTGTCGATAGAGTCACCTAAGACCTTCGATAAAATCCATAATCATGGCACTTGGGCAACAGCCGCTGTTGGGATGACAGGATTTGTACTCAATAAACCTGAGTTAGTAGAAATAGCTCTACTTGGATTAGATAAGTCCGGTACAGGTGGTTTCTTGCGTCAACTCGATGAGCTGTTCTCACCAGATGGTTATTATAACGAAGGCCCTTACTACCAACGTTTTGCTCTGCTACCTTTTGTCACTTTTGCTAAAGCCATTGAGCAAAACCAACCGCAGCAAAAAATCTTCAGCTATCGCGATGGTATTTTATTAAAAGCAATTTATAGCACCATCGAGCTAAGCTATAACGGCTTATTCTTTCCGTTAAATGATGCGATTAAAAGTAAAGGCATCGATACCATGGAACTGGTTATTGCCGTCAGTATTGCTTATGGGCTCAACGGCGATAACAATTTGCTTGATATTGCCAAACAACAGAATCGTATTTTACTCACAGGTGATGGACTTAAACTCGCCCAAGCGATTGATGCAGAGGCTAAAACCAATAGCATCAGCCAATACCCGTTTTCATCTATGGTATTCCGTGACGGTAAAGCGGGAAATGAAGGGGCATTGATTGTTATGCGCCAGCAAGCACCAATCGAACAAAAGCTTACCGACCAAGCATTAGTGTTTAAAGCCACAGCCCAAGGTTTAGGTCATGGCCATTTCGATAAGCTTAATTGGCAGTTTTATGATGATGGTGAAGAAATTGTCTCTGACTATGGCGCGGCGCGTTTTCTGAATATCGAAGCCAAATCTGGTGGCGGTTATTTAACTGAAAATAAAACTTGGGCGAAACAAACCATTGCCCACAACACCCTCATCGTTGACCAAACAAGTCACTTTGGTGGCAATACAAAAGTGGGCAACAAACATCACCCTGACATCCTGTTTTATCATCATGATGCAAAAGCCACATTAGCATCTGCAAGCATTAACAGCGCCTATGAAGATGTCAGTTTCACCCGCACCATGGCGATGGTTACAGTTGAAACAGCAAATGCCTCATACCCTCTTGTTATCGATATCATGGATGTCAGCAGTGATAATGCTCATCAATATGACTTACCCGTGCATTATCAAGGTCAGTTTATTGATTCAAACTTTACGCGCCACGCTTATACTCGTCAGCTCAATCCATTAGGTGAACACTCGGGTTACCAGCATTTATGGTTAACCGCTACGTCTCAACTGCCAAATGCAAAATCAAAACTTGAGGCAGCATCAAACCTTGCTCAAATAACTTGGTTAAATGACAACGGCCATTTTTACACTCATAGCAGCATCAATGCCGGCAATACTGAAGTACTATTTACTCAGCTTGGTGCCAATGACCCAAATCAAAACCTTCGCCTTGAGCATAGCTTTATTCAACGAGTGCAAGACAGTAAGCAACATCAATTTGTCAGTGTATTAGAGCCCCATGGCGAATATAACCCATCAGCAGAATACACATTAAATGCCACCAGCAAGTTGCAATCATTAACCTATGATAGTCAGGACGACATCAGTGTCATTGGGTTTAGTCTACAAACGACACCAAGTACAACTCAGCAGTTCGTATTGGCTATTTCTCACCGTCAGGATTTGAACCTTGCCACTCGTTTGCAACGCAACCTTGAGAACGAGAATGTAAAAAACAACCAAAAACAACAATCAAACCAACCAATAACTAATCGTTTTTCTTACGCAAACAAGCCATACAGCTTTAGCGGAAGATACCAGTTATTAACCATTACGCAGTAGGAGTTAACCATGAAACAGAGTGCACATTTTTCTTTCGGAAATGAAACAGAAATTGAAGATATCGGCGGCGGTCTTAAGCGTCAAATGCTTGGGTTTAATGAAGAATTAATGGCTGTAAAAATTTGGTTTGAGAAAGGCGCTATTGGCTACAACCATGCCCACAGACATTCTCAAGTGACTTATGTTGTTGAAGGTGAGTTCCACTTTAACATTGATGGCGTCACTAAAATCCTTCGACCGGGTGACAGCTGCATGATCCCACCTCATGCTGACCATGGCGCAACTTGCCCAACCGGCGGTATTTTGATTGATACCTTTAGCCCAGCACGAGAAGACTTCATCGAGGGCTTAAAATGAAGATAAACAATCTTCGATGGTGGATCATCCTCCTTATTGCGCTAGCGACGGTGATTAATTATATCGATCGCTCAGCCCTTAGTGTGCTTTGGCCTGATATTGTTGAAGATATATTTCCTAACGAAACCGCGCTTGAGCGTAAACAGATTTACGCCAATATCTCTATTGTGTTCATCTTATCTTATGCGTTTGGTCAGGCGATATTCGGCAAGATATTTGACTGGATTGGCACTCGTCTTGGTTTCGTTTTATCTATTGGTGTTTGGTCTATTGCAACCGCGGCCCATGCCTTTGCACAAGGTATGCTGAGTTTCAGTATCTTTAGAGCAATCTTAGGTGTCGCTGAGGCCGGTAACTGGCCAGGTGCAGCTAAAAGTAACGCTGATTGGTTTCCAACTAAAGAGCGTGCTTTAGCCCAAGGCATTTTTAATTCAGGGGCTGCAATCGGTGGTATTATTTCTATTCCACTCATTGCCTATATGACCGTCTACTTTAGCTGGCAAATGGTCTTTGTGATCATCGGTCTGGTCGGTTTACTCTGGTTAATCCCTTGGATTATCTTAGTTAAAGCGCCGCCTAAATCTCACCCTTGGATTACTGAAGAAGAACGTCAATACATCCTAACTGGGCAAAAAGCCACTGACACTGACGATGGAAGTGATGCTGAAGAGTACAACCCATCAACCGTCCAACTGCTTTCTCATAAGCAAAGTTGGGGAGTGATTATTGCTTCGGCAGCTATCGATCCTATTTGGTGGCTATTTGTATTCTGGATCCCTATTTACCTGAATGAAGTGTATGCAATGGATGTTAAATCCATTGGGATATACGGTTGGGTCCCTTATGTTGGTGCAATGCTTGGCGCTTGGTTTGGTGGTTTATTAGCACAAAACCGACTCAAAGCCGGTTGGAATATCAATAAAACGCGCAAACTGACTATCACTTTAGGTTGTTTAATTATGTTGCCTGCTTTGCTTTCAATGGCAAGTCCAGGTGGCCCCACAACTGCAGTGATGATCATGGCAGTGATCCTATTTGGTTTTCAAACAGCCATTGGTAATGTGCAAACACTGCCAAGTGACTTGTTCGGTAAAAAAGCCGTGGGAACCCTAGCAGGATTTTCAGGTATGGCAGCAAAATTAGGCGCATTAGGCTTAACCGCTTTAGTGCCTTATCTAACTGCTGATGGCAACTACACCCCTGCATTTGTGATTGGCGCATCTTTAGCGGTTATTGCCATTGCATCTGTGTGGATTTTGATCCCTAAAATCGAACCTGTTAAGTCACCTCAAAAGTAGTGGTGAAATAACAAGTCTGCGATTTATAACGATTTAGCAAGACATTATCTTTAACGTATAAATTGATAACCATGTCGATAGATTGACTGAAAAACTACTCATTGCTCAGTTGATTTTTAGAATGAGGTTATGGATTTGATATTGATAATTTAAGCTGGGGCTGTACCCAAAGAGCCCTTTTTTATTTGGTGAGACCTACTTATCACGTACTCAACCCCTTCCGAGTATGTGGTAAGTAGGTTAAACCTTCTTTCCTTTACACGACAATGGGTCAATCGACCACACTATCATCATTTCTTTCAACAGCGACCTTCTCACGAGTATTAACATCAGCTTGAGACGGGGGTGAAAATAAAACACCTAGTCGCTGCTTTATGCTCAATCCTGACTTACTCACCTCTTTAAACATCTCGCGCCATTCAGCAAAACTGACAATCAAAGGATTAAAGCTATTAACAGGCTTAGTGATCCCATAAATCACGGTTTCTTTTTCCGGCTCAAATGTGCCGAAAAGCTTATCCCAGATGATCAATACACCGGCGTAGTTTTTGTCTATGTATTGCTGGTTTTGACCATGATGAACACGGTGATGTGAAGGGGTATTAAATAGCCACTCAATTGGACCCAATGATTTGACAGCCTGGGTATGAACAAAAAATTGCAGCCCAAGATTTAAAAGCACCACAAATACTACCCAGTTAGGGTCAAAGCCAATCACAATCAGCGGTAACCAAAACAGCCACATTCCAGCAAGCGGGTACATTAAGCTTTGTCTAAATGCGGTGCTAAAGTTCATATTCTCAGAGCTATGATGAACGACATGAGCCGCCCACATCCAACGCACTCTATGACTTGCACGATGGAACCAGTAATAGAAGAAATCCTGTAGCACCATTAATACGATAAAACTGACCGCGCCCATTTGGATATCAAATAATTTCCAGCCAAATACTGCTAAATAGATTTTGGCAATGAGCAGCCCTGCAAGAATATCAGTTAACTGATGCATGCCCGCTAAGCTGATATTGCAAAACACTTCCGCTTTTTTATATCGCGCGGAAAGAGGGAGTTTTTGGCGTTTATCACCTAAATACCATTCGAGGAAAATACAAACAAAAAATACTGGCGCTAATGCAAGCAGCAGCATTTCCGGGTGATTGATGATTGAGTTCAAATCCATTGAAAACCTTTATATTATTATTTTATTTAAATTGTTTTGGGCGGATAATTAAACGCTACCACTTAGCAAAGTGATCTTCAGTTAAACCAAGCTGATTACGCAATACATGTTTGTGGCCATTATTATCGATGATGTGGCCGCTAAAATAGCCGATGTACTGCCTAAAGTTACTTTTTAGAAAACCAAAATTGAGTTTTTCGCTGCGGCAATTAAGTGCCCTAAAAGTCAGATCGACTTGACCTGTGGCAGTGCTGATTTGCCAAAAGTCGTCACTCACATGCCGATTAAAATCGAACTTTACTCCTGGGAGTAAATGGCGCTCACCATTAATCCATAAGACATTTTCAGTCGCGCCTGTTTCGTTCACCCCTGCGGCAAGGTTTAAGCCTAAAACCCCTTGCTCCACTTGCGCATTGATTGACGCCCAGCGCCAACTGGTTTCGCGGCGCATATAACCTGCAGAAAAGTCATAACCACCTAAAGCGAAGTTAAGCGGCTGCGGTTCATCTTTTATGGTTAAGCGACCAGAGACTTTTAAACCATTGTGCTTTTGAGTATAAGTCCAGCCGTTATAGCCAGTTGGAGTACACAAGCTCATGGGTAAACTTAATGGCGGAGGATTGAGCTGTAATTCTGCTTTTATATCATCGGTGTTAATGGTTAATTGCCACAGGGAGTCTTTAATTGAAAATTCAATCTTACCTTGGCGGTGCTTAATCCTTGCCTTACCTTGCTGAGGCGAGCGTGATACAGACATCCCCCAGGATAACGGTTTTAAGGCTTGAGTTTCTGTCAGCTTATTCTTTTCAATATCATATAAGTAACAAAAACTGCTGCCCACATAGCGAATATCGGCAATCGCGACACCAATGATGTATCTCGCAGTGGTAATATTAATAAATTGAAACTGTTTATAATCAAAATACTTAGCAAACCAAGAGCAAGGCTTATCCATTTCATTAAAATAGTTAAACTGTTTTACCCCTAAGTCCCCTACCACACCATCAAAGTGTCCGAAAATAGGCTGACCTTCAGTGTTCATTAGCTTGTCTGGCGCAAGTTGTAAATGATTCAAAGACATACTTCATCCGTTATATTAAAACTGGTTACAGTGTCGATATTTGTCGAGCATTATCCGAGGTAATAATGGCTTGATTGCTTTCTAGCGTTTTTATCAAGAGTATTTATTTAGAGTAAATCATCAAATACACCACACTAACGTGAATAAATTATCAGCATAAGTCAATGGCTAGTGATTGAATTAAGATGGCACTGCTTTTATTTAACGAGCTAAAATTTGTTGCGACTCACTATATTGGCACAATCTAATTAACTGCCATTTTTTGACTGGAAAGGCGCTAAAAATCTGTTATTCTGACCGCACCATTTTTTACCGTTTTTAGTCATGAAATCATTGTCATTATTGTTGTGCTCCGCATTATTTTTATCAGCTTGTGCTAGTCATACTCCTACTCATATTGCACTTAATCCCAATGTGCCTAATGTCATCAATAAAATTGATCGTTACGACACTGTCGCAGTGAGCACCATTGATGTCCGTAAAGCCAACTTTATTGTTCGCTTTAATCAAGGCGATGAGGCAGCAAAGCTTGTTAGTCCGAGTGAACCAATCAGACAGCAACTTGATAGCGTGTTTAAAAAATCAATGAGTAATGCCGGATACCAAGTGGATCCCGCCGCCAGCAATACTGTTGAGTTCCAGTTAGATTACTTACTGACAGATGTTACTGAGTCTACTTTTGGCTTTGAAGCCAACACTAACTTAACCATCAATGTTGTCGCTAAAAACCAAACCCAAGAATTCACTAAAATTTATAATGGTAAAGGCATGTTAAAAGGACCTTTTAGCCCAGATTTTGCCACCTTAGAGTTGGATATGAACAAGCTTATCGATGAGCTTACAACTAAGATTATTAACGACCCTGAATTACATCAGTTTTTACAACAGTAATCTCAATAATAACGTCAGACCACAAATTAGGAATGCCTTATGCTTAAACGGATTGTAGCCAGTGTAATGTTGTTTTCGTCAATGATGGCAAATGCTGCCGTCGATATTCAGCCTAATACCCTTTACCCAAAAGTGGAATTTGATACCACAATGGGCAAAGTCGTGGTGGAGCTAGACCGCACTCGAGCGCCTATCACCGTCGATAACTTCCTCACTTATGTGGTTCAAGGGGACTATGACAACACCCTTTTTCATCGTGTGATTGCTGATTTCGTTGTTCAAGGTGGAGGGTTAAATCCGCAGTTAGAAGAAGGCCCATCAATGGACCCTATTGTTAATGAGTCGGGTAATGGTCTATCAAATTCTGTTGGCACTATTGCAATGGCACGCGATAACGATCCTCACTCTGCAACGCGTCAGTTCTACTTTAACGTTGGCGACAACAAAAATCTCAACCCATCTAAACGCCGCTGGGGCTACGCTGTATTTGGTGAAGTCATTGAAGGTATGGCGGTGCTTGAAGCAATGTCTTACACACCAACCATGACCAATCCAGAGTTAAATTGGCCTGACTTTCCAGTAAAAGAAATTAAACTTAATAAAGCGACGCTTTTGCCGCAATAAGCGACTTTATTTATATGTCTTTTTTGCGTTAAAGACTCGAGAAATAAGACTGCAGCAAGCACTTTTTGAAGTAAATAAAGTTTAATTTGATTACTACTGCGTGATACACAAAACAGAATAAGTGGAGTGAAATATTGATTTCATTCCACTTTTTTTTAGCATGTTCTTCTTCGCTGATTTCTAATGACAGCTAAAACCACTTTTTTAGCACTTACATTGTAAATTTGAGTAATTATTCAACAATCCTGACTATACTTATTTTTACCTGTAAGCAGCTTTTTCCCGTGTTTAGATAATTACTCATTAAGTTGTCAATAAATCGCTGCTTGTTCACTCTGCATTATTTGATGAGTAAATTCGTTTAGTTTTGAGTGCTATTTGATTAATAGCAGTAATAAAAAGGATGTCATCTATGACCCCAAATGACTTCATAGAAACCAAGGCGCCACAACTGGCCTATTATGGAAAGGCTTTTTTAGATAACCAACTAGAGCATAAAGAAATCAAGCTTTACATGTGGGATGTACTGGAAGAATGGCAAACTATCAGCCTCGATACCAACACAGACGCCGCAACCCCCACAGATACCGAAAAAGTGTTTTGGCATTTATTACACTGCTTCGATCAATGGCCAGATATGGTTATTAGAGGTAATCAGTATCTAAGGCAACAAATTCATGATTGCTGTGACTACATTAATATTGGAGGGGATATGCCCCATGGTTGTATCGGGATCAGGCCGACAAATTGACCAACAACTTCAATTACTTTAAGTTAATTTTACACTCTTCAAAATTTCCAACCAGAATGGCTTGAACCAATACGCTACGCGACATAAGCTAGAGCCATTCTCCTTCAATCCGTTGCCTTAATGTCTGAACTGCTAACTCGTACCCGTGAAGCCTTGTCTGTTTATTATCACAAGCGTGTTCTAATCATGTTATTGCTGGGGTTTTCTGCTGGCCTACCGCTTATGCTGGTGTTTTCAACATTAAGCTTTTGGCTTCGCGAAGCAGGTGTTGACCGTGCCGCTATTGGCTACTTTAGTTGGATCGCATTAACGTATGCATTCAAATGGGCTTGGTCACCATTAGTGGACCGTATGGCGCTTCCCCTATTCACCCGATTTTTCGGACGGCGAAGAGGCTGGATGATCTTCGCCCAGCTCGGCCTAGTGGCCGCGATATTGGGCATGGCACAAAGTGATCCCTTAGTTGATTTAGAGCAACTGGCCATTTTTGCCCTGATACTGGCATTTGCCTCAGCGACTCAAGATATTGTCATTGATGCCTTCCGTATCGAATCAGCCCCCCAAGACATGCAGGCAGCATTAGCTGCTGCATATCAAGTGGGCTATCGTAGCGCAATGATTGTAGCAACCGCAGGGGCGCTAACCATTGCCGCTTGGGTAGACCCAGGTAATACCGAATATAATTTAGAAGCATGGCAAACCGCATATTTTGTCATGGCAATGCTGATGTCTGTAGGCTTAATCACCACTTTGTTTAGTAAAGAGCCACAAGTCGATACAAAAGCTGCAGATGAAAAAGAACGCCAACTTAAAGCGCAGTTTGCCCAAAAGTATCCGACTAAAATAGCCAGTGCTATGGCCTGGTTATACAGTGCCAGCGTCCTGCCTTTTGTCGATTTCTTTAAACGTTACGGCAAAAGTGCCATCTTGATTTTATTGCTGATTTCTTGCTATCGGATCTCCGATATTGTCATGGGCATTATGGCCAATGTGTTTTATGTGGATATGGGTTTCAGTAAAGAAGAAATTGCCTTTTTAAGTAAAGTATATGGTTTAATCATGACGTTACTTGGCGCGGGCGCAGGCGGAATTTTAATCATGCGCTATGGCACGATGAAGATACTATTTGTCGGTGCTTTATTGGTTGCTGTCACCAACTTACTCTTTGCATGGCAAGCTTACATTGGCTATAACGTACCATTCTTAACCTTTGCGATATCGGTTGATAATTTCAGTGCAGGCATAGCCACCGCAGCCTTTATCGCCTATTTATCCAGCTTAACCAGTAGTGGCTACAGCGCTAGTCAGTATGCTTTACTGTCTTCAATTATGCTGTTGTTCCCTAAGTTTATTGCCGGATTCTCAGGGGTATACGTCAATGCTTATGGCTACGTAAACTTCTTTATTGCCGCCAGTTTGATTGGATTTCCGGTGTTAATATTAATCAGTCTGTTATCGCGTATGCAGTCCGAGCAGCAGTCAGATAAAAGCAATATAAACTCTGAAACAGAGCCACAAAACACACCGTAATAGTAAGGCGCTCAATAATACCACCCAAGCTCAATTGGCATAGATTAGATAATAATTGCTGTAATCATGCCATCAGAGCTTGTGGTAAACCCTCACTTTTAAAACCCTGAACCCAAGGTAAAGTAAACCGCATTTTCATCACCACTGGTGGCGAAATCCATCCCCATATGAATGCCATAACGACGGGCAATTTGGTAACGAAAGCCAACCCCATAACTATCAACAGAATCACTATTTTCTTCAATAGCATCACTGTCTGTCACGCCATAACCGTAAAATGCAGATAACGTCCAACGATGATTGAGGTGATACATCAACTGAGATTGAACTGTAGCCACTTGGTCACCTTGATACTTAAACGCCGACACACCGCGTAACTCTACATAAGGTTTAGTCGTAGGTGACAGCTGAATATCGCCAGCATATAACTGGTCATAGCCACCTGCGAACGCTAATGTCCAATGATTAGAAAGAGGAAGGTAAACTTCACCGCTTGCTTCTAATGTTTGATAATTATGATCAGAGCCAATAGATTCATCAAACACCATATATTCTGCCGAGAATATATAACCCTTCTTAGGAAAGAAAATATTGTCGCGGGTGTCATATTCCGCAATAAGCCCTAAACCAGAGGTTGTTGTTTTATCACCCAATTGTTGCTGTAAAATCCAGTCAACCACAGCGTTAGAAGATGAAACTGATGATTCAGCCCAGAATTGTTTAAGCCCTAGCATTAATGGGGTTTCAGCCACTCTAAATTGAATTTTTTGTAAGGCGAATAGCGCTTCTGTTGTGGTATCAAATTGAATAGCTTTATCAGGAGGAAGTAGCCCACCTAAACGAGTATAAATATCAAGATTGGCATTAGCTGCGCCGCCTACTACGGTATAGCGAATGCTATCATCTAACCAAGAATGACGATGACCTGCAATACCAAACCAAGTACCATTGGCCGTCCCACCCGCGCCAACCAATGTCATCGCAGCTGGCATTAATTGGGCTCCGCCATCAATTGACTCAAGGGCTTTTTGTCTTCTCGCTTCTTTCTCAGCTTCTGTTTCATGTAAAAACAACCCAACGATACCCCCACCCGCACCAACGGCTGGTTCAGTAATTAATACCGGAACAGGAAGAAACCCATAAGCGTTTTCAGCAAGGTGATACCCTAAATCAAACTGACCATCTTTTTCATCAAAAAAGTACGAACTCTCGGCGATCGCCACTGAAGAAACTAAGCTCAGAAAGCACAAAGAAACAAATTTAAACATGGTTTTTTCAACCTATTAATGTGGTTTTAAATATAGAGGAAGTAAGATTTGAGTCACTGCGATAGGCAGTGACATGTGGTGTTTCAGCGCTACATAAAGTTCAACACCATGGAAATAACCAACAACATCAAAAAGCTTGAAGTAATATATGAAATGGCTATCGCATACATTGCACTCTGCTCGTGCAAACGATAACGGCTTGATATGCCAACACCATCAGCTTTGCTTTCAATATTCTTGCCTATTGCTACTGAAGGTTTGTTAAATTTCAGCATTTTACTGGCAATCATTAATGAAAATAGTTGGGATACGAGTACGACACCTAAACCAATTAAGGGGATTTTCATACCACTGGTATTCATTTCGTTAATCATTTGCGGGCCAAAATACAAGCCTGTGATGGCGATGAATGCCAGCAAGGATAACTCTCTAACAAACGTGATAGTGTGACGAGGTAACTGAGAAAGTGGATTGATTTTATTGCTCAGCCAGCCTACGAAAGTACCAGCAATCAAGCTACTCAGCCCAATGCTTAAATAAAAATACAAACCACCAATGTTGAGATTCCATAAGCTCATTAAATAAGCTGCCACTAACCCTATTCCAAACAAGGCGAAACTCTCGGTATTACGGCCAACATTGTTACTAAAGTTATGTTTAACGAATTGAATATCACTAGCACTGCCCATGATTTGTAAAATATCATCTTGTTTCACAATTATATCTGGCGTGATTTCTATAGATTTTTGATCTCTGACAAGTCGAATGATGCAAAGATTTTTGTAGGTATTTTGGTTAATTTCAGTCTTGATATCATTTAATGATTTGCCAACAAAGCCATGGGTATTGATGAGCATATTAAAATGCGCTTCATTGTTATCTACTTGAGTGTCACTAGGTAATTCACTACCTATTACATCATCTTCAAAATAATATAGCGTGTCGTGTCTGCCCGTTATGGTAACGATATCGCCCGCGACAAGTGGCTCATTGTGATTAACTGCGTCATCAATCTCATTCGAACTACTTTTTGCCTTATCAACTAGATTGACTCGTTCGAACATGATGTCAAAATACGGTGCATTCAGTTGTTCAATGCTTTTACCAAGAACCGTACTGGTTGGATTAACTTCAAAAACACGTTTTACGACCGTTTCAAGAGTGTCGATTGGGTAGTATCTATCACAATGACTTTCATCCAATTCATTTTGAGTCGCTTTATCAAAAGGTGAATCACTTTGCTTCATTGCAGCAGATTGGAGCCATTTCATCATGATCACAGGCCCTACCATGCCAAAAATGACCGTCAGTACATATCCCATGTAAGCATTATTAAGCGCCACTAATTTCACTGTTTCAGAAAGTTCAGGCAACTTTTCAATCGAATCAGTGACCATATACATTACTTCTGGATGGACAAAGCTTCCAGAGATCATGCCTATGCTGGTATACAAATCGAGATTAAAAAACCAGGTGGCCAAGCACATGGTGGATATAGTGATAAGGCTTATAATCAAACTGGTCATTAAGATTGTTTTTTTACGTAATTGCCACACCCTTAAAATGCTATAACCACCTTGATAACCGATAACATACAGAAATAAACCGAAGAAAATCCATCGAGACGAAGGTTCAATATAACCACCCAATTGGCCAATTAAAATACCAACTAACAAGGTGCCCGCCACACAACCTAAAGAGAAACCTTTGATTGATAACTTGCCTAGCAAACACCCTAAAACTAAGGTGACCAAAACGGAAAAATATGGTGATTCTCCCAATAAAAGCTGTATTTCTTCCATCGTTATGTCACTTTTTATCACTGGCACTGAATATCGGCCATAATTGAAATCAGGTTGTTACAACGCAAAAATCTCTGTTAAAGAGCGCAATTAAGGCCTATGGAGATTTCAGGTATTTAATTAACGCTGATTCTATGGCTGATAAGATGACAGTCATAATCGCGCATGAAGGATAAAACCCTACATAATTTTAAAAGAGGCACACTTGAGGGAAGAACGTTGAGGCTTTTAAGCTAAGGGGTAACGAAATAGCGTATAAAAACCAACAGATTCAGATTAATCAGCATCAATGACTTTAAACAACTGATGCCCAGTTAGCACAAGCCTTTGGCTTTACTTTACTTCATTTAATGTCAATTCATTTCTCTGGCTCTGGCAAATGATACAAATCGGCTGGTTTGCATTAGCGCATGATGTACCGACAATAAGGTTAAATCATCATATTGGAACGCGAGGTGAGTGATCGACAATGTTAAGTCAGATGTGGCATCAAAGGTGTATTGGGTTGAGCGGATTTGATAATTAAGTATCTTCTTTCATTGAGAAATGCTGCAACAGCAAACTGTTACAGCATCTTTTTTTGATATCATTTTTATTTAAAACAACATAAATGGCTTAAAGCCAATCAAAACTAGTCGCGGAAATTATTAAACTGAAAAGGTTGGCCTAATTCAGACTCTTTCGCTAAACGCATGACCGCTTGTAAATCATCACGTTTTTTACCCGTGACTCGTACTGAGTCACCTTGAATAGACGATTGTACTTTCAGCTTGCTGTCTTTAATTTGCTTAACCAGCTTTTTAGCCACTAAGGTATCAATGCCTTGCTTAAAGTTAACTTTTAAGCTGAAGGTTTTACCGCTATGAACTGACTTTTCATCAACATCCATAGCTGAAGGCTCAACGCTACGCTTACTCAATTGAATACGCAGAATGTCCACTAACTGACGACATTGGAAATCATCTTCCGCTTTTAAAGTCACGGTATGATCTTTATGTTCAATATCGGCTTCTTTGCCGCGAAAATCAAAACGACCAGCAAGTTCGCGGCGTGAGTTCTCAACAGCATTTCGTAATTCAACTTCATCTACTTCTGAAACGATGTCCATTGATGGCATTGTTATTCTCCCAATTAATCTTTGTGCTAATACTAACATTTTCAGCGAAAGCGCAAACCCTCCATAAAATAGAAAACAATAATTAACTGGAAATTAATGACTTTAGCCGCTGCATTTTTTATTATTGCTGCAATCAAAAGATATCGCATCAGGCTAAGTACTCGACAGCATGAAATTAAAACTATTTTTTACAGCATCATTTGCGTTTGCTGTACTTGTTGTCAGTTACCTTGTTTTCTCAAAGCCCAATTACCCCGTTACGTTTAACAACATGGATAAAGTCGGTCATGTATTAAGCTTTTTCGGCTTGGCATTTTTAGCTTATTTTGCCTTTAAACCTAAATGGTACTGGATGTGTTCGATACTGGCTTTTTACGCTATTTTAATTGAAGTCATCCAATCTCAAATTCCTTATCGCAGTGCTTCTATTGCCGATGTAGTTGCCGATTTGGCTGGTATCGCGTTGTTTTATATCTTTCTGTTTGTTTTTAGAAAGTATCAGGCAGCCAAGCTGTTCCCTAAACGTTCTTCAAAAGCATCATAAGAGAGCCTGTTATGCGCTCACACTCCCCGGCTCCTAACACTGTGACTTCAAACATTGCAATTGTCGGCGCTGGCGCCATTGGCATGTTGATCTATCATCAGCTTAATGCATTTACTCAGCCATTATTACTGGGACGAAATTTCACTCTAGCTGATGCAGAAAACCAAACTCAGCCGCTGACTTTTGATGCTTTATCCAGTGACGTTAAGCCTAACAATGTTGTTAACGTGCATACCGAACCATGTTTAGTCAACAATCTTAAAACGGTGACACCTAAGCAGTTGGCCAGCATTGAACTAGTTATTGTGTGCGTTAAGTCCTATCAAGTTGAAGCGGCGTTAACAGCGTTAATTGACAAACTGCCCCACAATGCCACTTTACTCCTTTTGCACAACGGTATGGGGCCGCATTTACAGGTCATGGCGCTGTTAGCATCTCAGCAAAGAACTGATATCAATCTGTACCTCGGCACAACCTCTCAAGCGGCAATAAAAGTAACTGAGCGTCATGTCCGTCAAACAGGTACCGGCAAAACAGTATTCGGACATTTTCATGGCCATAAATTAACTCCGCAGTTAATTGAATTACTCGTTACAGCCATTCCTAACTGTCAAATCAGTGATAATATCTTGCTCGGTTTATGGCAAAAACTCATTGTGAATTGCGCCATTAACCCCATCACTGCCATCGAGCAATGTCAAAATGGTCAATTAGCTCAACCACAGTATCAGCAGCAAATAAATGCCATCACCACTGAATGTGTCGCTGTCGCAAATGCTGAAGGCATCACTATATCTTTATCGGAATCACTTGAGACTATTGCTCAGGTCATTACCCTCACAGCCAATAACTTCTCATCCATGCATCAAGATGTGAAACATCAACGCATGACAGAAATAGCTCAGATTAATGGCTTTGTTGCAGCTCGTGCCGGTGTTCATCAAATCAAAACCCCAGCCAATAACGCGATGACGGACAAGATCAACCAATTAACTCAACCCGACTTATAATGTCTGTTAATAAATACGACAATAGCAAACGAATTAAAACACCTTCTGTGGTTCAGACAATTCCTTTTACTCGAAAAATGGTTGCTGCTTACATCTGTTGTGGGCTAGTAACCCTGATCAGTATCGCGTTTTTTGATCGAACTATTGCTGAGTACATGCACGTTAATCTTCAATCTAACCTGCTTTTACAAAGCTTTTCTAAAACCCCTTTATTACTTGAAATCATTGCACTCATTATTGTGCTAGTAAGCTTTCACAGACACTACAAACACCTTTTTCATCTCAGGCGCATCATCATTTTAGTCGCCATCATCGCCACCATAGTGCGCGTAAGCGCTAAAATGGTCTTTGGCCGTACTTGGCCAGAAACCTGGACTAACGATAATCTTTCGTGGATTACCCATGGCGTTGAAGAGTTTCACCCCTTTTCACTTTCTAATAGCTTTCATTCATTTCCATCAGGTCATGCATTGCTCACCTTTGCTTTTGCCAGTCTATTTTGGCACTTTGCGCCGCGATATCGGTTGCTTTGGTGTAGCTCAATGGTGGCTGTTTTGATGGGACAATTGGGTCAGAACTATCATTACTTAGGGGATTTACTTGCGGGTGCATTGATTGGCACCTTAGTCAGCCACTTAGTGATTAATGGCTATAGTCATTACAATCAAAACACATGCCAGAACGAGACAGCTGAAATAAAAAAGGCTCAATACTGAGCCTTTAACGTTAACTTGTAAGCCTAAAAACTCACTTAAATATCGATACCAAAGCCCACAATAAATTGATAATCATTTTTTTTCGGCGTCAAACCGTCTGAATCAGGTTGCGGACTGGCGGTATGATCCCACACGAACGATAAATCTAAATCAAAAATGTCGGTTAGCTCAATCTCTAATGTCGCCAAAGCATGGTGAGTATAGCCACCAGAGTCGTCATCACCGTATTGCACACGATAAGAAGTAATAAAATCCATATCACTGGTTAATTCAGTATCGTACACCGTTTCAACCACCACTGTAGCCGAACTGCTATCAGTGCTTTCACCATCTTCAACATTATTAAACTTGGTATATGTATATGCAGGACCGCCCGAAATACTCCACTCCGTTTTCGAGTTATCAATAATGTTATAACCCAAACCAGAACCGACAGTAACCTTGTATTCAATGTTTAAAAACTTGTCGGTATAAATTTCGGCAAACACAGGACGTAAATAGAACTGCTTTGATAAAAACCAATCAAAGTTGGTATTAATACGATTATTGTTAATCTTCTCTTCGCTGTCCGATTTTGAATAATTGCCAATATAATCAATATTGAAACGAGATTCAGTAGTACGACGTTTCGTTTTAGCAATGGCGCTATAGTCTATTTGTTCCGTATTACCTGAGCGAAAGTTTGCCCCTAAGCTAATTTTGCTCGACCAATAATTAGACTCAGATTGTTCACCTGCAATGATCGTTAGAATTTGATCTCGCTGAAATTCTTGCCCGTCTATATACATTTTGCCATCTCGGACTAATAGCTTGCCGCTTTGGGTGCTTAAATCCATAAAGCCAATACTCACCACATCAGCACTTTGCAGCACCTTTACATCTTCCCAATCGATAAATAAGGTGTCTAACTCATCACTTTCGAACTCTAATTGATCATCATAAAGGTTCTTAATCTCACCTTTTAGCAGTTCAAGTGAAGATAATTGCAACCAATCAAATTCGCTGTCTTGAGGCGTAGTGACTTGCTCAGGAGTAAAAGCTGCAGGTGGCATATCATTGCTAGCATTAGTTACTGCGGAGGTAGACGTGCCAGTAGGTATGCTATTAGCATCTATAGTGGCACTGAATAAATGATTACTGAATACTAAAGATAAACTGGCGCACGCCAACGCGATACGAGTTAGCCGAAAAGAATAACGCATAAAACACTCCCTGAATCGAACTTCTTGGTTTTATTTACGCCAGTATAGTATGAAAAAACAACAAATTAAAATCACCTTTTGGCATTATTTCATCATTAGTTTAAAACACTTAATGATTAAGTACGCACTAGGTCCACATCACTAAAATTGCGGCGACTGCGATTAGCACTAACCCTAATACTTCATTTACCTTAATCTTTTGTTTGAGCCAAAAAACGCTGATGAGCATAGTAAAAAACACTTCAATTTGGCCTAAGGTTTTTACATAAGGCACCGCTTGCAATGACATCGCGCTAAACCAACCAATGGATGCGATACAACTGCAAACACTGATCAAAATCGTCAGCCTTGGTCGCTGCCATAATGCCAATAACGTCAATCGGTCTTTCATCGCTAGATAAGTCACTAGAATAATTGTTTGCAAGCCAATCACTGACAGCAGCACCCAAGCAGCGCGGTGAGTAAAAGGAATAGGAGCAGAAACTGCAGAGTCGACCATTAACAGCAAACTCGCCTCTCGTACCCATAGCGAAGTAAACGCAAACGCAATACCGCTACTAATACCCAGTATTATGGTATTAAGCGATAAGCGTTTAACCCCTTTTTGAGTACTCAGGAGCATGACAGCAACAGCACCAATAATAACCCCGAGCCAACCTAACAAGCTCAAGCTAGTACCAAAAAACAGTACACCTAATATAGCGGCCACTAAGGCTTCACTTTTAGCAAGCCCTGCCCCAACCGCAAAGTTTTTCAGTTGGAATAATTTAACCATCAACCCCGTAGCAAGGATTTGCATTAAAGATGCACCAATAACAAACAGGTAAAAAGGATAACTAAAGGTAGGAATAGCACTCGGTTGCAGCTGATAAAGACTAATGAGATACACGGCCGCAATAGGCCCAGCCCAAATAAACCGCGCAAGGGTAACACCGCTAACTTTCACTTGTTGACTCAGTTCACTTTGAAATGCATTACGCCAAGACTGCATAAAAGCGGCAAGGATTGTCAGCGCTATCCACATAGATTTATCCCAATAATACAGAGGTTTGAGACAGATAAAGTATCACATTATCTGAATAGCATTGTTGGTAATTTGTTCTAGCTTAGAATTACGAGATAGGTGGTGGAAAACATTAGAATATGTTCGCTTGCAAACTCAATAATAGAAGGTAAATGGTTTACGTCCCGACATGTTTATGGACAGAAATTAGATAGAGTAAAGCTCTTATAGTGATGAGTCTCAGTAGTGAAATATGGCAAGCGGATATTCGGTAACGCCAAATTCAACTGCGCCGTAGGCGTCTGCTGGAATTTCTTGTTATGTTTTCACTCGATATTGTAGAAGTAATCTTCAAGTTGTTTTGACGTAATACCAAATTTTGGCATATTTATTTCTTGAAGATTATGTTCATTGTGTAAATTAATGAGCCACTGATAACGTATTTTGTAGAACCGAATTGTTGGCGTTATTCCAAATTGACTTTCTGCTGCGTTTAAAAAATCATAGAGACAAAGAATAGGTTTAGCTACAGAAATTCGGTAGCGATGCTTGAAAATATGATCTGTTTCTATAAGTGTTGGAATATGCTTAAATTTTGATAAATCATTGTGCAAGTCTCTAAAGGTAACTTCATTATCTTGGAATAAAACCGTATTATCTAGAGATTGTTCTACAAAATTAGAAGCTTCACGTATTGCATCGTGAGCTTCAGAAGTTCTAATTGAGATCAAATTGCTTGTTAAAGTATTTTCAGTAGCTACATATGTTTTATATATAAAATACAACGTTACTATACTAAATGGAATTGTAATTGTTCCTGCCAAATAACTACCAAAACTCCCACAGTCAGCTGCTTCACTAGAAAATCCATAATGAAAGTTGAAAAAGTATGTTACTACAGCAAATGCCGCGACTAAAAATGCGCAAAGAAACAAGATTTTTTCTTTAGGTAACACCTACTACTCCTTTGAAACATAACATTTGTATAGTGCGCATGCGCGTTTATTTGGCAAGCGCGCATGCACATTTAATAAACCTATTATTTAAGCCTTACTAAAGTAAAGCTATTGATTTATATACACTCTACCAGAGTGGTATTGGATAAACGAGCACAAATATTTTCAAAGTGAGCATTGAAATTGATGCCTTATCTGAAGTAATCAGCAGCAGTCACTTATCGATTAGCAAAAGTAGGTCAACGGTCTTGTTACTTATCTGTACTGCTTATCGGATGTAAGTCGCAAAGGGGCAAAAACGTTTTACCAGCACCAACTTTATATTAATTTATATTGGCTCTTTTTCTGTAGTCCATTACTACTATTTAACCCATCGCCTGCCGCAGGCTATCGTGCAGATACAACTGCGATACGCTGCATTCTTTATTTAAATCAAAAGGTCCCTGAAAGCTCGGCCATGACGTCCATGTCATGGACGGTCACCGCCGTGCTTACACCCGAATTTTCATCTCTTCGATTTGACTGTATTCGTGTCAATTTAAAAAACTAAAATATCTAGTTTTAATTAGCTAGAAGATTCAATTTGAATTGAGGTAAGCAAGAAAGTCGCGTGAGTCCAGACAAGGATGTCTGGCTAGCTTTCTAGGGGAAAGGACGCCCCATCGTAAGCGTTAGTGATTTTTGTAGCTTGCCGAAGCGGACTCAAAATAAAGTTTAAAGCTGGATCATTCTCCGTTGGAAATTTTTCTGTTTAAATTTCGTCGGAGCGGCAAGGGATATCGAAAAGGGAAATGCTGTTGTTTCCCTTTCGTCTGGTGTGGGCGAAGCGCCACGACGTTGGTTTAGACGTTGATTTAGATTCTATTCAAATCTAGAAATCATTAGCTGACTAAAGCTGCTAAATCGTTTTGGGGCATAAACGAGTTACCCGTTTATGTGTTGCACTTCATCTATATTGGCTCAATGACTTAAGACCATCACTTCAATCTAATCCATTGCCTGCCGCAGGCTTATGTGCAAATACAGCTGCGAGACGCTGCACTCTTTATATAAATCAAAAGGTCCATGTAAGCTCTGCCAAAACAAATAACATCCATGTTAAACGGCCAGTTCGGCATCCATGCCTCTCGCTCAGAACGTTTCACACTGTGAAACTTCGCCATGTTTTGGAAGTTCGCTGCTGCATCTACACTGGGATTATTATCTCTTCGATTTAACTGCATTCGTGATAATTTAAAGAGCTAAAGCTAGTAGATCTTACATTTAAAAGACTCAATTTGAATTGAGGACGTTGAAGAAAATAGCGTGAGCCTGACAGGATGTCAGGCTAGCTTTCGCGGTGCAGGGATGCACCATCGGAAGCGTTAGCATTTTCGAATAAGATCGAAGCAGTCTACAAACGAAGTCAAAAGCTGGATCAATCCCCATCGAAAATTATGCGCTTTTCAGCATTTTTCGTCGGGGTGCTGAGGGATTGTTAAGGGGGACAAGCTGTTTCCCCCTTGACTCTGGTGTGGGTGAAGCACCACGACCTTGATCTTATTTCAAACTAAAACACTAATAAATCATCAATTACTCATAATAAAAGCCATTAACTTAAAGTAATAAAATTTAAATATGAATCCACAAAAAAGCCCTGAACTTAACCATAAGTTCAGGGCTTTTTAATCAATCTCTTATCTACTTACTGGTATCAATTGGCTCAAATGATTTAACCAAATCATCTACCGCTTTCATCTGCGTTAAGTAGTTTTCTAACTGATTAAGTGGCAATGCACATGGGCCGTCACATTTCGCGTTATCAGGATCTGGATGCGCTTCAATGAACAAACCCGCAAGACCTAATGCCATACCGCTACGTGCAAGCTCAGTTGCTTGAGCGCGGCGACCACCGGCACTGTCTGTACGTCCACCAGGACGTTGCAGCGCATGAGTCGCATCAAAAATGACTGGGTAACCAGACTGCTTCATTTCATCCATACCTAGCATATCAACTACCAAGTTGTTGTATCCAAAGCTTGAACCACGTTCACATAGAATAATATTGTCGTTACCCGCTTCATTAAACTTTTTAATGATATGGCGCATTTCATGTGGCGCTAAAAACTGCGGTTTTTTCACGTTAATGATTGAACCCGTTGCCGCCATAGCAACCACTAAGTCGGTTTGGCGGGCCAAAAATGCTGGCAGCTGGATGATATCAACCACATCAGCCACTGGTTGGCACTGATGAATTTCATGTACGTCGGTAATGATAGGCACATTAAAGGTTGATTTGATTTCTTCAAAAATCTTCAAGCCTTCTTCCATACCTGGACCACGGTATGAGTTAACTGATGAACGGTTAGCTTTATCAAAAGAGGCTTTAAATACATACGGAATGCCTAGCTTTTGTGTCACTTCAACATAATGCTCTGCAATCGACATGGCCAAATCACGAGACTCAAGCACGTTCATGCCGCCAAATAAAACAAACGGTTTGTCATTTGCAATTTCAAGTTCGTTCAAACCAATGATTTTTTGTTCCATAGTCAGTTCTCTTTTATCAATACTCGTCGCGTTAAGTGTTTAACGCGACATAAAATGGGGCTAAACAGCAATAATCTGTAGTAACTGTCCACATAGCCATGCCATATAAGTTCCTACAGCATAGCCCAATACCGCTAATAACACGCCAACAGGTGCTAATGCAGGGTGGAATGCTGCAGCAACCACTGGCGCAGACGCTGCGCCGCCAACGTTAGCTTGGCTGCCAACCGCCATATAAAACAGCGGCGCTTTTATCAGTTTAGCGACAATCAGCATAAAGCTTGCGTGGACAACCATCCAAATCATACCAATGGCAAAATACCAAAGATTTTGCTCGTCAGCGAGCTTTGAGACATCCATGTGCAAACCAATGGTCGCCACAAGGATGTATAAAAATGCCGAAGCGACTTTTGATGCGCCGGCCGCTTCTAACTGTTTAACAGGGCTAAATGATAACGCAAGACCAATTGAAGTCACTAGTACCACTAACCAGAAGAACTTAGAGGTTAAGCTGTAATCTCGTGTCCACGGGTAGTTAGTTTCAAAAAATGGCCCTAAAAAGTCAGCTGCAAAATGCGCTAACCCTGTGACACCAAAGCCAATAGCGACAATTAACATTAAATCACGCAGTGACGGAATACGTGCATGTTCAGCGTGATACTTTTCAACTTTTTCCTTTAGCGCTTCAAGTGCAGTCGTATCCGCCCCTGTTTTAGCATCAATCTGTTTTGCCCGTGATGCCATGAGTAATAACACTGCCATCCAGATATTAGCCACAATCACATCAACCGTGACCATCACAGAGAAGATATTGCCGCCTGCTTCATAAATCTCTTTCATTGATGCTTGGTTAGCGCCGCCGCCAATCCAACTGCCAGCAAGGGTTGTCATGCCGCGCCATACCGCATCAGGGCCATTACCACCCAATACATCTGGGTTAATCGCTGAAATAATCAGTAAGGCAATGGGGCCGCCAATCACAATGCCCACGGTGCCAGTTAAAAACATCACAATCGCTTTGGGGCCAAGACTTAAAATCGCTTTTAAATCGACACTTAAAATCAATAGCACTAAACAAGCGGGTAATAAGTAGCGTGAGGCAACGTAATACAGTTTTGAAGTATCGCCGTCGACAATCCCAAAAGTATTTAATAACGATGGTAAGAAGTAACACAACAATAAGGCTGGAATGAACTTATAAAACTTTTGCCAAAATGGATGTGAAGAAGAACTGGTGTAGAAAACGAAGCCTAGAATAACGGCTAATAAGCCCAATGCCGTAGCATCATTAGTGACCATCGGAGTGGCAGTCATGAACAATCTCCCTTGCAAATGCATTTCATAGTGAATTATTTTTATTGTTGTGCTTTTTAGCACTTATTTTTGTTTATTATTTTTTAGCTTATCAACTCATAACGGTTAATTTTAACAGCTATTTTTTATGATTTAACGTTACTAACTTATCGTTACCAACTCAGTTTTACTGCTTAGGTTTTACTGCTTAAGTTTTACTACTTAGGTCTTTCTACTTAGGTTTTATTGATGAATCGTTATTGATTTTCTGGGTGGTTATTATAAAAAATTCAGGCTCAATAAATGAGCCTGAATTCACACTTTACCAAACAAAATCTAATGGTAAGTTTGCGGTTGGTCGCTGAGTTCTTTTAATTGCATTTTAACGATTTCAGTCACGGGATCGTGTGGACTGCTATCAATAAAGTGCTGTAAATCAGAAATCGCCACTTTAATACACCCCAATTGCTGAGCAATAAAAGCACGTTCACGATTTAAATTAACGTCATCAGGATGCCATTGCAGAAGTAAGTTACAACACTCCATTGCCTGCTCAAATTGATGAGTGACAATACAGCCTGCTTTTAGCTCATGCAGCATGCGGGTGATTAATCGCTTAAGCGACGCCGTTTTAAGGTACTTTGGCTTTAGCATTGCCGAATTACCAAGTTCACCGCGTACTAACAGATGCAGTTGGTGACGGCTTAGCTCAAGACCCGTTAACGGATCGATATACACGATATTGTCATTAATTCTTGAACGGACCACTGTTTGACCGGGAAGCAGCACTGCATCTAAGGTGATATCAAGCTGCTTAGCCAATAAGATCATGACCGTTGCCAGTGTTGTACTATTGCCTTGACGGCTCATAATACAACTGCCTAAATCGGCAGCTTCAACACTGAAATAATCTTCACGCGCACAAAAGCCTAAGTCGGTATAAAACCAACGCAGTAAACCTTCAAAACGTTGTTGCGGATCTTCAACATGTAAGCTCATTACTGAACCGGCAATTTCATACCAAGCCCATAATGCTTTTTTCTCTTGAGAAAAACCTAAATGCTGCGTAATTTCGAATGCAGTGTCGGGGATCTTCACTGCATCATTCATTTGATGTTTAGCCATGAAACTCTATTAACCCATTAATACAACTTGTTTAAAATGAGCCAGCCTGGCAGCTAATACGAGCCATCCAATAGCGCCTAAAAAGGCAAAGATTTTAAAGAATTTATTGCGGTCACCTTTTAATGCCATTACACCTAGACCGATGTAAGCAAGTACTGCAAGAAACTTCTCTGTCATCCACGCATCCACAAAAGGATACTGCTTGATCATGAAGCACAATGTCAGTCCTGACAATAATAAGAAGGTATCAATTACATGCGGTGCAACCTTGATGAACTTCTTGTCCATCACTGGAGATTGGCGCATATGCAGGACAAAGCGAGTAATAAAGAATACCACACTTAATAAAATGAAGGTTAAGTGGGTGTGCTTAACAGCAGGGTATAGACTGTAAAAGGTTTCCATTATTGTTTTTCTCTTTGAGCTACAGATAAAATGGACGCTAGTTTACTTCATCAAGCAACCGGATAGCAACGTTAGGCAAAACCGCCTTTTTATAGCCTAGTCAGCCATCGACTTTATTGAAGAAGACCTTAGGTTCAAAAGCTTAATTAACCTTGCCATTGCCCTAATGTGCAGCGGTCATTACTACCAAAATCTCGCACTGTCGCCACATTGTCATAGCCAAGATCAATTAACTTTTTTCTGACCACTAACGCTTGCTCAAAACCATGCTCTAGTAATAAATAGCCGCCTTCAGATAGATAGGCTGTTGCATGCTCGGCAATATGGAATAAATCGGCATAGCCTTGTTCAGCTGCAGTTAACGCACTTGATGGCTCAAAACGTACGTCACCTAAATCAAGGTGAACATCGGTTTCGTCAATATAAGGCGGATTAGAAACAATCAAATTAAAATCTTGATGGGCAACTGCGCTAAACCAATCTGATTGCAAGATGTTTACCTGGGGCAAATTGAGGTTTTCACGATTGGCTTTAGCCAGTTCAACCGCATCGTCGACTTTATCGATTGCAGTCATATGCCATTGTGGTCGCTCTGACGCCAGCGAAAGTGCAATTGCCCCTGTTCCTGTGCCTAAATCCAATATTTTAGCATCTTTCTCCAAAGGCAAATTTAGAGCAGTTTCCACTAAAATTTCCGTATCAGGACGCGGAATAAGCGTAGTAGCATTAACAATAAATGGCAGCGACCAAAACTCACGTTCACCAATAATATGAGCAACAGGTGTTCCCTGGTTACGCTTTTCAATCATGGCTTTATAAGCATGAAACTGATCGGCAGTAAGCACTTTTTCAGGCCAAGTATAAAGGTAACTACGGGGTTTATTAAGACAATGCAGAAGCAAGGCTTCTGCATCGATGTTAGCCGACTCGGATGAGTCGACTAATTGGCTATACGCCCACTGCAAAGATTCCGCAATGGTAGAAAAAGAAGATTGTGGCAACGTCGTTCCTTAGTCATTTTAATAACTATTGAAGCTAGCTATTGAAACTAGCTATTAAAACTTGCTATTAAAATAAGTCTTTGAAATTAATCGTCAGCTAATGCTGCAAGCAAATCGGCTTGTTCTTCTTGCATCAATGGCTCAATGATAACGTTTAAGTCGCCTTCCATGATTTCATTTAAGCGATATAAGGTTAAGTTGATACGATGCTCACTCATACGACCCTGTGGGAAGTTATAAGTACGAATACGCTCAGAGCGATCGCCACTGGCAACCAAGTTACGACGAGTTGATTCTTCTTCACTACGGCGCTTTTCATCTTCAACCGCTTGCAAACGTGCCGAAAGCACACTCATTGCTTGTGCACGGTTTTTATGTTGCGAACGTTGATCCTGACATTCCACCACAATACCTGATGGTACGTGAGTAATACGGATTGCTGAATCGGTTTTGTTGACGTGCTGACCACCCGCACCTGATGCGCGGAAAGTATCGACTTTTAAGTCAGCTGGGTTAATCGAAATTTGTTCCGCTTCTGGTACTTCTGGCAATACAACCACAGTAACAGCAGAAGTATGTACACGGCCTTGTGATTCTGTTTCTGGTACACGTTGAACACGATGTCCGCCAGATTCAAACTTAAGCTTACCGTAAACACCTTCACCAGAAACTTGAACGATCAATTCTTTAAAGCCACCATGTTCGCCTTCGTTAGCGTTCATGATTTCAAGCTGCCACTTGTTTGATTCACAGTAACGTGAATACATACGGAATAAGTCGCCAGCAAAAATTGCCGCTTCATCACCACCCGCACCTGCGCGGATTTCAATAAAGGCGTTACGATCGTCATTAGGATCTTTAGGTAGGAGCAAAATTTGCAATTCGTCTTCAAGACGGGCAATTTCAGACTTTGCTTCTTTGATTTCTTCTTGCGCCATTTCGCGCATTTCAGCGTCATCTTCAGCTAACATTTCGTTTGCAGACTCAAGGTTACCTTGAGCCTCTTGAAATGAAGTGAAGCTTTTAACGATGTCTTCTAATTGAGAAAATTCTTTTGATAAGGCACGAAAGCGGTCTTGATCCGCAATTACACTCGCATCACTTAGTAATGCTAACACTTCTTCATTACGTTCAAGCAAGCCTTCCAGCTTGCGAATAACCGACTCTTTCATTTAACTCTGTTACCTTAATTTTTATCTAAACCAAGCGTGACGCGTAATTGGCCTAAGGTATTCAAGTCCCCTTGACGACTAGCAGATGTTAACGCTTGTGTCGGTGCATGGATTAAGCGATTTGTGAGGCGATTAGCTAACTCTAAAATCACTTGCTCATTGTCACCACCTTGAGTCAATTTGTTCAAGGCGCGTTCTACTAATTCGTCTTTAATTGCCAAACTTTGGCTACGGTATTCTCGAATACTATCTACAGACTCTAACGATCTCACCCACTCCATAAATACATGGGCTTGTTCATCGGCAATTATCTCTGCCTGCTCGGCGGCTTCTTTACGCGAAGCCATGTTCTGTTCAATGATGCTGTGCAAATCGTCCACAGTATAAAGGAAAGCATCGTCTAATTCGCCAACTTCTGCTTCAATATCTCGTGGAACGGCAATATCAACTAATAACATAGGTTGATGACGACGTTGTTTCAGCGCCTTTTCAACCATACCTTTACCTAATATCGGTAATGGACTGGCGGTAGAGGATATCACGATATCGGCTTTAGGTAGATAGTCTGGTATTTCTTGTAAGGTAATTGCTGTGGCATTGAACTCTTCACACATGGCTTGTGCACGCTCAACCGTTCGGTTAGCAACCACAATACCGGCGACGTCATTGTCTTTTAAATGCTTAGCAACCAGTTCAATGGTTTCACCCGCACCAATTAGCAACACATTGGTGGTACTCAGTGAGGAGAAAATATGTTTCGCCATGCTAACAGCTGCAAATGCGACTGAAACAGCAGCGGCGCCGATTTCAGTTTCGGTGCGCACTTTTTTGGCGACAGAGAAAGTATTTTGAAATAGGCGATCAATCGTTACTGCCGTAGTACCCGCTTCTTTGGCTTTAACGAAGGCTTGCTTCACTTGCCCTAAAATTTGCGGTTCACCTAGCACTAATGAATCAAGACCCGAAGATACGCGCATCAAATGCTTAACGCACTCTTGATTTTCATAGCTATAGATACATGGCAACAACTCTTCGTGAGTTAAGTCATGATAATCCTCAAGCCACTCAATAATGTCTGCTTTAGAGCCATTATTACAATAGAGTTCGGTGCGATTACAGGTCGACACGATAACGGCTTCGCCAGAACTAGTGCGGCTCGCCAGACTCTTCATGGCGTCATGAATTTTATCTGGTGAAAAAGCGACTTTCTCGCGAAGGTCGACTGTGGCGGTTTTATGATTTATTCCGATTGCTACTAGGCTCATTTGACTCGTTTTAAGTTCTTCGCGGGATCATTAATTAGGCTATTCTACTTAATTGATAAAACTAAAAACACAATTGGCTTAACAAAACCGAATAATTGTCTATATTTTTTCTAATTATTCTATCTTGTTAACAAAAATATAGGAAAGTTGACCAATTCTATTAAACATTATGATGCCTATAAACGCCTAACAAGCAAAGCTTTCTTACTATATTTACTTCTATAGGTTAATAAAAACCCAAATATCTAAATGGATTTTTACAATCGTGCTTTAGGTCAGTAGAATAAAGCATCACTATATATAGGTAGCGAATTCTTTTGCGATATTTAACATTTTCCCTGCAACGCATGATGTTAGTTTGTTGTCTTTTTCTTACCGCTTGTTCGGTTAAGCCTCCCCATAAACTCACCAATATTGATGTTAACCAAGCTAGTGAAACTAAAGCTTGGGAGTTACAAGGTAAGCTTGCTTTTCGTTCTGACGCCGACAAATTCAGTACTAATCTATTCTGGTTTCATGACCATAGCTTTAATCAGCCTCATGATGAGTTAACACTCACTACTGTGATTGGCACAACGGTACTGTCGCTAAGCTCAAAACAAGGCCTCGCCAGTATCGATGTACAAGGCAAAACCTATACAGATAGAGATCCACAGCAGCTAATCTCACGTGTTAGCGGCATGCAGATCCCATTGAATAAATTGCCACTTTGGATTACAGGTCAAGTCACCAGTGACGACCAAATTGAAGCATATCACCCTGATGGCAGCATTAAAGCCTTTACCAGTAAAGACATCAGTGGAGATTGGCAAGTCAAATTTATGAGTTATCAGCAGCAAAGCGGCGCCAATGTGCCAAGATTGTTACAGATTAATCGAGCTGATGTACAAATCAAGATCCAAATTAATCAATGGCAAGCTTTAGCCCCAATGCTTGAAAACCGTTAATTTACCGTCACTACGATAAATTAGTTAAGTTAAATCAGTTCAGTTAAATCCGTTAAGCTAATAAAGTTAACCTAATAAGCCCTTTAATAAAGAAGCGTTATATGACCACCGCGACATTGAATACTCATGAAACTTCAGCCTCTATTTCAGCAAACTGGCCAGCACCAGCAAAGTTAAACTTGTTTTTGCACATTACAGCCCAGCGCAGTGATGGATATCATGAGCTACAGACGTTATTTCAGTTTATTGACCAATGTGATTACCTGGACTTTTTGCCCACAGAAAATAAAACATTAACCTTACATTCAGAATTATCTAAAGTTGTCGCAGAAAAAGATAACTTAATTCTAAAGGCCGCAAAATCATTACAAGAATATTGCAATTATCAAGGCGGCGCAGAAATTTGGTTACGTAAAAATTTACCTATGGGGGGGGGATTAGGTGGCGGTTCTTCTGACGCAGCAACCACATTAATTGCCTTAAATCGGCTGTGGAAATTGAATTTACCGCAACAAACCTTGGCTGAAATCGGTCTCAAGCTTGGTGCGGATGTCCCTGTTTTTATTAATGGTTTTTCTGCTTTTGCCGAAGGTGTCGGTGAACGACTCATCAACGTTGAACCACAAGAGCTATACTATTTAGTGATCGTGCCAGATGTACATGTATCGACTCAGGCAATTTTCCAAGATCCATTGCTTCCTCGCAACACGCCTAAATTAGCAATAGATACATTAATGCATAAGAATTGGACAAATGATTGTCAGAAGTTGGTCGCAGAAAAGCACCCTCAAGTTGCCAATGCATTAAGCTGGCTGGTAGAATATGCGCCGTCAAGAATGACCGGAACTGGCGCATGCGTCTTCGGTGAGTTCGAACAGCAGCAAACCGCATTAGATGCACTGGCAAAACTGCCAACAACTATGCATGGTTTTGTTGCTAAAGGCTTGAATCAGTCACCTTTATTGACTCGATTAAGCCAAAGCTAAAATATTTCTAAAGGTGTAATACGGTAAAACCAACTGTTCAGTTCACAGTATTTTATCTACATTTTTAGCCACTAACATTAAAGCCAACACCTGAGGTTCATAAAGTGCCCGATATCAAGCTCTTTGCTGGTAACGCTACCCCTAAACTAGCCAAAAAAATAGCCGACCGTTTATTTTGCAAACTTGGCGATGCAGTAGTAGGCCGTTTCAGCGACGGTGAAATCAGTGTTCAAATCAATGAAAACGTACGTGGTGCTGATGTATTCATCATCCAGTCTACTTGTGCGCCGACTAACGACAACCTGATGGAACTTATCGTCATGGTTGACGCTTTACGTCGTGCATCTGCAGGCCGTATCACTGCCGTTATTCCTTACTTCGGTTATGCTCGTCAAGACCGTCGTGTACGTAGTGCTCGTGTACCAATTACTGCGAAAGTTGTTGCTGACTTCCTTTCAAGTGTTGGTGTTGACCGCGTACTAACTTGTGATTTACACGCTGAGCAAATTCAAGGTTTCTTTGATGTGCCAGTTGATAACGTGTTCGGTAGCCCAGTACTGCTAGAAGACATGTTAGGTAAAGAACTTGATAACCCAGTTGTGGTTTCTCCAGACATTGGTGGTGTAGTACGTGCTCGCGCTGTAGCTAAACTACTTGATGATTCTGACTTAGCAATTATCGATAAGCGTCGCCCACAAGCGAACGTTGCTCAGGTAATGCATATCATTGGTGACGTACAAGGTCGCGACTGTATCATCGTAGATGACATGATCGATACTGGCGGCACACTTTGTAAAGCTGCTGAAGCATTAAAAGAACATGGCGCAAACCGTGTTTTTGCTTACGCAACTCACCCAGTGTTCTCAGGAAATGCAGCGGCTAACATCGCAGAATCAGTGATTGATGAAGTCATCGTTACTGACACTGTGCCATTAAGCCCTGAAATGTTAAAAGTAGAGAAAGTGACTCAACTGACAATGTCAGCAGTACTTGCCGAAGCGATTCGTCGTGTAAGCAACGAAGAGTCTATCTCAGCGATGTTCCGTCACTAATCAATTATTTGAATTAGTCGCTGGCTTAAGGTATCTGGCTTAGGTCTTTGAATTAGGTCTTCGACTTAGCGCCGACATCGAAAAAGCGCACTCAATCGAGTGCGTTTTTTATTGGCTGTTATTTGGCATAAATCAATCTAGATTAATAACCCATAACTCAGTACCCTATTGGCTATAAAAATAATTCAACAATAAGTCATTATCCATGTTTAAGCCTTTCTCATTAATCTCACTGTGTTTTGTTGGCCTAATCTTATCCACTCAAGCCACTGCGCAGTGGCATCAAAAGAGCTTTGAAGTCATGGGGACCCAAGCTCATGTTGAATTTTGGCTTTCAGAAGCAGATAAGAATACAGGTTTAACTCAACAACAAACTGCAGATAACCTCATCATCGCCGTCGAACAAGAAATGCATCGCATCGACCGATTAATGAGTCCTTATAAAGCAGACAGCGAATTAAGCAAAATCAACCAACTGGCAGGAAAAGAAGCTGTTGTGATTAATCAAGAACTGTTTGATTTGCTGCTTGATTCACACAAGATTGCTGAGCTGACAAACGGCACATTTGATATCACTTACGCCTCAATTGGTTATCAATACGATTACCGCCAAGGACAAAAGCCAGCGAAACCCGAGATAAACCAAGCCCTCGAAGCTATAGATTACCGCGCAGTAACCTTAGACAAATCACAATCTAGTGTTCGTTTTAAAAACCAAGATGTACGGATTGATTTAGGCGGAATAGCTAAAGGACATGCCGTTAAGCAATGCTTAACCATTTTACAAGCTGCAGGTATTAAGCACGCCTTAGTCAGCGCAGGTGGTGATACAGGACTGCTCGGTGACAGACGCGGCCGCCCATGGTTTGTCGGTATTAAGCACCCTAGAGCCGCTGAAAAAACAGCGGTGCAATTACCACTGGCTAACGAGTCAATTTCAACATCAGGTGATTACGAGCGCTACTTCATCGAAGATGGAGTGCGTTATCATCACATCATTAACCCTAAAACCGGCGACTCGGCCAGAAAAGTGGTCAGCGTATCCATCATTGGTAAAAACTCAACTTACGTTGATGCCCTATCAACAGCCGTATTTGTAAAAGGCTTACAAGAAGGCATGGCGCTGATTAACCAATTGCCAGAATACGAAGCGATTATTATTGATAATCAACAAACCTTACATGTATCTAAAGGGTTACAAGAGAATTAGTTGCTTGTTTTTACTAGGAAGCGTGGGGGAGCTTTGAGCTGCCCCACTAATTTTCAGTGAAATAGCATGTTAAAAATCTATACAGATTCTAAAGCCTTATCTGTAATCTCAACAAGTTCAGATATAAACCTAATACACTTATCCAATTCATTTCTTTTTATCAAATCAGGTTTTGTAATATCAATTTGAGAACGGTGTACAGCCTCCCCACGGCGCTTTAACCAAGAGTCTAAAGTTTGTTTTACTTGCTTTGGAGTTTGATAACTATTCCATACCCAGCTCTCAGTAACATTTACACCAAAGAACTCATCAAATATTTCTTTAGTTTTTTGCGAACCGGGATTATGGAACATTTTAAGTTTTGATGAGAACTGACGCTCAAGATAGTTGCCAATATGGCAGCCTTTAAGCGCACCAAATTTACTAGTAAATATCTCTGTTGCAATATCTTCTACATAGGTTTCCCAAGCGGTCACAGTCATTATCAATGCAGCACGTTTTAAGGCTTCAGGCGGTGAAGTATCTATATTGGCGTTGAGTAAGTCATAACATTCTACTAAGTCTTTTGCGTCAGATATTGCAAGTTTAAAGTTGTTTAATGAAATCGACATTTATAAAAAAGCTCCTAGCTAATTAACTCCATAATAATGGACAACAATTTATTAGATAAAATATTTATGAACGAAAATACCCAAGTTTTTAGTCTTAGTTCGCATATCTAATTAGCTGAAAAATTCAACTGAAGAAGAACACGAAATTTTATCCTACTGACTGTTTCTGTACCTTGTGTTAGCAAAGGTATTGATTAATAAGCACTCTATCAGAGTCCTATTGTATAAACGAGCATCAATATTTCGAAGTGTTCAATTGTGATGAAGGTTTATATCATTACTTCATTTACAAAGTTCATTGAGATTGAGATCACGTCGTGGCGCTTCGCCCACACCCGACGAAAGGGAAACAACAGCATTTCCCTTCTCGACATCCCTTGCCGCTCCGACGAAGTGTTGTTCCTCATGCTATAGAGCGAATTAGCTACCGCCTCAGATTCGCCATCCCTGGCTCAACTGAGGCTATGTCGGCGTCCTGCCTCCATCACGCAAATTAGCTCAACGCATTCGGACACTTTCAACGGAGATCATTGTGCCCGCAGGTTCGTTTATTTAGTCTGTGCGATAAATTGAATAGATAGGTTTTAGGTGTTTTTGATCTTCTTTGAATGTTCAATTTGAATTGAGGCAAGTAAGAAAATCGCGTGAGTCCAGACATGGATGTCTGGCTAGCTTTCGAGGGGAAGGGACGCCCCATCGTAAGCGTTAGTGATTTTTGTAGCTTGCCGAAGCGGACTCAAAATGAAGTTTAAAGCTGGATCATTCTCCGTTGGAAATTTTGCTGTTTAAATTTCGCCGGAGCTGTGGGGTGTTCTAAGAGGGAGTCGCAGTCCACTCCCTTTTAGTCTGGTGTGGGCGAAGCGCCACGACTTTGATTCTAGTTTTGGTTTTCAGTTAAAATTAAAAACAAATATAAAAACAAATATAAAAACAAATATAAAAACAAAAAAGCTCAGAGAAAACCTCTGAGCCTTTCAATTTAACCAGCAAAATAAACTTATATTTTAATCAAACTATCGGTTGAAACGCTGTTAGCGAATCTAACATCGCACTGTTCCCCAAACCTTGTCTTGGTGCCACCATATTGAACTGGCCTTGTTCACCATGTAACGCCATGTAGTTAAGCAACACCGTATCCACTAGCAAGTTCACGTTATTTGCCGATGGAGCTGATGCGGTATCCACTGAGGCATCAGAGCGCATAAAGCCGATTTGTTGGTTTTGCGCCATTTGATCGGCACTTGCGCCCATTAATTGTGGCTTACCCGCTGGGTTATACACCAAGAAGAAAGATGCACCTGTAGATGAGTTATCTCCCGTCCATTCGCCCTTGCCTCGTCCTTCCATTGAGTCATCGATGCGGCCATTACTGGCAACAGAGCCATCACTGAATACATACATCATCAAAGGTTGATTGCGACGAGCGGCATATTCCAAACATGCGCCCATACAACGACCTGCGCGTAAATCTCGTAACTCACCAGTGCCACGCTCACCGGTGTGATAGTCAAAACCACCCATAGTGACAGTGCCAGCACCAGAGAATCCATTGACCACCAGCTTCATAATAGAAGCGGTTTTTTGGAACTCTGATTCTGAATCAAATTCATTAATGGTAAAGATACCGCTTGGGCCCACAATGTCAGGATCTAACACAGGGTTAAGCGTCGAAGGATCACCAAAACGATCGGCTAAATCAGCACTTTTCACATAGCCACAATTGACTAAGTCTTTAATCACATCATCACGAGTCACTTGAGTGTTCACCGAAGCCATTTTCTGGGCGCTAATGCGCTGGATACTTTCCATCACCGTTACGGCATCACGTTGAGATAATAAGTTAAACAAATCACCCACATCCACAAGCCCAGTCACATCAGACGGTCGATCGATTTTAGTTGGCCGCATGCTCAAATCGACAAAATTAGCCGCTGCCATTGAGTTGCCACCAGAGTCAGTGCTGCGCGAGCCAATGAGTGGCATCAGCGAGCCGTTAGCACCAGCCGCCGCAATAGCATACATAGGATTATGTGGGTTATTACCCGTATCGTTATCAGAACGACAAGGGATCACCGCACCATTAATCCGTGATGCGGTATCGGCTGACACCTTTTCCAATATGCCACGTAAAAACGCTGAATCAGAGTGGAACGCGAGCCCTAAATCAGTATTAATAAAATCAGACATACCAACATCAGGGTTTGCAATCGATGGCGCCATATCACCGGGCAAACCCAGCTTGTTATAGCCTGCTGTCGACAAGAAATCTTGCTGACCACCTGCGCCACCAACCAGCACATTTGAGCCAGCAATATTGGCGCCGCCGGCTAAATCGAAACTGATAAACGGAATTTTACCCGCCCCTTGTACGCTAATACCGCATGAGTCTCGCAGTGCTTCTAAGTCAGAAGACAACGCAGCATTGGCTTGGTTTGGGTTAGCAAACATGCTCATTAATGATAAACCCGCGACCGCTTGGCCACCTTTTGCCAGGCCCGTTGAGATAAACTCACGGCGAGTCATGGGTTTACGATGATCGGAAAACAATAAAGGACTGTCAGGGTGAAGATGAGTACGTTTAGTCATGTTGAAGTCCTTTTAAACTCTTTTTTGCCGCCGCTTGATTGTCGATATTCAATAATGGAAGCGTCGTAATCTGTGTGGGTATTTTTATCATCATTACGCTCCTATTGAATCAACATCACAGCACTTGCCAACACTGCTGCACATGATGCTTTAGCAATAGTTTGGGTTCGCTCTGCATTACAGTTTGTGCCACACACAGACAAATTACTGACGAGTGAATCCAGCTCGTTATAAACCAAGTTAGCATCTGGCTGACTCGATAAATTCAGCGGCATAAGTTGACCAATTAACGGGTTGAGCAAGTTAGGTCTTTCTGCGCTGCTTAATGCCACGTTTGGCTCTTGCGTGAAGTCAATATCAGGGAACCAAGCGCTGCGTAAGCTATCGTCATCAATGGCGACATCACAATAGGCAATTGCCAGTTGCGTCACACCCATTTGCTGTGCAGAAATAAAGGTATCGATATTTTCGACACTCGGCAGTTGGCTTTTTACTAGCGCATAGGTATCAAACACTTTGGTTGTTTGCTGAGGTACACCAGTTAACTCACTCATTGAGTGGTTAATTTCAGCAAAGTTTCTTAAGCCTATTTGCGCGGTTTCGGTACTTGCTGGTAACTCATCAGGTGTGATTATCACCCCAGGCACAACCACATTTTCATGCTCACCGATTTGCTCAAAAGTGAGGAAAAACTCATCCTGACTGGCACCTTTTTCGAGACCAATAATAGTGCCTAATGCCGACAGCGACATAGGTTCAGCTAACGCCTGACCGCTTTCAATGGCTAAATCTACGTTAGAATAAGCTTGTCCTTGGGCACTTTCTTTACCATTAATCCCGATACGAACTGAACGCATATCAAATGCTTCAGCCACTGGCGTCCCATCGATATTAACCAATGAAGCGCCAGTAAATAAATAGCTGTAATTATCAAATTGGCTGACTTCAAACATCACATAGGTATTGGGTAAATCAATTAAATGACTTACCGAGAACAGCAAGAAAAATTTCTCACCTACACCAACATCATAGTTTTGGCTGATTTGTTCTTGCTCTAGTACGCGGTTATAAATCGCCAACAAACGAATATCACCCTGCCAAACATGTTGGTTTGAAGCCTCTCGTCCTAAAATCAACGCAAAGCTGTCATCCCAAGATGCCAACGGCGCAATATCTTCATCAGCCACTTCAATTAAGTTGCCATTGACGTAAATTTTTCGCCCTTCTGTAGCATTATAAGTTAATACCACATGCTGCAGTGTCGCTTGTAACACTTCATCGGCATCTGGCGTACTTAAGGCTGGTTCGCCATTGGTGCTTGAAGCTTCAGTGCGCAGCATAAAGTCATAGTTATATTGGCTCTGGCCTAATGTGAAGTTACGTGCATCATCACCCGCTGAATAAGTGACGATTCTTGCAGGCCCTTCTTGGGTGACATTATTTGGTGTTACCCAAACTTCAACTGAAAACTCACCAGTTGAGGTGATTAAATCATGGAGTTTCTTACTGTTGGCGGTACTAGCCTGCGCTTTACCATTAGTAAAAGATAAGCCCCAACTGCCGAGCCATTCAACATCACCCGTCAGCGATAAATTCGCTTCTGGCGCGATACCAGAGGTATCGTATGCAGTAGAACCCTCGCCAGTTTTGAACTGGTATAAGGCTATGACATCCGTTTCAAATCGACCACCACTAGAAGCGGTAATACCATCCGTTAAGCGTAGTGATTTAGACACCACCATTTCTGGTGAAATTTCATCGACAGCAATTGCATCACTCATCGCAGTCACTGCAGCAAGCATTTCATTGCTATTCTCTTGGCAATTTGTCCAACAATTATGAAACTCACTGCCTAAACGAACCACTAATCTAGACTGAGATGGCTCATCGATGTTGATGACATTTTTAGCCGATTCGTAAGCTTGAGCTATATCGTTACTGGCAAAGAAAGGTGACTGAGCAAAAGTCGCTCCTTCGTTATGACAATCAACGCAGTACTGACTAACAATGGGGTAAACATGTTGGCTAAATAGCGCACTGTCATCTGGGAAACTTTTGCTTGAACCTGGCTCTCGAATGACTGGCGCAGTTAACTCAATCGTATTGGCGCTACTGACCCGTTCATCTGACCACAATTTGATCCACGAGGTCATGGTTTCACCACAGGCACTATCACTGTCTAACCAACAATTATGGCCACCAGCCACTTTTTCAACTAAGCGAGATGAAGCTGGATCAGTTAAATCAACCAGCGGATTAGTCGCAGCATACGCGTCGTTAACGTCTTCTCGACTGGCAAAATATGGCGCTTGATTACCTTCAGTATGACAGGCTCCACAGCGATTTTGAGTTGAGATATTGTCCCACAATGAGACTTTATATTTTTGAATGTCTTCAGTGGCAGGTGCAGGACCGGTATACACGCCAGAGTCTGGTTCTTGCTGTTGAGGCGGATTACTTTCTACGTCACCGCCGCCACATGCCGTGAGGGTTAAACATAAACTCAGCACCGAGAGGCTAGATAAGGTTTTTTGAGATAATTTCACCGTTACTCTCCCATGCAGTAGTTGCCAACTTCAGCGAATACACGCTTAAGTTGGTATGAGTTTTGTTGAAAAGACTCAGTGGTCGCCGCAATTTGGTTAATATCCTCATTGGACTCTGCATCTCGTAAGCACACGGTTTTAAATACTTTCTTTACTTGGCATTGAGCGAAAGCTTGGCTATTAGCAAACTCCTCACCTAATGACTTAGCACCAAAGCCTTTACCTTCAAGGGTTTCATCCCAGCCAAGCTTTTGGTTAACCCCCTCACGCCAATAGTTATGCCATTCATCATCTTCAGTGACGTAACCGTAAGGGAAACTGGTCGAGTTAATATGGTATTTACCTTGCACTCTGGTGCCTGTATCGGGGTCAACTTGGCCACTTTGGTTGTAAGCAATAGCCCCATTATCACCAACCGGATCGGCTTCAAGGTTAAAATCATATTGATAAAATGCAAACGCTTGAGCTAATGGATCCATGCCACTGTGGCAACCTAAACAGTTATTGATAAATAAGCGACTATCGCCACCAGGGCTGCGGCTAACATCTTGGCGAATTCTATCAGGTGAACGGGTATTATCTTTTAGGGGTTCTAAATCAGTGCACAAATGATTCATTAAGGTAAAACGCACCATGGCTCTGTTTGTACCTAAATAAAAGAATGCTTTGGCAGCCGCTCTACTGGTTAGTACGCCTGCTGTAGCATCACTTGGCAAACCATTTAAGCTAGACTGACTGGTTCGCTCCAAGCCATCTTTTAAATCAATAAACTGATCTTCTAATGATTGGTAATGTTGGTTATTACTGGTGCTATAGGCTGGTAAATTAAGGCTGTTCTTCCCCACATACACCATATCGGCTTGCAGTACCTGCCTGAAATCAACGTCATCTCGTACCGCACCAATTACAGTTGCACTGTAATCATTTAGTGGTGCAAAACTGTCTTGATCGATATTAGTCCAGGGGGTGGCGAACAATTTTAAGGTCGTGGAATAAAAAGCTGGGGTTTCCATTGCTAAATAAGCCGCTTCTATCGGTTTACTATCGCCGAGTAATTGCGCTATATCATTGAGGGTTTGTTCAGATGCGGGAACACCGGCGATACGATCATGTAATTGCTTTGCTTGCTCTAACGTCCCTGCATGAGACAAAGGAGCAAAAACAATTATTGAACCCAGTGTTAATTTATGCAAAAAGGCTCGGGTTTTATTCAGTGTTAATTGCGTTCTTAGCACATTGAATTTATTTGAAAATCGTTGACTTTTCACCGTACAAAGTTGCCTCTTCATACTGTCTCCTTGTCGTTATTTCAGCCAACAAACGCCTTAAGCGGCAGAGTTATAAAAACGCAGACAATGATAAGTATTTCGGGAATCATAAAGCTTGTTGTTTTTATTTTTGTTAACTTTATTTTTTACTTGGCAAAATAATTTTTATTAAAAAGTATTGAAACACTGAGACTAGGCGGCAATAATGTCAAGAGTTATTACATTTTAACTATGTAACGATAGCAATAATAACAATTATATATTAAGGGTAATAAATGAAGCCATTTTTCGGCTTAAAGGGATTAGGCCGTAAAACTTTTGACAATAAAGTTTTACGCTATAAAGCTTTTAGTTATCAAGCATTAATGGCGTTTCTTCTTGTTAGCGGTTGTAACACGGATACCGCGCTTAAGGATGAACAGCCTGATCCTGTTTTAGTTGAATACCCTGTGGTTTACATTCAGCGCGATCTCATTACCCAGCCCAGTGATGACAACCCAGAATCCGCAAGTTTTCAAAGTAGAAACCCAAGCCAATTTAATCCTGGCGCGCAATTATTTGTAAAACGAAATGCGTTTACTGACTCACCCGTTACCAATATCACCACTAAACTTTTTGCCGATTTAATCACTGAAGATCCTGACACTATCCAACGCATAGATATTCGTGATTTATCAGTATCTGATGATGGTCAACAATTTTTAGTCTCTATTCGCGCGCCAGAAATTGCTGATGCCGACGAAGATGAGCAACCTAGTTGGAATATATGGCGTTACCAATTATCAGACCAATCACTGACCCGATTAATAGACAGTGATACAACCGCCGAACAAGGTGATGATTTGATGGCATCCTTTCTCCCTGATGGACGGATTATATTTGCCTCAACCCGCCAGCGCTTATCACGAGCCATTTTACTCGATGAAGGTAAACCGCAATACACCGCTCTCGATGAAAGCCGCGATAACGAAACGTTCAACATCCATTTAATGAACGATGATGGTAGCGGTATTGAGCAACTGACCTTCAATCTTAGTCATGATTTCTACCCACTGGTATTGCAAGATGGTCAAATCCTCTATAGCCGTTGGGATGACATGGGTGGCGACCATGGTATTAACCTCTACAAAATGAATCCAGATGGCACCGAGAATGAATTAATGTTTGGCTGGCATTCTCATCAGATGACTCTCGATGAGCAAGATGAACAAATTGAGTTTGTTAAACCGCAGCAATTACCAAATGGCAATATACTTATGCTGCTGTCATCACAGGATGAAATGAGTTATCAAAAAAGGCCTGTGACAATTAATATCGATGAGTATATTGATAACCAGCAAGCCACTGCGGTATCGGGCGAAACCGACAACACAACTAACAATGCCATAAACGATTTACCGCTCAGTTTTGATTTTAAATTTAACTTCGCAGACGCGCTATCACCTTCTGGGCGCTTAACTCATTTATATCCATTACCTGATAACAGCCAACGTTATTTATTGAGTTGGGATCTTTGTCGGGTTGTTGTTGAAGAACAAATCCGTGCATGTGGTCAATTAACTGATGAACAGTTACTGGATCAAACCTTAGCACTTGCCGATCCCTTATATGAACTTTGGCTACTTAACGATGCCGACGGTACTCAGCAGTTAGTCGCCAATAGCGAAGAAGGTAAAGTGATTACTGAAGCGTTAGTGATGCAGCCGTCATCGCAACCTAAAGCCTTTATCGCCAACCAAGTGATTGGTAATGAACTTGATCCACAGTTGCACGAAGAACTCGCTGCGGCAATTCACATTCGCAGCGTATATGATTTTGATGGTCAAGACAGCAGTAGTAATCAAGGCGGTATTAGTCGATTAAGCGATCCTTCATTAACCCCAGCCAGTGAATTACCAGCACGCTTTTTAAAAGTCGTTCGCGGCGTACCTATGCCACCTGATGAAGTTCGAGATATTGCCAATACCGATTTTGGCCGCAGCCGAAATCAATTAATGCGCGAAGTTATTGGCTACACCCCAATTCAGCCAGACGGTTCAGTAAAAATTAAAGTCCCAGCAAATGTACCATTGGCCATCAGTGTCTTAGATAGCAACGGCCAGCGCATTGGTGGTCGCCACAGCCAATGGATAAGTTTACAAGCGGGTGAAACCCTGCAATGTATGGGTTGTCACACGGCTAACAGCCAATTACCTCATGGCCGTTATGATGCCCAAGCAGACAGCATTAACACAGGGGCGATTGGTGGCTCTGCATACCCTAATGCCAGCAGCAATATTATTCCAATACAAGGTCAAACTATGGCGCAGGCCGATGCTATGGTCAATGGCATTGCAGAGCTATCGGCGAGCCTACGTTACGATGATATTTGGACTAATCCAGCTATCTCAGCGCTAAACCCGAGTATGAATCTGAGTTATGAAAACTTAACAACCCCAGCACCAAATGGCAGTGAATGTTTTAATAATTGGACCCCATATTGCCGCATTCAAATCAACTATGAAGAACATATTCAGCCCCTTTGGGATTTACCTCGTTTAGCCATAGACGAAGACACCTTAGAGGTCCTTGCAGATAACACTTGCACCGTGTGCCATAGCAATGTTGATGATAATAGCCTTGCCCAGGTGCCAGCTGGTCAGCTTGAATTGATTGCAGCTCCATCAATAGATCAAATCGCTCACCTGACGAGTTATCGTGAGTTATTTTTTAATGATGTCGAACAAGAAGAAGTGGATGGAATCGTTATCGACAAACTAGTCGAAGTGCTAGATGCCGATGGTAACGTGGTTTATCAACTGGATGCCGATGGTGAATTGATACTCGATGCCGAAGGTAATCCAATTCCTGTATTAACCACAGTGAATGTACCAGCAATTATCTCGACGAATGGTGCCAGAGCCAGTAGCAGGTTTTTTAATACCATGAATGATGAAACCCATCAAAATATGCTGACAGCCGACGAACTTAAATTATTAAGCGAATGGATAGATATTGGGGCCCAGTATTACAACACCCCTTTTTACGCTCAAGATTAGTCGAAAAGACTTTTGATAACTGCCGCCTTAATAAGAGCAACCTTAGTAAGAGATGGCTTGATAAGAAAAACCTTGATAACAACAAAGTTGAAAGCCAAATAAAAACAACAATAAACAAGGACTGATGATGTTACAAAAAGGAAGCTATGTTTAATTTCGCCTGCCCATTCAAATTCATGTTGGCAGGTACATTACTCTGTTTAACGTTATTGAACTCCAATCTTGCTCACGCTGAATCCTCGGCGGCGCAGTTAACCATTGATGTTCCCTTTGTTGAGCTTCACTCAGGCCCAAGTGCTGGCTATCCCGTCGTGCATGTTGTCGAGCAACATGAACAGGTCAGTGTACTACTCAAACGAACATCTTGGCTCAAAGTCCGTGATAAGCGTGGCATTGAAGGTTGGTTTCATGAAGATGACTTACGCGGACTCAGTCAACATGGTGAAGCGGTTAACCAGCATGTCATTGGCACTGAAGCCTTTATGCAAAGAGACTGGGAAGCGGGCGTAATGTATGGCGACCTTGAAGGCGCTAACTTTTATAACGTCCACTTAGGCTATGTTTTCACCCCTGTTTTTAGTGCTGAAATATCTGCAGGTAAAGCCTTAGGTAGCATTTCTGATAGTGACTTATTTGAAGCCATGCTTTACAGCCATCCTTTTCCTGAATTTACCTTGGTCCCTTACATTGGCATAGGTGGCGGCATTATCAACACTAAGCCTCACAGTGTTATCGCGGATTCTGAATCACGTCAAAGCACCTTAATGAGTGCAGCGGCTGGGGTTAAATACCATCTCGCACGTAACTTTATCTTACGCGCAGAATATAAACTCTCGTTGGCCTTAACCGACAGAGATGAAAATGAACAACTTCAATCTTGGAAAGTCGGCTTTAGCGTCTTTTTCTAATGGGCATGGGAATAATGAAGGCAATGATGAAAACAGCGATAACAACAAAAATAAGCATTAATACCATGGTAAAAAACGCAATTAAATCTTGTTTAACACTAAGTATCGTCACTTTAGGCATGGGCTATAGCGCCATTGCACTTTCAGCTGAAACTAGCCAATCAAATACCGTCGGAGTTAAAGCCGATGTTGAGCGCCGCGAAGTACTCGATGATGTATTGGATACCGAAAATTTCGAGGTCGGTATTCAAGGTGGCTTGATGTCAATTGAGGACTTTGAAAATAGCCCTTGGATTAGTGCACATCTGGGGTATCACATCAGTGAACACTTTTATGTCAAAGCCAGATATGCAGTCGCCGAAGGCGGATATACCAGTTTTGAAAAGCTTGCTAACACCGCACCTTTACTGACAGATGAAGAGCGCGAAATGACCTACTACGGTCTCAATATTGGTTATAACCTTCTACCTGGTGAAATATTTTTCAGTGAAGATTTAGTCTTTAACAGTGTGTTCTCCTTTGAAGTCGGTGGTGGTAACACTGAGTTTGCCGGTGATGAACAATTTACGGTGAACTTAACCGCTAACTACCGTGTTTTTCTCAATGACTGGGTTGCATGGGATCTGGCGATGAGTGACTACATCTTTGACACTCAAATAACAGGCTCATCAAAAACGACGCACAATTTAACCTTTTCTACTGGTATTGCTGTTTATTTTTAATCTATAGCCGTTGGTCACAACCTAGCTCGAAAAAGAGTTAAACAAAAATTAAATAATAAGAAATAAAGGATTATCAATGATGTTATTTAAGCGTGGGTTCATTGCCCTGTTTACCCTATTTACTTTAAGTGTATCGATTCAAGCCAATGCGTTATCAGAAGGCGATATGGCACCAGATTTCACCTTAAAAAATATGCAAGGTGAGAACCTTAAACTCTCTGAGCAGCGCGGCAATATCATCCTGATTAACTTCTGGGCATCTTGGTGTGGACCTTGTAGAAAAGAGATGCCTGTACTGCAAAAGCTTGAAGACAAATATCGAGATTTAGGCGTTGCCGTTTGGGGCGTCAATGTTGAGCAAGAAAACCAAGCAGGTAAAGACTTTCTAGCCGACCTTAATTTAAGTTTTGACATCTTTTTTGACGAAACAAACAGCCTATCTGAGACCTACGATGTAAAAGCCATGCCAACGACTGTGATTGTCGATCGCGACGGCAAAGTGCGATATGTGTTCTTAGGTTATCAAGACGGTTACGAGAAAAAATACGCCGCTGCGATTAAAAAGCTGATCAGAGAGTAACCCTATGATGAATCCAATCAAAAAAATGCTCATCCTCATAACGGCCCTGTCGTCACTATTGATACTATCGGGCTGCTCAAGTTTAGACATAGAACCTTGGGTAAAACCTTATGAACGCCAAAACCTTGCCGATCCTATTATGCGATTTGGTAGGCATCCCATTGCTAATATGCACGTAGCGCATGTATTGGAGGCCCGTGAGTCTGCTCGCGGAGCAGAAGGAACTGGAGGCGGTGGCTGTGGTTGTAACTAAGATGCTCAAGTGCTTATTAAAGACAGCCACAACAGGATTAATTATCTGCTCGCCACTCAGCCTAGCAGCAGTGCTAGAGCCTGATCGCGCTGATGTGCTTTATCACAGCTATGAAGGCGGCGGGATGAAAATTGACGGTCCTTCGGTATTGCTTCGAAAAAAGACCTCAGAATCATTGGCGTTTACTGGCTACTACTACCTCGATAGCATTTCTTCGGCCTCTGTAGATGTGCTCAGTACAGCAAGTCCATATAGCGAAAAGCGCCATGAAGGCCAAGTCGGGGTAGAATACCTCAACGATAAGACCTTAATGACCTTTAATGCCCGCCAGAGTGATGAAGACGATTACCTCGCACAATCCTTTAGCGTTAATGTATCTCAAGATACCTTTGGTGATTTAACCAACTTAAGTCTTGGTGTGTCATATGGTGATAATGAAATACGCCGCAATGGCGATGACCAATTTGAAGAACAAAGCCAGCAGTACCGTATTCGCGCAGGCATAAGTCAAATTTTAACTCGCAACTTAACCGCGCAACTTAACTTTGAAGCCATTGCTGACGAAGGTTACCTCAATAACCCATACCGTACGGTACGCTACATAGATACAACTAACCCATCCGGTGTTGGCTATCAGTCTGAAATCTATCCTGAGACTCGTAACTCATTTTCAACCAAATTATCGGCAAGCTACTTTCTGCCCTATCGCGCGGCGTTATTTTTTCATTATCGCTACTTCAACGACAGCTGGGAAATTGATGCTAATGATGTCGAACTCGGATACCGCCACCCTATTGGTGACTTCTTAGAACTTGAATTTAAAGTGCGTTACTACCAGCAAACTCAAGCTGAATTTTATAGTGACTTATTCCCTTATCAAGATGCACAAAACTACCTAGCCCGCGATAAAGAGTTAAGTGACTTTAATGACTTAACCTTAGGTCTAGGTGTCACTTATTTAATGCCTGAAAGCTTATCTTTTGGAGATACTCGCTCAGAAGCCAGTATTCAATGGGACTACATCACCTTCGACTACAACAACTTTAGAGATCCCACTGCTGATGGTGGCGTAGGTAACGAACCGTTTTACAATTTTTCCGCTAACGTCATCCGCGCTTTTTATAGCGTTTACTTTTAATCATTTTGCGTAATGTTAGCGATTTAGCCCATTTTCAAGGTAGAAATATGAACAACACAGAACAAGGTACTGGACAAGGTACAGCGCAGGGTAACACTGTTAAGTCATCTACAAATTTTAAAATATGGCTCACTTTGGGGCTATTTATAGCCATTTTCTGGAGCGCGATGCAGCCAAGTTCCGCGTTAGCCAACGCGGATAATGACGCGAGTGCTAATGCAATTACTAATGGTAATGGTAGCGCTGATAGTCAGAGTCAGGTAGCAAGCGAGCTTGAAAATATTAAAAGCCAAGTCATTAAATTAAATCGTGATTTATTCATTCTTGAAGAAGACTTATTGTTCCCCGCAAGCACTCAAATAGCTGTATTTGTGTCAGTGGATATTGGACGTTTTTTTACCCTAGACAGTGTCGAGCTAAAAATTAATCAGCAAAATGTAGCCGGTTTTTTATATACCCAACGCCAACGTCGTGCACTGGAAAAAGGCGGCATTCAAAAAGTCTATATGGGCAATTTGAAAATGGGACAGCATCAGCTTACCGCTATTTTTACCGGTGTTGATGCAGAAGGTCGCACCGTACAAAGAGCAGTGACTCATCAATTTGAAAAGACAGATGAAACCGTGATGGTGGAATTGAAACTTGAAGATAATGAATCCAGTTATCGTGCAGATGTGAAAGTTGAAGAGTGGGTTTTATAACGGTTATGCCAGTTAATATTAACCAAACTTTCCGTGACTTTAGCCGCTATGCAGTAGCAACGCCTCAGCTAAAAGCAATAATACTGCTTATCGTTAGCGGCTGTTTTTCAACTGCAGCTATCAGTGCTGATATGCCCACTGATGTCTCAACTGATGAGCTAAATAAGCAACCAATTGAAGTTGCTCATTCAACGGCTGCAACTAATGTCACCCTTGCTCAGCAAGCTAACCTGCGCAATAAACTTTATCGCCAAGCCTTATACTTTTATTTTGAAGGTGATTACAACGCCGCATTAAGCCAAGTTAGCCTAAACAGACAGCGCTTTGATGCTGATACCGCAAAAAGCCATTTGTTTGAAGCTGGCTTACAGGTATCCATCGGTTTACATCATCAAGCTACAGAGACGTTGGCCACGTTCGAGCAAGCATTAATTCAACAACAAGCAGACGATAAGTTGGCAGGTATTGAGCCACCAACCGAAGATAAGCAAGGTAATCAAACCGCCACCTCTGCTGATGAGCTAAAGCTTATCGCGCTGCTACAGTTGTCAGAACAACAAATAGAGCAAGGTAAACACAGTGCTGCCCAGCAAACTATCGCTTACATCACTCAACTGCCTGCTTCATATGCTGAGCAATATCAGATCCTACACCAATTGGCATATTGGCCTGCATCTGTAACTCCTTCAGCGAAAATACTTGATGAATCAGCCGCAGGACCAAACCAAGCAGATACTGAATTAACTGCAAAGTCATCATTATCTGCTTACGTCATGCTTAACCAAGCACTGCAATTGATGCAAGCAAAGGATTATCAACGCGCAGAAACACTGCTGTTACGAATTAAAAACATAAACTTAGCAGCAACTGAAACGAATTTTTGGCAAAGCTTATTTACCGAAAAGAGTCCACAACAACGAGCTCAAGTTTCTAGTAAAAATGTTAATAAAGAAATCACTGACACAAGCATAATGACAGCTGATGAATTGAAGGCAGACAAACAAATCCAGCAGCAAGCCATTAATGATTATGCTCAATTATTGTTAGCCCAAATGTATGTTAAACAAGGTCTATACCAAGCAGCATTCGATCAATTACAAGATTTTCCTGAGCACAGTCCTTACACTGAGTCTGCACTATTTCTATTTGCCTTTTCAGCTCAGCAGGTCAAGCAATATGACACTTCACTGGCATTGCTTGATTTATTAAAACGTGACTATCAATACTCTCAGCTCGGTTGGCAATCAGCATTACTCATTTCTGCTCAAATTAAACAGCAAAACACGCTTTCTGAGAGCCTGTATAGCTATCAACAAGCCGAGCAACTCTATGTTGAACAATTAGCTGACTTAGCACGCTTTCATACTGATATTAAGCAAACCGAATTAACGCCATTATTGTTAAACAGTAATGTAAGCGCTCAAACGGGAGCTAATAGTCAATGGCTGCAAAAAGCCTTAGAAAATCCAGAGCTGAAACACGATATCGATACCTTATCTGAGTTATCACTGTTAACGAGCAATATTGACCGTCAGCAGCAAAAAAATGCCTGGATAAAAGAGAGCTTAACACTCAATAAACAGCGTCAAGATCGCATCATCGAACAACAAAGCCAAACCCAGTATCCTGAATTGGTTCAGCAGTTAACCAATCAAAAACAGCTGTTAGCACAAAAGATTACTGAGGCTGAGGCACAAGAAAACGCGGATATTTTTGCCAATGACGCCGAGCAAGCATGGCTTAAACGCGTCAATGAAAGTGAAAACGTTACCAAGGCTATTAGTGGTCAGCGGAGCACTGAAGAGTATCAACAAAGACTAAGCCGCGTTAAAGCTGTCCTTAACTGGGAGTTACAACAGCAATTTCCTCAAAGGTTATGGCAACATAAAAAATTACTTAAACAAGTCGACCAACAACTCGTACTGGTGAGTCAGCAGCAACAACGCTTTGCTCAGTTAGCCAATTCTCAGCAACAAACCACTGCGTTTGAGCAGCGCCAAGCTCAAGCAGAAACGAGACTGGTTACAACAACTCAAAATATCGCAGCACTTGAAGCCTCAACCAAAGCTCAAATTCAACAAAAAATCTCAGTCTTTGTTTCTGAGCAACAAATTCAGCTTGAACAGTTATTACTGGCCTCTCGCCATGAAATGGCGGCTGTATTAGAGCAAATGTCCCAACCTGTTATAAATGGGGAGGAATTATAATGACCCCATCAAAACCAACGCTATCTCTACTCGTTAGCTGCATGATCATTGCTGGCGTCAGCGGTTGTAAAAGCACCCTAGATACTCAAGCTAATAACAATCCCAAAAGAGCGACATTAACTGATTTAGCCAAACAACAACCCCAAGTTTCATTGGACTCACTTGCTCTGACAAAAGCGCAGCGAAGCCAAAAACTTGCGCAAATTTATCAGCAATTACTGACATTAGAACCCAACCCAGAAGTCAGAACACACGTTGAATATCGTCTGGTTCAAATTAAGACTGAAAATCTTGAAGAGCAAATGTTTGGTGAGCTTGAAACCACAGTTCTTGATGAAGATACGCGGGTTAACCCGTTAGCTGCAGAGCAAAAAGCTTTGCAACAGTTCAAGCAAAACGATCAACAACTAGCAAAATTAATCGCTGAGTATCAAACACTATTACAGCGCTACCCTAATCGCGCTGATAACGAGCATCTGCAGTATCAACTGGCAAAAGCGCTAGATTTACAAGGCCAGCTAGATGAAAGCTTAATCGAGATGGAATCGTTATTATCCCGCTACCCTAACACTCAATATTTGGCAGAGCTTAACTTTAGGCGTGGCGAAATCTATTACAACTTGCAAGATTACCCTGCTGCGATAAGCGCTTATAAACAGGTTCAATCAGCTGATAACAATGATAAATATTTACTCAACAGCATTTATATGTCTGGCTGGTCACTGTTTAAACTGAATCGCTTACCTGAGGCTGACAGTACCTTTTTATCCGTGTTCGATACGATTTTAGCTAACCATAAACCAAAGCAAAATGAGTTAACCGCAACTGATTTCAGCTTTGCCAGTTTGAGCAGCCGCGAGCAAAACCTAGCAATTGATGCGCAGCGAGTGTTAAGTATTTCACTCAGTCAGCAGCAACAATCCGTGTCCTTAGTTGCGCTGGTGACATCAAAACAAGACACGCGTTACTTACCTATTTATCAACATGTTCTATTTGATAACTTAGCAAAATTCTTACTGAAACAAGAGCTGCAACATGATGCAGAGCTGACCTATCAAGCCTATATCGATTTGGCACAAGATAACATTTGGTCTGCTCGTTACTCATTGGCTTTACTTGAGCTTTATCAGCGCCAAGGTAAGTTTGCTTCAATGCATAAACTCAAAAATGATTATATTAACCAATACGGGTTAAATAGCACTTTTTGGAGTCAAGCAAGTGCAAAGCATCAACAAGAGTTACTACCTCATTTACTGGCATTTAGTGATGAGCATAGCCGCAGAGTTTACGCCAACGCGCAAAATCAGCCTGCAGGCATTGGCCGAGTAAGCGCTTTTAAAGCGGCAGCAAATGCATTAAGTACCTACTTACAACTCGCAAAACTGCCACAGGCAAGCAGCTTACTCAGCAAAGATATTCACACTGATGAATACCTGTTTGCTGATGCTAATTTTGAAGCCAAGCAATTTAGACAAGCACTTAACAGTTATAAAACTATCGCTTATGGTGAAATCAGTTCTATTGATGAATCGGTTCAAGCAGACCAGCCAAACCAACAAGCTGATCACTTAAGCCAAGCAAATAAGCAGCTAAACCAAGAGCAGATAGCCCTCAAAAAGCAGGCGGCTTATGCAACCACAATCACAATTCGAGAAATCCTAACACCGCTGCAAAATCAAGCTAATGCAAATTTGGATAGCACTCAGGTAGTTCTCCAAGAGAGAGTCGCCTTAGATAAACAGTTTATCGCCAGCTACCCAGATGATAAACGCGCTCTAGAGCTTGCAACTCACGGCGCCCAATATTCATTTGCATCGAAAAACTACCTGGATTTAGCCCAGTTCAGCGAATTTGTTTTAGTGACTCACGGTGTCATTAATCAACCCTCTGAGAAAAGTGCAGAACAAATAGCGGTAGTAGCGCGGCAAACACCTGATGAATTAGCCAGTGTACAAAAACCTCAGGCTTATATTGCCCTCGATAAATCAAGTGTTATCAACCCAGTACAGCACGGTAAACAGCTGCCTAAAACTCAATTAAAACAAGTACAACTTGTGACTCAGTTATATGCTCACGGGTTATATCAGCAAAGCCAATACGCCCTTGCTGAGCAATCTTATAATCTGGCGTTAAAATATTTAAGTGTCAGTCAAACACCGACAGCGCAGCAAGCGACATCACGAGTTGAAATGCGCGATTTATTAGCATCAAGCATTTACTTCCAAGCACAGGCTAACAAGAACGACAATCCGCAACTTGCTGTTGTCGATTTATTACGGATTAGCAAAGCTGTGCCTGAATCAAAATATGCAGTCAGTGGCGAGTTTGAAGCAGCGAATATCTTGCTTTCGCAACAGCAATGGCAACAAGCCATTACGGTATTGGTGCCATTTCAAAAACGTTACCCTAAACATCAATTCAGTGCATCAATCCCAGCAAAACTTGCTCAGTCATATGAAGCATTAGAACAATGGGAATTGGCTGCTGAGCAACTGTTGATTATTGTTGCCAATGAACCCAAAGGAGCGCTAAAGCGCGAGGCGCAATATACTGCTGCGGAGTACTACCTCAAAGCAGGCGAAACCGAAAAAGCCCGCTTAACCTATCGAACATACGCTAAAGATTACCCTGAGCCTTTTGATGTAGCACAAGAAGTACGCCTTAAAATGAGCGAGTTTTATCAAGTTTCTAACGAGCCCAATAAGGAATATTACTGGTATCGCCAGATATTAACCTTCCACGCCAAGCAGCAAGCTAAAGCGAATACCTTTGCTGGGCGAGAAATTGAAATTGCCTCTATTGCAGCTTCTGAATTAGCCCAAGCACACCAGCAAACATTTATCGCGATTAAGCTAACCGCGCCATTAAATAAAACCTTGAAGCGTAAACAAGACGCGATGAAACAAGCTATTGGTTATTACCAGCAAGTGTTGGACTTTCAACGAGCACAATATGTGCCGCAAGCGACCTTTAACTTAGCTGAAATGTATCGCCAGTTAGCGGCTGATGTTATGGACTCTGAGCGCCCTAGTGACCTAAATGAATTAGCGCTGGAAGAGTACGAAATATTGCTTGAAGAGCTCGCCTATCCATTTGAGGAAAAGGCTATTGAAATTCATATCAGTAACACTGAGCGAGCTTGGCAAGGTATATATGACCAATGGATTAGCAAAAGCTTCGCAACCTTAACTGAGCTGTCACCTGCGTTATATAACAAACAGGAGGTGACACATGATGTCGTTGAATCAATTCACTAAACCTTTAAGTAAGAGAGTAAACAGGCGAGTGAACAATAAAGTGAATAATAAAGCGAATAATAAAGTGAATAACACACTTTCCTCAGCTCATGTCACCATCAAGTTATTACTAGGTTTCAGCCTAATGATCTTGTCTGCATGCTCAACGATGACGAATGATCAAGCGAGTGAAAACGCCGAAGCTAACGGTATTGATGCCCTAGATAGCAGTATGGTGGATATGGTCAACACAGATGATGGCAATGCTAGCTCTGTGGCAAATGGCTCTGTAGGGAACAGCTCGAACAAGCAAACGGCAACTAATGGCGCTTTAAATGACTTAACAGCCAACAATTACAACTTATATGCTGAGCAAGCACAGCAACGTTTAGCCAATGTACCTAGAACGGTGTTAACTCAGTATCAAGATGCGCTTGCTCTAATGAAACAACAGCAATTTGATCAAGCTGATGCATTATTTGATCAGGTACTCTTGGCGCAGCCAACCCTATCAGGTGCATTAGTAAACAAAGCCTTAATCGCCATTAATAAAAGTGACTTTAGTCAGGCTGAATCTTTGTTAAATCAAGCCATTGCCGTTAACGATAAAAACCCTTACGCCTTTCAGTTGAAGGCCCTTGTAGCAAGAAAGCAAGGTCAATTTGAACAGGCAGAAAAAGATTATTTAACCGCATTATCTATTTGGCCTAATTATCCAGAAGCACAAGTTAACCTCGCTATTTTGCTCGAGCTATACCGAGGAAAACTATTGGATTCGAGACGTTATTATCAATCCTATTTATTGCTAAAACCTGATGATGTTCAAGCCCAGCGATGGTTGGCTGGCGTTGAAATAAAAATTCAGCGAGCTGGGCTCAATTTGCAACAAGGAGAAGGATAAGATGGTTAGTTCATTAACCCCGATGACAACATACCGTGTTAACGCAGTTGTTATTGCTGTTATGACACTCTTGCTGCTATCAGTCATTAGCATGGGTGAGCTTAATGCCGCTGAAACCGTCAGCACAGCAAACAAACCCGTATTAATTGAAAGTAAAGTGACCGGCACGCAAGAGCAACCCAAAGTGCTTTACATCATGCCTTGGCAAGGCATAACCAACCCTGTAGCAATACAAGATAACAATATGCAAATCATCTTGCCGCAATTCAAACCGATTAACCCTAAAAAGTTCCAACAAGAGGTACGTGATTTCAGTGTGAATACTTCATCAAAACAATAAAGGGTGTATTCACCAAGATAAAAGTTTAACCCGAAGCAGTAACAAAAAAGCAGTAACAAAAAATAACTACATTTAGGACGAGTCAAAAACAACTTCGTTCGACTCTATAAAAAGGAAAATATCATGAGTTTTACCGACCATATCATTGCATTTTTACAAAATGGTGGCCCGTTCATTTACCCTATCGCCCTAGTATTAGTCGTCGGTTTGGCCATCACTATCGAACGCTGGTTATATCTCAGTTCAGCTCATCGCACTAACCAAAAAGCATTCTCGTTAATCAAAGAAGCACTTAAAAGCGGTGATGTCGCGACAATCAGTCAACATGCGCAAAATAATAAAGCCCCAGTATTTGATGTTTTGCAATCTGGTATCGTCAGAATTTCACAAGCTAATCGCCGTGAAGATGTGGAATACGCCATGGAAGAAACCATCATGGAGTACATGTTGAGACTTGAAAAGCGCACGCCATTTATTGCTACCTTAGCCAATATTGCTACTCTACTTGGTCTACTGGGTACCATTATGGGGCTGATTGCCGCGTTCTCTGCGGTAGCCAGTGCAGATCCAGCTGAAAAAGCTAACCTGCTGTCTTCCAGTATTTCTGTTGCAATGAACACCACTGCATTTGGTCTTATTACCGCTATTCCGCTAATTCTATTTCACTCAACACTGCAAACTAAAACTGCGACTATTGTTGATTCAATTGAAATGGCTGGCATTAAATTACTTAATTCACTGTCATTTTCTAAGCAAGCGGATTCGGACCGAGGCTAATAATTATGAGACGCCGTCGTCGCCCTAATACCGAAGATGCAGAACTCGATATCACTTCATTTATGAATTTGATGATCGTGCTCGTACCTGTGTTATTACTGAGTTTGGTATTTTCACAAGTACGGATACTAAATCTGCAATTACCTGTTATGTCAGAGTCTCAACAAGCTGAAGATGATCAAGAACCCAAAGTATTGGAACTGGTCATTACTCAGCAAAGTCTTGAGCTCAACTACCCTGCGGGCATATTACTTAAACGTTTTGAAACAACAGAACAAGGTTATGATTTCAAGGCTTTGTCTGTGTACTTACAAGACCTTAAACTGACTTTTCAACAACAAGAAATCGATAAAAATGACATAGTGCTTTTGCTTGAATCTGATATCGATTATCAGACCATTGTGACTGCAATGGATACCGTGCGCTCATACAAAGCAGTGGTTGCGGCTAACCTAGTCGATGCTGAACTGTTTCCGCTTATCTCATTAGGCGATGCACCTGAAGAATCACTTGCTGAAACACAAGTAAGTGAAACCACAGGAGGCAAATCATGAAGCAATCACCCAGAGCTAAACGACTTGCTAAGCACCATAAGCGCTTTAAATCAGGTGGCAAACTTAACTTAGTTGCCTTGATGGATATCTTTACGATTTTGGTATTCTTCTTGATTGTGAATCAATCTGAAGTACGCGTTCTACAAAATATCGAAAAGATAAAGTTACCTGTCTCTATTGCTGAAGAACTGCCAGTTGAAAACCTGGTTATCACAGTACTTGAAGATACAGTGCTTATCCAAGAGCGAGCTGTTTGGCAAAATAGTGCTGATAAGCCTAACTTCAGTGAACAAGAAAACCTTGAGTTTATCGAAGCGATGACTACTGAGCTTACATACCAAGCGAGTAAACGTACTGAGTTAACAGAGTCAGAACAGGAAAAAGGCCGTGCCGTCACCATTATTGGCGATAGCAGCACACCTTATATGGCGTTAAAGCAAATTATGGCTGCTTGTGCTGAAACGGGATATAGAAATATGTCATTAGCCGTTGAGCGCCAAGCCAGTAAAACGGCTGAGGAGGGTTAGCATGACAGCAGCAAGCTTATCCCATTCGTTTAATGGCAGTAGCCCAAATGGTAATAGCTTTAACGACATAGGTGATTTATTTAAGCCCAGTAAACAAGATAGGTTATTTAAACAGATCTTAGTGTTACTACTGGTGATTTACGCTGTGTTCGGCATCGGTGTGCCTTTACTTGAGCAAGTTGAAGTGCCAAGAGAAGTTAAAGAGCAATTACCCCCGCAGTTAGCGAAAATAATGCTTAAAGAAAAACAACTTCCAGTGCCTGAAAAGCCAGAGGTTATTCCTGAGCCTGAGCCAGAACTTGAAAAAGAACCGGAAAAGGTTGAAGAGAAACCTGTCGATAAACCTGTTGAAAAACCAATAGTACAGCCGACAATGACCCGTGAGGCCGCAAAAGAAAAAGCACAAACTTCAGGGCTAGCAGCCATGAAAGATGAGCTTTTTTCAATGCGTGAAGCGTTTGATATCAAACCGGCATCTCAAAGTGCCCTTGAACAAACGCAGGCGCAAGAAGTGAAAGTCAAACGTAAGATGTTAGCAGCTTCGGCCAATACACAAACTGAGAGTTTAACCACCTCTACCGTCAATCAAACCGTTGCGTCAGATGCTTTAAGCACTAAAAACACCCAACAAATTAGGTTGGCAGAAGAGGAAGTGTTAGCTACTCAAGGGGCTATTGCCGAGGAAGAGCAACTGGCTTCTGCGGGAAGCCAACGTTCAGAGGCAGCATTACGCCGCACACTTGAGGCGAACAAAGCACGTTTATATGCCTTGTATAATCGAGCTCTGCGTAAAGACCCTTTCCTCAAAGGTAAAGTCATGTTTGAGATTGAGATCCTGCCTAATGGCAGCATTAGTCGGGTTGATATTCAATCAAGCCAGCTTAACAATGCCAAATTAGAGCGCCAACTAAAGGTTGTGTTACGTTCAATCACCTTCCCTGCAGAAGATGTTGCAACAATGACAACCATTTGGGCGATCGACTTCTTACCCAGCTAGACAGAAGTAAGCGATAAATGATTAATTAATTTTTATCAGTTAACAATACGGCCAATTGGCCGTATTTTTTTTATTTGCTTAAGACTTAAAAAGTAAAACTGATTAAAGCACTTGTTTCATGATCTTAGCATCAGGGCCATAACTTGCGTTAGCCGCCTGCTCATGATCAATCTCAAAGCCCATTTTTTGCCAAAAAGGGACTGAGCCTTGTATTGCCACAAGTTGTATTTGTGAGTAATTGTATTGCTTAGCAATTAATTTTAACTGCTCAACCATTTGCTTACCGACTCCAGAGCCTTTTAATAGAGCAGATACCGCTAAATCATGTAGAAACAACTGACTACCCTCCTTTTTCTCAGAAAGTGTCTGATAGAGCTTAGGAGGCGTTTTATTAGCCCAAACATGAGCCAATAGATAAGCCATGACCTTTTGCTCTTCATTTTGATAGACAAAACAGCAGTGAGCAGAATGCTGCCATTTATCCCGAAGGACTTCGAGCGGCTCTGGTTCAATATCCACATACACTTGCGATTGGAGTTTATAGATTTCAGGCCACATTGACTCAGTAATTGGATTGATTGGCATTTCGGGCAGACTCTGAATGTAATAATTTAGAAAGTAATAATTTGGAACGTAATAATTTGGAACCTATAACTTATCCATCATACAAAAATAATCATAAGGCTCAATCGATAAGTGATAATGAATAAATATGAGAAGATAAATCATAAATTTTAGGCAACAAAAAGCCCGTCATAAGACGGGCTCTTGCTTTAACCGTGAGGCTAAATTTGGCTGGGATACCAGGATTCGAACCTGGGGATGCCGAGATCAAAACCCGGTGCCTTACCACTTGGCGATATCCCAAAATTTGGATATGTATAACTTAATCTAGGAAGATGTACATATTGAAGAAAAATTTGATGGTACGGGAAGAGAGACTTGAACTCTCACACCTTACGGCACCAGAACCTAAATCTGGCGTGTCTACCAATTCCACCACTCCCGCATCAAATTTTTACCAGAATAAACTCATTTACATCATGAGTAAACACTGTTTCTTGCTCTTTCTAACTCAGTAGTAAAAGGGTAACCCTCTATTCTACCGTTTAAATATGGTAGCAATGGCGGGACTTGAACCTGCGACCCCAGCATTATGAGTGCTGTGCTCTAACCAGCTGAGCTACATTGCCGAAGATGGCTGGGATACCAGGATTCGAACCTGGGGATGCCGAGATCAAAACCCGGTGCCTTACCACTTGGCGATATCCCAATAATCTTTTACTACTTACTTTAAAATGGCTGGGATACCAGGATTCGAACCTGGGGATGCCGAGATCAAAACCCGGTGCCTTACCACTTGGCGATATCCCAA